>NZ_JBHGAQ010000005.1:0-271700 GCF_042610505.1 Chryseobacterium sp. sg2396 | reverse complement strand
CCCGTTTCTGCAATTCCTGAAAATCTTAAGAAAAATGCAGACGCCGTAATCCGGAAAGATTTCACGACTGTTCAGATCAACAAAATTGATGACATAAAATACCAGTTTTATACAGTAACCACCGTTCTTACCAAAGATGGGGATGATAATGCGCTCGTTTTTATTCCATATGATAAAGGGAACAGCATTTCGGATGTTAAAGTGAATATTTATGATGAGGGCGGGAAGAAGATTAAATCGTTTTCCAAATCGGACTTTGGGGATTTTGCCAATAACAATCAGGGGACTTTTTATTCGGACAACCGGGTAATGGCTTTATCTTACACGCCGACCCAATATCCGTACACGGTTGAATTTTCTTACCAGTTGGGTGATGACAATACCGTTTTTATACCGGATTTTCTCCCTTTTAGGTCCAATAATGTTTCCCTGGAGGAAGCACAGATGAAGATTATCAACAAATCCGGGATCGAACTTAAAACCAAAACCTATCCTTCGGCATACAATTACANTTAGGTCCAATAATGTTTCCCTGGAGGAAGCACAGATGAAGATTATCAACAAATCCGGGATCGAACTTAAAACCAAAACCTATCCTTCGGCATACAATTACACATCGGTTTCCGAAAGTGATAATGCAGGTGAGAAAATATATGCCTATAAAAATGTTCCGGCTATTGAAGAGGCTTTTTTATCCCCGCAACCGATAAAAATTTTACCGAAAGTAAGCTTTGCGCTGACGAAGTTTAACCTTGAAGGAAAACAGGGCAGCATCAACAGCTGGAGCGATTTCGGTTCATGGTATTACAACAGTATTTTGCAGCCTGTTTCTTTGTCTACACCTGCTATTAAGGCGGAAGTTGCCGCATTGAATCTTCAGGGAACCAAAGAAGAAAAAGTAAAAAAGCTCTACCAGTACATGCAGGCCAAAACACGGTATATTTTCGTGGCACTGGGAATCGGCGGATGGCAGCCGATGCTTCCGGATGAAGTTCAGAAAAAAGGATATGGTGACTGTAAAGGTCTGACCAACTACATGAAAACACTGCTGGATGAAGCGGGGATTCTGTCGTATTATTCGGTGGTCAATTCCGGTTCTTCACCGGTTTCATTTGATAAGGACTTTCCGAAAATGGGAGGCAACCACGTCATTCTCATGGTTCCAACCGAAAAAGGAAATATTTGGCTGGAAAATACTTCCCAGCAGGTGGCATTCAATCATTTAAGCTATAATACGACCGACCGGAATGTTCTTTCCATTCGGAAAAGCGGAATCGAACTAATCGAGACGCCGGTATATACGGCAGATCAAAGCAAAGAAAAACAGCTTCTTAAAATAAAACTGAATGAAGACAACAGCATCTCGGGAGAAGGAAACTTTGCCTATACCGGGATCCAATACGACAACAACCTTGCGTTGGCAACCATGTCGCCGAAAGACAGGAACGAAGCCGTAAAAAACCTTCTTGATGTCCTGCATTTCGAAAAAATCGAACTGAAGAACTTCCTGAATGACAGGGACAATGCTGTTGCCAAATTCGATCTTGATTTTAAGGCGAACAATTATTCGAAAAATGCAGGAAGCAGCATGATTTTCAGGGCCGTGCCCATTTATTCGGATAACTTCTACAAAACAGATGAAAAACGGACATTGCCATTCGAACTGAGACAGTCTTTTGAGGATGAATACGAAATCAGCTTTGCGATTCCCAAAAATTATAAAATAGAAGAACTTCCTGAAAATGTAACGCTGAATTCAGAATTCGGGACTTACAAGCTCAGCTTTGTGAAGAATGGCGAAGAGCTGAAAGTAAACCGTACCATCAGAATCAATAAAGGACTTTACCCAAAGGAAAAATACAATGATTACGTCAGTTTCAGGAAGAAAACGATTAACATCGACAATTCAAAAATTCTAATTTCTAAAATTTAACATGAGAAAAATATTTCTAATTGCTGTATGCTCAATGAATTTTATGTTTATTGATGCACAGAAACACGTGTTCC
This sequence comes from Chryseobacterium sp. sg2396, assembly GCF_042610505.1. NCBI lineage: Bacteria > Pseudomonadati > Bacteroidota > Flavobacteriia > Flavobacteriales > Weeksellaceae > Chryseobacterium > Chryseobacterium sp. sg2396. The sequence continues at coordinate 269,693 of NZ_JBHGAQ010000005.1, read as the reverse complement.
TGGAACATCCCAAATTCAATGAAGCGGATTTGTCAAGGCAGAAATCCACGCTGGACGAAAATGCCCCTGCCGAAATTTTGTATAAATCCTTACACTTCAGCATCGATAATAATACCGGAAATCTTATCAAGCAGGCCTTTTACAGGGTTAAAATCTATGATAAAGACAAGGCAGAAGACTGGCTGAATCTTGAAATTCCTCTATATCAGGGCGGGAGTGAGCAGGAAACCCTTTCAAAAATAAAGGCTTTTACGTATAATCTCGAAAATGGAGCGTCCGTTGCTACGAAAGTTGATAAAAGTTCAAAATATAAGAGCAAGGAAAGCAAATATGTCTCGGTTACCAAATTTGCATTTCCCAATGTGAAAAACGGATCCGTGATTGAATATCAGTATGAAGTAACTTCTCCGTTCCTGTTTGTCATTCCGGAAATCATGATTGAAACAGATACTCCTTCTTTGTATACGGAATATGTACTGGACAGCCCGTCCAACATTTCCTATAACGTAAATTATACAGGTTTCTTAACTCCGAAATACAGGGAAGTAGACGAAAGAACAATGTATGGCACAAATTACAGGACCTACCGTTTCGGATATGAAAATGTAAAAGGTTTCAAAACGGAAAAATTCGTACGAAATGACCGTAATTACAGGACGAAAATCGCGGCTGAACTGCATTCCACCAATTTCCGGGAACTGAAGCTGTATTCTTCTTCATGGGAGCAGATTAAGGAAAGGCTGTATGATAATGAAGATTTTGGCGGCGAATTGAAGAAAACAAGATTTGCAAAAGACAATATGCCGGCCGGAATTTCAGGGATTTCCAATGAGGTTGAAAAAGCCAATGCTATATTTAAATATGTTAAAAATACCTTTACCTGGAATAATGACAGAGGATTATATGTAGAAGACGGGATTAAAAAAATGATTGAGACCAAAACAGGGAATGCTGCAGAAATCAATCTTTTTCTGGTGATGATGCTTCGTGAAGCGGGAATTAAAGCAGATCCCCTTGCCATTTCTACGGTAAACCACGGACTCATCAACATCGCTTCGCCCAATGTTTCCAATATGAATTTTGTGATTGCCGCGATCCAGACCAAGGACGGATTCCATCTGTTTGATGCCACTTCAAAGCAATCTTCGATGGACCAGCTGCCCCCGAGAGACTGGAATGAATTCGGAATCCTGATGGCAAAAGAAAAAGTTCAGCAGTTGTCCATGGTCAATGCCAAAACGAGTTTTACATATCTTACCGCAGAGGCTAAGCTAAATGCCGACGGAAGTATATCCGGGATATATTCGGATAAAGATACCGGAACGTACGCGATGTTCGCTAAGGAAAGCTATGATGACAACGCCGATAAGTATAAGAAACAATACAAGGAAAATTTCGCTATCGATTTTACGGACATCGATTCCAAAGTGCTTGAAAATGGGGATTTTGAAAGTACGATGAAGTTTTCTTCCGATAACCTGATCGACAGGATCGGGAAGAAAATGATCATCAACCCGATGCTGTTCCTCAATAAAAATTCCAATGAATTCGACCAGACGGAAGAACGGAAATACCTGATTGATTTTGTTTCGCCTTTTACCAAAATAAAAAAGATTATTTTTGAGATTCCCGAAGGCTATGCCGTTGAAGAAATGCCGAAGAACAAAAAAATCGTTACGGACGATAAGGAGATCGAATACAGCTACATCGCAGAGCAGAAGGGAAACAGGATTGAAGTAATTTCTACCACAAAAATTCTAAGCCCCAATTATCCTAAAGAATATTATCCTGCATTTAAGCAGATCTGGGGTGTTGCCTCCAAACAGGAAAACCAGGTCATCAGCCTGGTGAAGAAATAAAAAACGTACTTTATAAAAATAAATCCGAAACCATTCATTTTTTGAATGGTTTTTGCATGTTAGAAGGAAAATTAAGAATATGAAAAACATTATTGCCGTTCTGGCTATTTCTTCCCTGCTGGCCGTGTCAGCCTGTAAAAAAACGGAAAACAACAATACCGTAGCCGGTAATACCGAAGCTGTTGAAGCGGAAAGATTTACCGTAGACTCTGTTAAGATTAATGATTCCATTAAAATTAACGATTCTCTCAGCGTAAAATATTCATCCAGAATGCTGGTTTTCCCAACTCTGAAAGATAAGACGTTGCTGGACAGCATTTATTTTACCGAAAAAAATATAAGCGACTTCTCTAAAAACGGGCTTCGTAATTACCTTCAGAAAAGTAAAAACGAGTATTTCAACCAGATCAGGAAAGATTCCAAAGACTGGGGTTCCGATCTTACCTTTGCGCAGGAATGGTACGAGGATCGCGGAATGAATATAAAATCAAATAGTAATGATTATTTACATATTGAATACGTCTGGGGATCGTATTCAGGCGGGGCTCACGATAATTACGGTTTTTCCGAAAGGGTTTTCGACCTGAAAAATAAGAAGAGGGTAGTGCTGAAAGACATTACGGCTATGCCTGTCAATAAGCTTGAGGCCCTGCTTATGAAAAACATCAATAGAATAAACAGCGGAACCACCGATAACAAAGGGGAGGTGAACAATTCCGAAATGCTGCTGGTGGATAAGATCCCGGCAACGGAAAATTTCTATTTCGATAACAAAAACCTGTATTTCCATTACAGCCCTTACGAAATCGCAGCTTTTGCGGCAGGAGATATTACGATTCCTGTTTCATGGGGCGATCTGAAAGGAACGCTGAATCCTGAATTTATGAAAAGAATGAAAATTAACTAATATTAATGCTTCCGGATCAGGAAGCATTTTTTATTTTTGCATCAATGGAAAAAACAGCCTTCATCATCAATCCTTTTTCGGCAAAGAAAAACTATCAGCCGTTTCTCAATGAACTGAAATCGAAGGTAAAAGATCCTTTGTATTTCATTTCAGATTCTATTGCTGGAACCGATGAATTTATCCGGAACCATTTTGAAACGGTTGATCTGTTTGTAGCGATCGGAGGGGACGGAACCATTTCTACGGTAGCCGCGAACCTCATCGGTACCGAAAAGATTCTGGCCATCTTCCCTGCAGGCTCAGGAAACGGGTTTTCCAACGAAACCCAGTTTAGTAAAAACCTGGATGAGCTGCTGGGTAAGATCAGGGCTAAAAAATCCAGGAAAATAGATACATTCACCGTAAACGGCAGGCTTTCCATCAATGTCTCCGGAACCGGGTTCGACGGGAAGGTGGTAAAAGAATTTGAAAAAACAACAAGAGGATTTAAAAACTATATTAAGGTTTCACTCCGGACTTTTTTCAGCTATAAGCCGATCAAGCTTAAGTTTTTCAGTGAAGAATACAAGCAGCACAACGGGAAATACCTGATGGTAAACATCGCCAATACACGGCAGTTCGGAAACAATGCCTACATTGCTCCACATGCCAGCAAAAGTGACGGACTGGTAGATATGGTACTGGTGAAAAAATTTCCGCTTACCTATTCACCGCTTTTTGCTTTCAGGATGTTCACCAAAAAACTGAAGGAAGATGATTACATTACTTATCTGCCCATTTCAGAAATTGAATTTAAAGTCAATACCAAAAACTGGCACCTCGACGGGGAATTCAACAAAATAAAATCTCCCATTCATGTAAAGGTACAGCCTGCGAGCCTGAATATTTTGATTTGATCATTCTCTTCCGGCTCGTTGAAACGGCACTTCTGTAGAATTTCATCGAACCTCTTAAAATATGAAACGCTCAGTTTTTCTTCAGCTTCGGTGAATCAATCTACGGCTTTCTTAGTATACCAGACGCGAATCATTCTGTGCTGCTCTCTACTACTATGTTGAGGTTTCCTTCGGGACAAACAGGGCGTTGAAATTTTGAGCTTACATTTCTCCAGCATCTTTGTCATTCCGGTATGAATCCAGATAGGAATCAATCCGGGTATTTTTACACTTCCAGTTTTTTCTCCACCTCGCCAGGATGATCCAGGCAATACTGAAGCTGTTCTTTGTCCAGCTGCTTTTCCCAATTGGCTACTACAACCGTTGCTACGGAATTCCCGATAACATTCGTCAGGGCACGGCACTCACTCATAAATTTATCGATTCCTAAGATCAGGGTCATTCCGGCAATCGGAATTTCGGGGACAACAGCCAGCGTGGCGGCTAAGGTAACGAATCCGGCTCCGGTAACGCCGGCAGCCCCTTTGGAACTGAGCATGGCAACCAAAAGAAGAATGATCTGTTTTTCAATCGGCAGATGGATATTTAAAGCCTGCGCAATAAACAGGGAAGCTAGAGTCATGTAAATATTGGTGCCATCCAGATTAAAAGAATATCCGGTCGGAACCACCAGGCCGACAATGGCTTTGGAACATCCTGCTTTTTCCAGTTTCTCCATAAGTCCCGGAAGAGCGGATTCCGAAGAACTTGTTCCCAATACAAGCAGAAGTTCTTCCTTTAAATAATACATCAGTTTGAAGATACTGAAACCATTATACCACGCAACAGTTCCCAAAACCAGAACAATAAAGAGTGCAGAAGTGATGTAAAATGTTCCCACTAAGAATATGAGGTTCAGTACCGAATGAAGCCCATATTTCCCGATGGTAAAGGCCATGGCTCCGAAGGCTCCGATCGGTGCCAGCTTCATCAGCATGTGTACGATTTTGAAAACAGGTGTTGAAAGATCCTGTAAAAATGCTGTTATCTTACCACTTTTTTCTTTCGTTAAAACCAAGGCAACACCCATTAGGATCGCCACCAGAAGAACCTGCAGTATATTTTCGCCAACCAGCGGACTGAAGAGGGTTTCCGGGATGATATTCATGATAAAACCGGTTAGGGTAGACTCATGAGCCTTTTGCTGGTATTGGGAAACATCCCCGGAAAGCGTGGATGGATCAATGTTCAGGCCATGTCCCGGCTGTAATATATTTCCTACTATTAATCCGATAATCAATGCCAATGTAGAAAAAGTCAGGAAATAGGCCATAGCTTTTACGGCGATTCTTCCTACTTTTTTAAGATCGGTCATATGTGCGATTCCTAACGTCAGGGTAATGAAAATTACCGGAGCGATGATCATTTTTACCAGTTTGATAAACCCGTCGCCCAGAGGCTTCATTTTTTCACCCGCTTCAGGATAAAAGCGGCCTAATATGATACCTGCCAGAATGGCGATAATTACCTGTAAATAAAGCTGCTGATAAATTTTTTTTGATTTCAATAAATTTTTTATTTAGGCCGGTAAATTATGAAATTTATCATTCTAAAGGATGGTATTATACAAATAATGTATTGCCGGCAGATGAAAGGGGGCCAGCCGTACTTTGCAATCATTGTTTTTGCTGACAGCTGTAGCTCTGTTGTACGGGTTTAGATTAAAGAAAACAGAGTAAAAAAATGCTTTCAAGACACAAAATCTATATGAAATAGTTCATATAAATTATGCCATAAATCTATTGGTCAAACATTTTGATGTATACAGCGTACCAGATTTGGAATATTAATAATGCATATATGGTTTAAATGAAATAACGGTTTCCTTTTATACTTTCACATGGCTGTACCGAACGTCCTTTATCTTTTCCCCGTCAAACAGAAAAATCAGAAGATATTTATAGTTTGAGGCACTTTTAATTTCATAGCACCAGTATTTGCTATTGTGTTCTTTATAAAGAGGATATTCTGCCAGATAAGCCGTGACCTCGGCTTTATCTTTTCCCAGAAGTTCGTAGTTGTTCAGAACTTCATGAATGTAGTATTTTGAATAGCCAATACGGATATTCCAGAGGTTATAATGACATACGCGCCGGGTAAATAAATTTATAAGGTTGGTTAAGGTAATCATAGATAAAGGGGTTTTTAGTGGTGAATTATTATAAGCAAGAATTCTAAATGCAAAGAGTAATTACTGATGATTTTTATAAATAATAATGGTGATGATTAATGCGTTATCAAAATATCTGTTATTTGCTATTTTGTTTTTCCTACTCATTTTTTTATCCTGCAAATTATTGCTGATTATAAATCGTTCCTCTCATACAGTGTATCATCAAAGAGCGTTCTGGTCTGCTGGTAGATATGTTGATTATACTTGTTAAAATCGAAGGTCTTTTGCTGTTTGCTGATGTGATTTACCAGACTGGGATTTGAAAGGAAATCAATAATGGCTTTCTTTAGTCCTTCTCTGCTGAATTCCGTTAGATAACCGTTTTCACGGTGGGTAATTAGTTCTTCAACACCACCCGCACGGGTGCTGATGAGTGGCTTGTTGAGTGCCAGTGCTTCTCCCACGGCTAAAGGGTAAGCCTCATAGCGGGAGGACTGGATGTAATAATTGGCTGCAAGGAGATATGGATAAGGATTATTTTTATTTCCAAGTAGAAAGAAAGAGCCCTCTACACTGTGCTTCCTGATGGCTTTTCTAAGTTGTGGTTCATTAGGCCCCCAACCTATAATGGCTATGGAATGGTTGAATCCTTCGTGTATCAGCTCGGCATGCGCTTCGATCAGCAGGTCATAGCCTTTCTCATGGCATAGCCTTCCTATAGAGACAAAAAGGGGTGTTCTTGCGAGGATTTTTTTTTCAACATCCTCTGTAAAGGGGAGGGTGGATTTGATGAGGATTTTTTCCCGGTCAAACGTATTATAGATGTATACCGGATTATGGATTTTTACATTCAGGTGCTGTTCCAGATTAGCGAGGATTGAACGGCAAACGAAAACATTCGTATCGCAGCGGTTCATCATACGGGCAATACGTTTTCCCTTGGAAGTACTGTGGTGCCGCACAAGATCGGTGTGAAACCAGCTTATCTTTCGGGAATATGTGAACGGGCTTCTTACCATCGCTGGCAGGGAAGAATGGGTGATTGATACTTCGATATCAGGATATACACCGATTTTCTTTTTTTGTAGGCTGGGGAAAAAGCGGTAGCATTTCAGTTTCAGATGGCGTACTGCCAGACGGAAGAAAAGCAGCAGTTTATTTCCGCTCATTTCTTCACGTCCCGGAACCAGGGAGACTATCCGGATATCCCTCGGAATGTCTTTTACGAGTTCTCCCTGTCGGAGTTCTATTAGGAGGAATGGCTCAAACTTTTCCCGGTCTAGGTTTTCGAGAATATTGATCAGTACTTTAGGTACTCCGCCCATATCCATGGAGCGTATTCTGAAAAGGATGATTTTTTTCACTGGTTGCATCATTAGCAATTTTGCAGTTGGTTATTGTTTGATTTTATATTTATATCGGATATTGACGAGTTTTTCATCTTCAAAATAAAAAACTAGATAATACTTTTTGCCACTGGCTTTTTTTACATAGAAAATCCACCGGTCTGTAACAGTATGGTACAGAGCATCTTGTTCAAAGAATTCCATAATCTTGTGCTTTGTTTCTCCGTAAAATGTCCGGTTACTTATGATTTCACTAACTGAGCAGTATTTATTTTTTATCCGCACTTTCCGTAAATACTCTCCAGGATAACCGAAAAGAGCGTGAAAAATACTCCTGATGATAAACATAGCACAGAGAAACAGAGAATTAAGAGAAAAATTTTTTCCATTTGGTAACAGTATTTCGGCTGAGCTTAAAATGTCTTGCGAGCTGACTATTATTCAGCTGCTGGTCTCTCTGATATTGTAAGATCTTATGGATCGTAGGGATATCATAAGATTTATGTTGCTGGTTGAATTTTTCTGTTAGCTCCCGCTGCTGAGTATCAAACAGTTTTTTTTGCAGGGAAATAATATCAATACTGGAAAGACTTTCTTTATTAATAATTGTACTGCAGCTATCCATTTTATCAGGAAACTTCGCCATGATCATATCGGTATATATTTTTCTGTAATCAGGTTTTTTCATTGGTTTTTTATTAAATAGTTTTTATGCAGAATATCCGTAGTCTATTAGGACTGGCAAATTAGATCATGGCAAGCGGTTACGTCTTTTCAGTTCTCTAATTCCGCTAATTATCACATCTGCTACTGCTGGAATTCAACTATAAACCCCAGTACGGTTGTATTGTTTGCTGACAAATCATTCCGGGGGTGGGTGGAAGTATATCCGTTGTTTATTTTGGTATATCCCGTGTTCTTGCTCCAAAAATGTACAAAACCTTCGGATCCTCCCGAATTGTTAGGTTCTACGGTATTGAACCAGTTGGATTTTTTTACGGCCGAAGTTCCTCCCGCACTGTAATCATGTAAAGGTTACTCTCCCGTGATCCATTTCATTTCATGATCGGGTGTAAGGGCACTGCCAGCAAACCACGAAAATTTAGCAAAGCCGATCCATCCGGAATTGGTATTAAATGCGGCTCCGTTAATCACATTCTGCTCCACATATTGCCATTCACTATCAGTGGTAAAAGTAGCCAGGTATCCGCCCATGTCTTTTGCCGCAGCATAGGCTTCATACCAGGTAACAGATGTATTAGTAGTGTATGATGTATATGTATGACCGCTATAGCTTCCTATGGTCTGCCGGGTGGCCATGGCACCACCTGTGGTTTTAGTAGCCGGTGCATGGGTTGTCGCCGTCGCGACAGTACTTGGAGTATACCCCAGGATATTGGAATCGACCACAGTAGAAACACTGGCTGTACCCCCGCTTGCCTGTCCGCTGAGCCTATTCCACAGGCTGCCGTCAAAAAAAATAATAGCCTTCAGCAGTGATATTGGCGGTTTTGGTACTGGCCGCTGTTACAGGTGATGTGGCATAGACAATGGTTCCTTTCTGTGCTGTTCCATACTGGCTGTCGGCAGATTTGATCTGATTTCCGGTAAGTCTTGGGGGAATAAGACCTTCTGGTTTACTGCCGTCTGTGGTTTTTGCAGTGATGTTCAAGGTGGCTTTAGGCGTTGTTGATGCCTACCTGCCCGCTGTATAATCCTGATATGGTAAGAGCTGTTAAGCCCAGGATGAATTGATTGGTTGGTTTTTCTGTTTTCATTTACTATTGCTGAATTTCTATGAAGTATTAGGAAGGATTTTTTGATTACAGACTGAATGTGTATATTTTACAGTATAATTTCCATGTACATTTTTATGGAATGGGCATATTCTGGCTAGTCAGATCTTGATGCACTATCTCATTCAGAAACCTTTCTGTATTTTTGTAACCATTTATAGAGGGTAGTCTTCGGGATACTATATTCTTCCATTATTTGAATTTTGGTTTTTTGTCCGTTGCGGATCTGTTCCAGGATAAAGTAGATAACCTCACGGGTATAGATGTTTTTTCTGAATTGCGGAATGCTTATGGCGCCGACGAATTTTTTTTCTGTATTATTTATTGTTTTTTCTGCAGGAGCGTATAGAATCAGATGCTGTGAGTACAGCCTGAAAAAGTCGTATCCCAGCAGTTTACTCCACCTGAGGAGCATACTGACCTTAATATCGGATGATCTGTATATTTCCTGAAGTTCCTTAGAAGTACACGGAATGAATCTGTATATACGCTCTTCGCTGATTCCGCGCATCTCGACAGTCATCCTGATCATTTTTCCTATATGAATATCTTTAAAATCATTTTCCATAGCCACTTTGTATTTTAATAATTCTACAGATTGTATTTTAACATATTGTTATCCTTTTTACCATACTAGTTTCTGAAAAACCAGTATACTGGATAGGCCATTATTAATTTCCGAGATATATAAACATATTAAAACTCATACTTTGCGGGGTGATATCCAAAACCTGCTGGGCAACGCCGCCGTTAATGCTTCCTAAGGATACGGTATGGCTGTGAGGAGTCATGGCATTACCTGTAAATGATGCTGTATGTGTATGTGCATTTACCGTATGAGTATGGCCAAATGACGAAGTAGAAAAAGTAGTCAGATACTGCCTGTCGGTAGTCATCGCTGAGTTTTCGGTCTGCCTCCCGTTTCCAGTATCATAAGAGTTGTTATCGGAATTCGACCGCCGGCCAATGCTATGAGAATGTGCGCCGCTGCTTTGCATAGTCTCTGTCGTATTGTAAATGTTTACACTTCCTGTAGGTGTACCTGCACTGATAGCAGAAATACTTATGGAAGGGAATATATTGGGGAGCTGATTCTGTGCAATGGTTCGGGTATTGGATCCGGTGATGCTGCCCAGAGTCTGCCCGTTTTGTACAAGATAGGCGTTGGATGCGTCTGGTATGTTGAAAGATAAGCCTAAGGCCGAAGCTCTGGATTGCTGGGCAGCAGTAAGGGTATTTACAGATCTTCCGTTTAAGAGCACCCAGCCGTTATGGTCCACAGATTGTGTCCCGACTTTTATATCGCCGTAGGAGAAAGGGCTTGCTGAAGCATAATCATTGCCATTATTTATTTTTTGCCATACACTTCCATCAAAATAATAATACCCTTCGTCGGAAATATTTGCTGTTTTGGCACTGGCTGTAGTTACAGCTGCTGTGGCGTATATGATAACTCCTTTCTGTGCAGATCCGTACTGGTTATCAGAAGATTTAATCTGGTTGCCGGTGAGCCGTGGAGGGATAAGTCCTTCCGGTGCACTGCCGTCTGTGGTTCCTGCAGTAATGTCTAAAGTAGCCTGAGGGGCATTGTTGTTGATGCTGATCTGGCCTTTGGATGATGCTGATAGTGCCAGGGTAACTGCCGTTATAATAAATTGTTTTAATTTCATTTTCTTTAGTGTCGGATGTTAAAAAGAAGATTTTTTAGCAGCCGTTTTTTATTTTACCGACTGCGAATGGTACCTGATGATATTCTATGAAAAAACTTTATTCTGTAGTAATTAAGATCAATTCCCAAGATATATGAACATATTGATGCTCATGCTCTTGGGAGTGGTGCTCAGAACCTGTTGGGTTACACCTCCATTGATGCTTCCTGCCGTTATGGTATGGCTGTGGGCAGCCATGGCATTGCCTGTAAATGTTGCTGAATGAGAGTGTGGATTCATCGTATGATTATGAGCACCTGCTGCTGAAGTAGAAAAATTATTTATATAAGCTCTGTCTGTAGTAGCTGCAGAATTTTCGGTCTGTCTTCCGTTTGCCGTATCGAAAGAGTTTTCGTCGGAATTCGATCGTCGGCCGATGCTGTGAGAGTGATTATCGGCTAACATAGTACTCGTTACGCCGTTAACCAATATACTTCCCGCAGGAGTACCTGCACTAGCAGAAACATTTACAGAAGGCGTTACATTAGGGAGCTGATTTTGTGCTATAAACCTTGTATTGAAGCCTGCGATGCTCCCGATTGGCTGGCCGTTTTGTACAGGATAAACGTTGGATGCATCTGGCAGGCTTAAAGAGAATCCCAAAGAAACAGCAGTGGATTGCTGGGTAGCGGTAAGGGCATTTATGGGCCTGCCGTCCAAAAGCACCCAGCCGTTATGATCAGACGATTGCGTGGCGTATTTGATGTCGCCATACGAAAAGGATCCCGGATAAGGATCATTTTCGCTAATCATTTTCTGCCATACATTTCCGTCAAAATAATAATAACCGTCCACAGAAATATTGATGGTCTTAGTACTGGTGGCAGAGACAGCTGCTGTGGCATATACGACGGCTCCTTTCTGTGCTGGTCCATATTGGGCGTCGGCAGATTTGATCTGGTCGCCGGTGAGACGTGGAGCGATTATCCCTTCCGGCCTGCTGCCATCTGTTGTTTTCGCTGTGACATCTAAAGTGGCTTTTGGGGTATTGTTATTGATACCTACCTGACCTTTGGATAGTGCTGACAGGGCTACAGCGGTTACTGTCAGGATAAATAGCTTGATTTTCATTTTCTTAGTTTTAAAGTTCAATTATATCATCTGTGTCATTAATTTCCAAGGTATATGAACATATTTACGCTCATGCTTTTGGGAGCAATATTCAGGGGCTGTTGCGTTACACCGCCATTGATGCTTGCTGCTGTTACGGTATGGTTGTGGGCAGCGAGGGCACTGCCCGTAAATGAGGCTGAATGTGAGTGTGCGGCCATAGAATGGGCATGGTCTGGAGCTGTTGAAGTAGAGAAATTATTTATATAACCTCTGTCGGTAGTTGCTGCAGAGTTTTCTGTTTGCCTTCCGTTTCCCGTATCGAAAGAGATCTCGTCAGAATTAGACCGTCGGCCGATGGAGTGTGTATGATCACCCACGGCTTGAATGATGGAAGTTCCGTTTTGTACCAATACACTTCCCGTTGGGGTACCTGCACTATTGGACGAAATAGTAACGGATGGAGATATATTGGGAAGCTGATTTTGTGCTATCAATGTCGTATTGGAGCCCGTAATACTGCCGATGGACTGCCCGTTTTGTACCGGATAGGCATCAGCTGCATTGGGAAGGTTGGAAGAAAAGCCCAAAGCTAATGCCCTCGATTGCTGGGTCGCAGTGAGCGAACTTACTGACCTTCCATTTAAAAGTATCCAGCCGTTATGATCTGAAAATTGAAGTCCGCATTTTATATGCCCATAGGAAAAGAATCCCGGATATGTATAAGCATTTCCATTGATGATGTTTTGCCATGCGCTGCCGTCAAAATAGTAGTAGCCTTCCTTTGATATGTTGGCTGTTTTGATGCTGGTAGTGGTCACTGGTGCCGTAGCGTAAATAATGGCTCCTGTCTGGGCTGCTGAGTATTGATTATCACCTGCTTTGATCTGGTTGCCACTAAGGCGTGGTACGATAATTCCTTCCGGCTTGCTGCCGTCGGTAGTTTGCGCTGTCACGTCTAAAGTGCCTTTTGGCAGAGTGTTATTAATGCCAACCTGACTCTTGCATGTTGCCGAAAAAGCGACGAAGACGGCTATGAAGAATCGTTTCTTATTATGGGTTATATTTTTCATTTCAAAATTATTAATTCTGGCTGTTATATTAGAAAAGGAATAGTTATCAATTTCTGTAAATACCGACTGATTTTTCGGATAGAAAATTCTTTTAAATAATTCCTATTTTTAAGGTATTCGCTGTGAATATTTTTACCATTAAGTTTAAATACAGTTCTCTAAATCACGAATACTCGGAATACCATAACGAAAATAAAGGATCATCTTTTCAAATTGGAGGACCCCGGGAAGGTCCTTTCTGCTTAATAGAATAGGGAATAACAACATTAAAATCCGGAAATAGTAATGCTGCAGAAAAGACAGGAGAGATTAAATAATATGTTTTTACAGCGGTATTTGCAAAAAGGGGTATTTGTAAAATACAGTTTGGATATTTTGATCCTGCAGACCGGCTGAAAAGATCTTTTTCTACATTACTGTATATATACGCATAGGAGATAGGAATTTCTTTTCCTGTCTTCTGCTTCTCATGGTGTTGCCGACGGGTATGGTGGCTGCCGGAACCTGTTTTATGTCCAAGGTGTTGTGCTTTATTTTTTTTATAAACCGTAATATAATTTTTAATATCTCTCCATCCTTTAATAACTGTATAATCTGTTATAAATATCTGTCCCCGGATTGCTTGCGGCTCATTACAAGGTGGCGGAGATTCTGCTTTCTTTGAGATGTTTACAGAGTCAGAATTTTTCAGGATTCCCTGAATATTCTCATCAGACCGCCTTTCTACAAAATTTGCGTGTGAATGTAAAGGCATAACGGATTTCCCCCGGATCGTAATTCCAATGATGATAAGTATAATGCAGAAAGCTTTCCTCCGGAGAGGAAGAAGCTTCTGCAATATATAATTCATTTGTGGTTTCATAGGGAACAGTTAGGGTATTATTTAATTGGGGAGATAAATTTTTTAAGAAAAGTTTAAAGGCAGGGAATTTCTTTTGCAACCGTAATTTCTTGGTTTACTTGATGTGTTTATTATTGAATATATAGAGATAGGTTAAATCTGTGTAATTAATGGGTTATATTAAAAATGGTTTATCACTATGTTTTTTATCAATTTTTATATTAAATTGTTTGTTTTAAGCACTATTTTTACCAATTATTTAAAATCAGAAAATAGAGCTAATTTTTATGATCACTGGTCTGAACCCCCTTATCTTCAATTCGATGAATGATGTCTGAAGTCCTATGATTTACTGTCACAAAAGTAGCTTCATGATCTTTTAGCAGATGTAGTATTATTATGGTAGTGATGTCGTACATAATTGAAGTATTGTAGAATTAGTTCTACAAAAACAATGGAGCTATTACTACCATTCAATTTTAATTAACTGTGCAATTTTGATTTTTATTAAAAGAAACACTAAGTCTATAGATGAATTATCTGTATAAGATTTTCTTTTTTTTCACGATTCTACATTACGCACAAAGTCCTGTGTACCAAGAAAAATGGCTGAATAATGAAGAAAGCGGGCTGCCCCAGAATACCATAAAATCCATGGTGAAGGACCGTTTTGGTTTCCTTTGGCTGTCTACAGAAAAAGGCCTTATACGATATGATGGACATAAGTTTGTTACCTATCAGCCGAATGTTCCTAACGTAGAAAACCGTACCGTACTGATCGGTGGGGATGCAGACGATGATTTTTTATTCACTTATTATAATTCTGTAAAATTTCCCGTTCTGATATCAGGCAGGACCTGTAAAACACTCAACATGCAATCTCCGTATTATAAAGAGATTAAAAAGTACAGCAGTGAGTACCTGATCAGAATGCTTGGACACCGTAACTATTCTTCAAGACTGTATTTTCATTACTTCATCAGTCGGAAAGAAGGGTATTGTCTGAGAGGCGATAGGCTGTTTTATTATGTCGGCAGAAGAGAACGCTTCATTCGTGCTGTTAAGAGTTATTCGTATCTGAACTTTGCTGTATCCGGAGAGAATCTTATTTATATGGATAGCCCTGAAATGATCAGCATGATTACTAAAGACGGTAAGATTAAACGTTTTGTTACCGGGCTGAAAAAGCAATTGGATTACTGTCTGTATGTAAACTACGGAAATAAACAGGTGTTTGTTAGAAACGCCAACAAAATCTATATCGCAGAATATCTCAATGGCAGAATGCAGCTTATTGAAGTATATAATGATCCGCAATCTAGCCGGAAGATATTGTATAAATGCATGTATTATGACAAGCATACCCGGATGCTTTTTGTGGGTACGCTTGATCATGGAATCCTGATTGTAAAGAAAAAGTTTATAAAAGCCTTCACTATTCCTTTTGCAGAAAGTACAGTCCTCAATGCAATAGATCGTTATTCGGATCATGAACTTATTACCGCTTCAGGTGACATTTTGGATACTCGTGGAAACATCAGAAAACTATTTTCCAGAAAAAGTACTGAAAATTACGGAGTTCTTTATCTGAAGGACAAATCCGGAATGTTAATAAAAGAATTCTGGGAAATTTATCTTTATAATAAGAGCGGGAAAAAGCTCATTAAAGATTTCGGTTACGAACAGAGGGTCACCGCAATAAACTATGGTAATAAAGGTAAAATATGGATTTCAGCCAGTTGTATTCCCAATCCTGTTCTGGGATATATCAAAATACATAAAGGCACAGTTACCGAACATAAATTTTATAAAATTTTTCAAAAGATTACAGGGATACTGGAGCTGGATAATGGTAATCTATTGATGTCTTCAGAAAACGGAATACATATTTTTAACGAAAAAACAAAGACTATAAAAACATTTTACAGGAATGTGCTGTTTAGGAGTCTCAATGAAAATGGCGACAATAATATATGGATCGAATCTTACGGCGACGGATTGTACCTATACCGCAACGGAAAGATCTATCCGCCGCCGCCAAATAAAAAAAGAATGCTCTCAGATGTACACTGTGTAATTGGTGACGATTATGGTCACTATTGGATGTCATCAAATGATGGTCTTTTCCAGGTACATAAAAAAGAATTTATAGACTACTATATGGGAAAACTATCCGATATCTATATACAGCAATACGATAAGAATGATGGTCTCCTAAGTAATGAATTCAACGGAGGAGCAAATATTAACGGGTTGAAGATCGGGAAATATGTGTGTTTCCCTTCCATGAATGGGATTGTCTTTATAGATACCAAAAATGCTTTTTCCGTATTTCCGGAGGAAAATTTTTATACAGATCGAATGCTCATTAATGATAAAGAAATGCTGATCGGAAACAACAGGGTCAGCCTCAACAGAAATTTCAGATATCTGAAAATTTTTGTAGATCATCCGAACTATGGTAATGAAAATAATGACCTCATCCATTACAGAATTGATAATGCACCTTGGATTTCCCTTTCCGAAGATAATGCGGTAAACATTAATAAACTTTCGTACGGGGATCATGAAATTCATTTCAGAAAACTCAAAAATTTCGGTACCGATTATACCTATAAAACCTTATCCATATTTGTAGAACCTGCTTTTTGGGAAACTCTTTTTTTCAAGATAGCAGCAAGTGCTGTGTTGATAGGAATGTTTTACCTGTTCTACAAAAGGAGGCTTAAAAAAATTGAACTGGAGAAAATTATTCTGGGCCAGAAAATCGAACAGCATACCGCAAAGCTGAATGATACGATACGCTCCCTGTCTGCTACCCGTGAGGAGCTTTACGCACAGCTTTACCGGCAGAAAAAGTTGGTAACGGTCATCAGTCACGATATTAAAAGCCCGCTCAAGTTCATCAACATGAGTACAGAGTATCTGCTGGAAAATAACAGTACTGAACAGGAACTGCATAATGTACTCATCTCAATAAAGGATTCCTGCGGAAAAATGATCGACTTTATAGAGTCAAGTCTTACCTACAGTAAAGTCTTCATTTATGACAGCTACACGATCAAAGAAGATATTATCCTCCATGAATTTATGGATCAACGGATACGGATTTTCAAAAATATAGCAGAATTTAATGCTATTACTTTGATTAACAGGATCGATCCGGGCACACTGATCAGAAGCAATGCGGATGTACTTCATATTGTTGTACACAATATTGTGGACAATGCCATTAAATATACCAAAAAAGGAAACGTAACCGTATACAGCAGTTCTGATAAAGACGGTACAAAGCTGATCTTTGAAGATACGGGTATCGGGATGACCCCTGAAGAGATCAGAAGGATTACAGGCGGCGATGTGCACAAAAATACGCAGGTTGGAATGCGGATTGTTAATGAGTTACTGGCTCTTGTGAATGTTCCGATGGAAATCGAAAGCGATAAAAATAAAGGGACACGGATTATTCTGACATTTAAAAATGAGGCTATCCAAGATTTAGACAGCTGATTAGACTTGGGATATTATTGATTCCCAGTTTTTCAAAAATCCTGTTTTTATAGGTACTTACCGTAGATTTCTGAATGTTGAGCTTCGTGGCAATCTCATTGTTTGAATATCCGTAAGACAGCATTCTGGCTATTTCCAGCTCTCGACCCGATAAGAGATTCAAAGGAGTGGCTTTCTTTTTATAAACTACCGTATCCAATAAATGATCTTTCAGTTCTTCACTAAGATATTTCCCGGTTTTAAAGAATTTTTGCAGGGCATATACAATATTCTCCTCTTCTGAAGTTTTGCTGAGAAAGCCGTGGGCTCCCGCCTGAATATATTTAACGGCATAAATGTTTTCCTCCAATGCAGAGAATATAAGGATCTTAAATGTGTTTTTCGCGGAAATAACAAGATTTTCTACAAAATTCAGGCTGTTTCCTTCCGGAAAATGAATGTCTAGGATAATAAAGTCTACAGTATTGTTCCGAAGGACTTCTCTGGCCTCACTGATGGAGGAGGCCTGCAAAATGTTCGTGTAACCGAAATGTTTTTTTAACAATAAATATATGCCCTGCCTTACAATACTATGGTCATCTATGAGAAGTGTCCTTTTTTCAGAAATTTCCATGGTTGTGCATAATATCTGCAAAGATACTAATAATTCCATAAGATATCTATGACCCATTTAATTAGTTAGGGCCTATATCACATGGTTTTTTTTTAATAAGAACCTATTTAAATTTGATCTAATAATTTTTGTGAACTTGTGCTTAGTGTTGCTTCTTCATAAATACATGAAGGCTATTCTTGATATTAAAGTTAAAAAATCTTTAGATTTGAGGTAGTCAAATTAAGTTTATTAAGCCCGTAAGAATTAAGAAATCGATTAATTGATTTGGATTAAGTTAAATAAGAAATTCCACCTAAATTTAATGTTAAAATATATTTAGAATTTTACGGGCTTTAAGCGATCGTCTTTTGTTTGATCTTTTTTTAAGCAAAGATATGCTATAGGAAATGTTTAAATGATAAAATATTCATTCCACCGCAACAGAATCATCACCGCGGCCGTCGGCTACAGCATGGATATTTCCGGCATCGTCGATCAGGATCATTTCCGTTCTGCCGATCTGGTTCCACCGTTCCGTTCTATAGCCTAATTTTTCTAGCTCGCTGATGGTAGTTTCCGGAAAATCCTTTTCAAAGGCAACAATTTCCGGAAGCCACTGGTGATGAAACTTCGGGGAATTGACGGAAATGTTGGCGTTGAGTTTAAAATCAACCACATCCACGATGGATTGGTAAATCGAGGTAGGGATTGTTGTTCCGCCCGGGGTTCCGACCACCATATACGGTTTCCCGTTTTTGAGGACGATCGTAGGCGTCATGGACGACAGCATTCTTTTATTAGGCTGGATCGAATTGGCTTCCCCGCCCACCGCGCCGAACATATTCGGAACACCGGGCTTAACCGAGAAATCATCCATTTCATTGTTAAGGAAAAATCCGGCTCCGGAAACGATGACTTTACTGCCGTATAGACCGTTCAAAGTTGTAGTAACTGCCGCGGCGTTTCCTTCCTTGTCAATTACGGAAATATGAGTAGTCTGGGTGGATTCTTTGGCCTGGCTGATGATTTCTCCGACTTCCGAGCTTGGAGTTGCATGGGTAAAACTGAAACTTTTCCAGCGGTTTTTGAGGTAATCATCCGAAATCAGGTATTGGGTTTTATCCTGAATAAAATCCGGGTCGCCCATGTATTCGGCCCGGTCGGCAAAAGCCCTTCTTTCGGCTTCCACCATAACCTGTACGGCTTTGGTGGTATTCTGCTGATACTTTTCCAGGTTTTCATAACCGGCCATTTTCAGCATCTGGGCGAGCAGGATCCCGCCGCTGGAGGGCAGCGGCATGGAAACGATATGATTATCTTTGTAATCGAATTCAAGTGCCTTCCGTTCGGCCACCTTATAATTTTTCAGGTCTTCCTCGGTGATGATTCCGTTGCCCTTTTTCATTTCAGCGATCAGGAGTTCTGCTGTTTTTCCTTCATAGAAACCTTTTAAACCGTTCTTCTGGATTAATCGTAAAGTTCGTGCCAGTTCTTTCTGTATCAGAAGATCGCCTGCTTTCCACGTTGTACTTTTAACGAAAGCATTGGAAGCGGCATTGTATTTCTGAAACTGTTCTTTGTAGGCATTTAATAAACCGGCTTCCTGCTCCGTAATGGCAAATCCTTTTTCCGCCAGATCAATGGCCGGCTGGATCAGCCGGTTCATCGGGAGTTTACAGTATTTCAACGTGGTAAAGAATCCGGCAACACTCCCGGGAACTCCAACGGCCAGCCTGCCGTTTTGCGAAAGGTTCGTATCGGCTTTTCCGTTTTTATCGATGTACATATCGTGAGTAGCTTTCCGGGGAGCGGTTTCCCGGTAATCAAGCGTAAACTTTTCACCGTTGTTTTTAACACCGACCAAGAATCCGCCGCCACCGATATTTCCGGCCTGCGGGTACACTACGGCTAACGCATATTGTGTGGCAACAACAGCATCATAGGCGTTCCCGCCCATTTTCAGGATTTTTGCGCCGGCTTCGCTGGCCAGCGGATGAGCAGAAACTACAACGCCTTTGTTCCTCACCTTAACTTCCTTTACGATATTAATGTCTGTGTATTGTGCTGAAACTGTGAACGAAAATAAAATCAGGGAAAAGATAACTTTTTTCATTTGCAGATTTTGTAACCTAATTTACAATTTTGTTTTAAGATAGGGTCTAAAATATCTATTTTTGTTTTTGATCAACTAATAAAATTAAGATGGAATCCCACACGGAAAGAATACTGATTACAGGTGCTTTAGGACAGATCGGCACCGAGCTTACCAACAGACTTGTTGAAATCCACGGAGCAGATAATGTAATTGCTTCAGGACTGGACAGATGGCAGAAAGGAATTACTTCTGCAGGTCATTATGAAAGAATGGACGTTACCAATACCCAGCTGGTGAGACAGGTAATAAAAGATTATGATATTACAACAGTATATCATTTGGCTTCATTATTGTCGGGTACTTCAGAAAAGCAGCCCGTTTTTGCATGGAAACTCAATCTTGAGCCGCTGCTTCATTTTTGTGAAATGGCAAAGGAAGGATTGATCCGGAAAATTTTCTGGCCAAGTTCCATTGCCGTTTTCGGAAAAGGAATTCCGAAAGAAAATGTAGGGCAGGATGTGGTTCTGAATCCTACGACGGTTTACGGAATTTCCAAAATGGCAGGCGAGAAGTGGTGCGAATATTATTTTGATAAGCATGGGGTAGATGTAAGAAGTATCCGATATCCCGGACTGATTTCCTGGAAGACGCCGGCCGGAGGCGGAACCACCGACTATGCCGTAGAGATTTTCTATGAAGCTATCGAAGAAGGAAAATATACCAGCTTCATTTCCGAAAATACAGGAATGCCGATGCTGTATATGGATGATGCCATCGATGCGACCTTAAAGCTGATGGAGGCCCCGAAAGAAAATTTAACTGTCCGTTCATCTTATAACTTAGGCGGAATGTCTTTTACCCCGAAAGAACTGGCAGAAGAAATCAAGAAAGAAATCCCGGAATTCGAGATCGATTACAAACCGGATTTCAGACAGGCAATCGCTGATTCCTGGCCGGCGTCTATCGATGATTCAGTAGCGAAAAAAGACTGGGGGCTTACCTATAATTTCGGTATTTCAGAAATGACGAAAGATATGATTAAAAATCTTAAAGTGAAATTAGGTAAAAATTAATTATATTAATATTTACTTTAAATAAAATGTATTTTAACATCTGATTTTTAATTGAATATAAAATTTATCTAAAATTTAATTTAAATGGTATTGTTTACTTTCAACATTGTGAATATAGAGGCTGAGGTTAAAAAAGGAGCATCTGTTCCCGATGAAGAAAGAATCAGGATTACGGAAAATAACTCAAAAGCCATTCTGAGAATTCTAGATATTCATGATGTTAAGGCAAGTTTTTTTATCGAAATTTCTATCGCTGAAAAGCTGCAGAGCCTTATAAAAGCAATTTCATCGAAAGGGCATGAAATTGCTTTTTATAATAAAAATTCCACGCTTCCGGAAATCGAAGAAACAAAAAAATGGACCGAGGAATTATTGGAAAAACAGATCAAAGGGATTCGACAGAAAGATCATAAGCTGCCGAAGGAGGATCTTAAAATGTTAGGTTTCGGTTATGTCTCCAATATCGATCATGCTGACATCCTTTTTCCTTTTAAACGCCTGAAACGCGATACGGAAATTACCGAGCAAGACGGGATAAGTGTTGTTCCTGAAAGTATTTCGCCGTACAGCCAGCTGCCTTATAACGATTTTGTATTCCAGGTACTGCCGATGAAGTATTACAAGAATATGGTCTTTGAAACTCTGAAGAAAGATGATTTTGTATTAATATATCTCAGCTCCTGGCAGTTTACCGACTTCAGCAGATACCGCTTCGATATTCCCTTTTACAGGAAGTGGAATTCAGGAAAAAAGATCGAAGACAAGCTCGATAAGCTGCTTTGCTGGATCGACGAAAATGAGATGGCTACCTCACGAATGAAAGACTATATTTTTTAATTCAAGATTTAAGGTTCAAAGTTTAAAGTTCAAAGTTTAAGGACAAACTTTGAATTTTGAATCTTAAACCTTGAATTTATTATGCTAATTCAAACAGCGTAATTTCCGGCAGTACGCCCACTCTTCCGGGATAGCCCAATACACCGAAACCTCTGTTTACATAAAGTATTTTTCCTTCGCTTTCATATAAGTCTGCCCATTTCGGGTATTTATACTGAACCGGCGACCATTTTACATTTTTCAGATCCAAACCGAACTGCATGCCGTGTGTGTGTCCGGAAAGCGTCAGATGAACGTTTCCGGGATGGTTTTTAACCACGTAATCAAAGTGGGTAGGGTCGTGGCTCATCAGGATTTTTACTGCCGATTCCGGTACGCCTTTTAAAGCGTCGTCCAGCCTTCCGAATTGTGGGAAGGGTTTTAGTCCCCAATTTTCAACACCCAGAATGTATATTTTTTCACCGTTTTTCTCAATCACCCGGTGCTCATTACGGAGCATGTCGAATCCGGCCTGTCTTTCATAATCAACCAGTGTATCAAGGTTTTTCTTTTTGGCATCTGAAGAATCCCAGGTGACGTAATCTGCATAATCGTGGTTGCCCAGCACGGCAAATTTTCCGTCTTTCGCTTTAATCTTTGAAAATAGAGGGATAAAAGGTTTGAATTCATCCGCCACATTATTCACCATGTCACCGGTAAAAAGGACCAGGTCAGGATTTTGTTCATTGATCAGGTTAATGGCATGTTCCAGCTTGCTGGGATCGGAGAAACTTCCGCTATGAACATCTGAGATCTGTACGATTTTGTATCCTTTAAAGCTTTTTGGCAGGTTCGCGAAATTGATTCTGACCCTTCTCACTTTATGCCTGTATTTTCCGAAAGTGATCCCGTCTATAAAAAGGGCAGAAAGTACACCTCCTAGACCTAATCCCATAAGACTTAAAAACTTTCTTCTTTCCGGGAAAAAATTTTCGGACGATCGCATAAATCCGATCAGGTAGCTTCCGGTCCTGAAAATATCATCGATCAGCAAAAATAGCACGATAAAAATTTTAGGAAGGATAAAGATCAGGAAGATGGAAATCATGATCTGTGCACGCATCATGCTTCTCTCGCCTTTACTGAAATGGGTCATTTCGTAAGCGAAGAATCCGTAGATCACTAAGGAAACGACTGCGTATCCGATTTTGATCCACGAATTATCGGTTAAAGTTCTGATGGCTTGGTAGATATAGACTTCCAACAGGAGGAAGAGCGCTGCAATAATTAAAAAATTTTTCTGCATAATAGGTTTAAAAAAAGCACAAAGAATAATTCCCTGTGCTTTTTTATATTTTTACATTAAATATTGTTAAGGAAATCTGTAAACGATAGCATTGATGTTCATTCCGGCACCTACAGAAGTCATGACAATATTACCTTTTTCTTTAAACGATTGGCCCTCCATTTTTCCTTTAATTATTAAATCAAACATGGTAGGAATGGTGGCAACGGATGAATTTCCGAAATCCTGGATCGTCATCGGGGAAATGGAATGGTCGTAATCTTTCACATTATAAAGCTTGTGAAGCCTTTCGATCATCGCGTAATCCATTTTAGCATTCGCCTGGTGGATCAGGATCTTATTAATATCTTCAATAGAAAGACCTGCATCTTCAATGGTTTCTTTAATAGCGGCAGGAACATTTTTCAGGGCATACTCATAAATTTTTCTTCCCTGCATTCTTACGAAGAGTCTGGTCTGGTCGGATTCTTTATTGATGGAAGGTCCGTTCGCCAGATAATCCAGCTCGATTCCGTTATCACAGATGGTATTGTGTGCAATGATCCCTACGTTTTCCTCATCGGTTGCTTTTACAACTACCGCTCCGGCCCCGTCTGCAAAGATCATTCTGTTACGGTCGTACGGATCGGTTACCCGGCTCAATGTTTCAGCTCCGATTACCAGAATCGTCTTTGCAACCTTTGCTTTAATCAGGTTATCTGCCAGAATCATCGCTTCCACCCATCCCGGACATCCGAAAAGCATATCGTAAGTAACGCATTTCCTGTTTTTAATACCCAGTTTATTTTTTACCCTTGCGGCCATCGTCGGCATAAAGTCGGCGTATCCGTTTACGGTAACTTCACCGAAATTGCTGGCATAAATAATATAATCCAGTTCTTCCTGGTCGATACCGGCATCTTCAATCGCAAGTTTTGAAGCTTCGTAGCCGATTTGTGAGTTGGAAAGATCATCTTCAATGAATCTTCTGTTTTCAATTTCCGTGATTTCTACAAATTTTGCGATAGTTTCTTCGGCAGGTTTATCAATCTTCACCCCGTCTTCCGTATAAAACTCTGAATCTAAGAAATAATCTCTCCCGATAATTCTGCTGGGAAGGTAGGATCCAGAACCAATGATGATCGTATTCGGCATTCGTTTAAATGATTTTTTAAAGATGCAAAGTTAATAATTAATATTAATAACGGAGAATTAAAAATATTATTAAATTTGCAGAAATTGTACTTTACAATCTTATGAAAAACAATCCGTCCTTAAAAGGCTTACTTATTGCAGTTGTGGCGTTTATCGCTGCCTTTGGGATCTACTTCCTGTTTTTGGCTAAAAAGAACTATTATGTAGTAGACAATCCTACACCCAATACGTTTTACTATAAAATAAACAACGGTTCGGAGGGGATTATCGCCGGAGGGCAGACGGTTCCGGTGGATCTGGACAAGGGTAAAAACTCCATACAGGTTTTTGACCAAAATAAGAAATTACTTTTCGATTCCGCTTTCGAAGTGAAAAAAATCCGGGGCCTTATCAATATTGCCCATCAGGATTATTACATCAATGATCAGTATTACGGATACAACCTGAAGAAAGATTCCTTACTTTTGGCACTGGATAAAACCATCATCGACGGGAAACCGTATTACGGAGGGGCAAGACGCTTCAGCAAGCTGTATACCGACGACTTTTATTACAATGTAGATGAAGATTATGACAGGCTGATTAAAAATATCCAGCAGGTAGAATCCAGGTCCAAGATCTTCAGAAAACAGGACTACCTTAATTATTATAAAGAATATTACAAGTTTTAAGTTTTGACAAAAGATATTACCAAAATTACACCCTACAACTCGGATGCTACAAAGAAGAGCCAGGTAGAGGATATGTTCGACAATATTGCACCGAAATACGATGTACTGAATCGTGTGCTTTCTCTGAAAATTGATGTTTTATGGAGAAATACGCTGGTGAAATGGATGAAAAAAGATAATCCGCAGGAAGTGCTGGATGTGGCTACAGGAACGGGAGATCTGGCTATTGCCATTGAAAAGGGAACCGGTTCCAGGGTGATTGGTCTGGATTTATCGCAACAAATGTTAAATGTTGGCGTTATTAAAATAAAAAAACTTAAATTAGACGGCAAAATTTCCATGCAAAAAGGGGATGCGGAGAACCTACCGTATGAGGATAACAGGTTCGATGCAGTTTCCGTTGCATTTGGAGTAAGGAATTTTGAAAACCTTACCAAAGGTTTGGCAGAGTTAAGAAGAGTAGTGAAAGATAACAAGAGTGTTTATATACTTGAGTTTTCAAAAGTTGAAGGGGTTATGGGACCATTGTATATGTTTTATTTTAAAAACATTTTACCCGCCATCGGCAGATTGGTTTCCAAAGATAACAGGGCATATACATACCTTCCGGATTCTGTAAACGCTTTTCCTTTCGGGGAAAAGATGAGACAAATTCTTTTAGATACAGGATTTAAAAAAGTTGAATATAAAAAACTAAGTTTAGGTATAGCCACAATTTATAAAGCAACAAAGTAACCCTATGAATAAATTTTTATTAAGAGCACTGGTTTTAGCGTCAGTAAACGTTGCCTTTTTAGCGAACGCGCAATTCAGAACCCGTAACAGAATGGATAAGCTGGAAGATTTCGACGAGCAGAAATTCAGCTGGGGTTTTTATCTGAACGGTAACAGGCTGGACTACCGTATCGTTCTGAATCCGAGATACGGGATGAATAATAATCAGAATCTTGTTTCATCTAAGGAAAGTTACAGTTTCGGTGCCGGTCTTATCGCAAAATGGAGGCTGAACGATTATCTGGATGTACGATTAGAACCGGGGTTACAATTCGGCCAGAGACAGTTGACTTTTAATACACAGTCCAACGACCAGTATGCAGCGGGTACTTTAACGAACGATCCTTTCATTCCGATTCCTCTACAGGAAAAAGACAGAGTAAGAGATATTAAAAGTACGCTGGTAGACGTTCCGGTATTGCTTGAATTCCACGGACAGAGATGGTACAACTCCAGGCCTTATGTGGCAGCAGGGGTAAACTACATCGTAAACCTTCAGTCCAATTCCAGCTCAACGGATGACAACCTTCAGCAGGTATTCCGTTCTACCACGCATAACTTTGCATGGTCTGCAGAAATGGGGATTCAGTTTTACTTCAATAAGTTTAAGCTGACCCCGGCAGTAAGAGGAACATTCATCATGAATAACGAAATCGTGGCGGATAACGCAACAACTCCTCCGTACTGGACGTCGGCAATGTCTACGTTACAGACAAGAGCGATATTCTTCGTTCTGAAATTTGAGTAAGAATAGCATCAAACATACAGGGAGATACAGTTTTGTATCTCCTTTTTTGTTTTCCGTCAAAATATAGACCGTTTTATTTTTGTTAGTATTAATATTTTGTTATTTTTGCTAATAGTTAGAATATACGAAAACCTGAAATGCTTCAAGATTTAGAAAACCATTTTTCAGAATTAGAGAAAAAGATTTTACAATTGCAGAAAAATTATAAAAATCTTACTGAAGAATTTTCTGAGCTGAATGTTGAGCATGAAGAACTGAAGAAGAAATATGATGAGGAAAGAAAAAAAAATCAGGTATTAGCAGAAGAACAAAAAAATATAAAATTGTATTCGGCAATATCAGGAAACCCTGAACACAACCGGCTGATGAAAAACCACATCAACCGATTGGTAAAAGAAATAGATTTCTGTATTGCCCAGCTTCAAAACAGTGGATTATAATGGAGGTAAGAAGAATAACCATTAATATTGCCGGAAGAGTATATCCGCTGAATGTACCGGCAGCAGAAGAAGAAACACTGCGTAGAGTCGGGAAGCAGATTGAAAATATGATTAAGGATTTTGAACAGAACTTCGATGTGAGAGACAAGCAGGATGCTTTGGCCATGTGTGCCCTGAAACTGGGAACCAACGCCGAGGTAGTGTCTATGAACTACGATAAAACGATACAATCTACCAACGAAAGACTGGCAAGGATCAATCAGTCGTTGAATGAAACAGGGAAATAGATTTTTTTTCCCAACCAACTGCCTACAATAATTCTAACACATTAAAGGTAAACTCAACGCTAAACAATTACCGAACAAATGTCCATTGAATGGCGTGCCGGTTCTCCGGATTACAGACAATGGAAATCAGTTCAAATCGTGTTGATTAGGAGTTTACTCTCAATCTCTGAATTGTTGTGGGCTTTTTTATGCTAAATTGAGGACAATTAAAACTTATATACAGATATGACAATAACAGCCATTATAGTCGGCGTAATTTGCCTTGTTATTGGTGCAGCAGCAGGAATACTCTTTTCCAGAAGCTCACTCAATACAAAAGCAAAATTTATTATAGATGATGCAAAGAAAAATGCTGAAAACCTGATAGAAAAAGCTACCGTACAAGCCGAATCCATAAAAAAAGAAAAGAACATCCAGGCCAAGGAAAAATTCCTGGAACTGAAATCCCAGCATGACTCCGATATTCAGTCCCGCGAAAAGAAAATGCAGGAAGTCGAAAAAAGAATCAAGGATAAGGAACATAAACTGAATGACGAACTCAGCAAAGTAGGAAAACTTGAAAAAGACCTGGATAAGCAGATTGCCGATTATGCCAAAAAAACGGAAATCATTGAAAGAAAGCAACAGGAACTTGATGTTGCAACGGCCAGGAAAGTAGAGGTTTTAGAAAAAATATCCAACTATTCTGCAGAAGAAGCAAAAGCCGAACTGGTAGAATCCTTAAAGGCAGAAGCCAAAACAAGAGCTCAGGCACATGTTCAGAGCATCATGGAAGAAGCGCAGCTTAATGCGAAAAGCGAGGCACGAAAAATCGTTATCCAGACGATCCAGAGAATAGGAACCGAACAGGCGATTGAAAACTCTGTGTCTGTATTCAACATCGAATCTGATGAGGTAAAAGGTAGAATCATCGGTAGGGAAGGTAGAAACATCCGTGCTTTGGAAGCGGTTACCGGTGTTGAAATCATTGTTGACGATACTCCTGAAGCCATCCTTCTTTCATGTTTCGATCCGGTAAGAAGAGAGATCGCCAGATTATCCCTTCACCGTTTGGTAACGGACGGAAGAATCCACCCGGCCAGAATCGAGGAAGTCGTAGAGAAAACAAGAAAGCAGATCGAGGAAGAGATCATCGAAGTAGGAAAGAGAACCATCATCGATTTGGGAATCCACGGACTACATCCTGAACTGATTAAGATCGTGGGTAGAATGAAGTACCGTTCTTCTTACGGGCAGAACCTGTTACAGCACTCCAGAGAAGTCGCCAACATCGCGGCAACCATGGCTGCTGAATTGGGATTGAATGTAAAATTAGCGAAAAGAGCAGGTCTTTTACACGATATCGGTAAAGTTCCTGAGCAGGAATCCGAGCTTCCTCACGCTTTACTGGGAATGCAGTGGGCGGAAAAGTACGGTGAAAATGCAGAAGTAATCAATGCGATCGGAGCACACCACGACGAAGTGGAAATGACCTCCTTACTATCACCGATCATCCAGGTTGCCGATGCGATTTCCGGAGCAAGACCGGGCGCCAGAAGACAGGTGCTGGAATCTTACATCCAGAGACTGAAGGATCTTGAATCGGCAGCGTTGAGCTTTGACGGCGTATCTTCAGCCTATGCCATCCAGGCGGGTAGAGAATTAAGGGTAATGGTGGAAAGCGGAAAAGTAAATGACGAAGTAGCTTCTCAATTATCTTACGATATTTCTGAAAAGATCCAGAATGAGCTTACCTATCCGGGACAGGTGAAAGTAACCGTTATAAGGGAAACCAGAGCGGTGAACATTGCAAGATAAAATTACCATCATATTAGATAAAACCTTCCATGAAATTGGAAGGTTTTTTTATGATAATTATATTGAAGCCAATACTAATGGTGTTTAATTTGATAACGTGAGTTCGGTATACATAAATTATTCAAATTTCAATAAAAATGGGCAATGTCATCCTGAGCCTTTCGAAGGAAGCCCATTTATCCTATGTCGGATAATGAGCGGCTTTAGCCAAAATCTACAATGCATTTTGGCTAAAGCCAATTTGGAATTGCAATTTTCGTGTCGTGCTAAACCCGACGTAATTTATGAAATATATTAAATTGAATGTCACATAAGCAATTCTATTTTTACATCAAACTTACATTACTTAAATAATTTTCAATATTTTAAATCCGCTAGAGCGTTCATCCAGCCCTGAAAGGGTGATATCAATAGCCTCGCCTTTGAGCCTGTGTATTACATTTTTTTTCAAATAAGTTAACGTAAAAGTGATGGTATTTGGTTTATTTTCAACGATTTAATAAATAAAAAAGAAAAAATATCACCGGGATCTTCTTCTTGATACAATACAACAAATAAGATCATTTAATTTGTAAGACCGCTGGCAATATTTTAACAGAAGAAACTTCCGGCATCCGGCTTCCTTCTTCCAGCCTTTTGCTCTATTTTCTATTTCGGGTTCACGTTCAGTTAGATTGTCGTCCGCTTTTATTAAACCGGATTTCATCCGGTCTTATGATCACGATGCTCTTCTGCCGCAAATGTACTTTGCTATTCCTCTCCCCTTATATTTGATGGGACGTTACGCCTATCTTTTCTCCGTATCCAGGTTGAAGAATATATTCGATAATATTAAAAAAAAACAAGCATCCCGATAGGATGCCTGTCTTATTTTGCTGTTAGCTGGCTGCCATCTGTTAGAGAATAAATCTCTTATCATTTAAGGATATTGGATAGCATCGGCCAGTTCTATGGGATTGTTGTGTTTCTTCATGTACTGCTGTTCTGTTTTCGTTAATTCTTTGTAATTCGGTACGAATCTTTTCCCGTTGGCATCCTGCCAGACTGCTTTTACATTTCCTGACTTCATTTCCCGGTACGGATCGTTGTAATAGTCCTGTTGAACTTTAACCCACTGTTTGCGGTTGATGTCTAAAGGTTTGGTAGAGAAGTAAGCAATATCGATACTTTTATCTTTCCGGATTGCAGCAAGCAAAAATTCATAATTGTTTTTGGTATCTTTCATGGAGACGATCAGTCCGGGAAGTCCGTCAAATACATAAGGACCGTTCTGCAAAGCAATATCTGTGGTAAACCATGCTTCCCATGTACGGCCGGAATAGAGGAGCATTGCCTTCTGGCAGGTATAATCCCCGATTTTTTTGGTGTCTTTGGTGATTTCCCATTTAAAGCTTGTGCTCTTTTCTGAAATTCTGTACAGATCCCTGAGCAAAACAGTGAACCGGTAAATCTTTTTTTGTCTGTAATCTTTGATAACCATAAACTGATAATCGTATTTTTTTTGTGCTTCCGCTCCGGCTTTTTCCTTTTCAATGACCAATGAATCGTTCAGGTACTGATCCCGGGAGTAGAATTTTGATTCTTTACCTTTAATCAGCAGAACCATATCCTTCATCTGCATTTCTTCAGACAGGGAGTCTGTTTTAAAGTTCATCCGGTAATCGATCTTATAGCTTTGTGCATACACCGAGTTAGAAAGTAAACCTGCAAAGAGCAGTACTTTAACTATATTTTTCCATTTCATAATATTGAATTGCTTTTTGTTTTAAGGGGTTGGTGTTCCAATCTTCCCATTCGCCTGTGTACGGGTCATAGCCACATTTTAATGGCTTTGAAATGTCCAGGCCGTCTTTGTCTGTATGAGTGCGTTCGGTGTAAGCTCTGCAGTCCGTGCAGACATACCGGAATTCACAATCTTTACAGCCTTCAATGTCGTCTTTCGTCAGGTTCCAGTATCGTCTGAAATCTTTATGAAGAAGGCTTTTTTCCAAACCTGTATTTTCGATATTTCCGAAACTCTGCTTCATGGAAGGGCAGTTTTTTATATTCCCGGAACTGTCGATCGAAAGTTTGCAGTTCAGGCAGGAGTTATGATGCATGGACTCCGAAATAATTTCGAGGTTTACTGAATCAATGTTTCCCTGTATGGTCCCGCAGTTTTTGGGTCCTGTAACGGATTTTTTCAAAACTTGGATTTTACTGTCTTCTGCCGGAGCAGTTAACAGTTTTTTATTTAAAGTATAAATGGTGACCGTACTGACGATCGGCAGTTTTGCAATTTCATTTAAGTCAGCTGTTGTCCTTTTCGAATTTGATTTTCCCTGAATGCTGATTTCAAGCTGAATATCACGCAACCTGTTGTTAGGATTATCGCTCAGGCAAATGAGGTATTTCTTAAGTTCCCGCAGCCTTTTTTCTGAAAAGCAGCGGAAGAGTATGGCTTCAACGCCTAATTTCCCTATTTCGTTATCTATTTTCGACAGTGAGGCAAAGGACGTTTCAGAATCCACATCGATAATCATATTGCTAATGCTGCCTGGGATATGCCATTTCATGTCAATGGGTGGAAAGGCAACTGTTTCATCATCGGATATCCTGAAAATAAGATCGTGCTGTTGTAAAAACCTTTTATATTCCTTTACTGTTTTACGGTCTTCAGGATAGAGTGCCTGCAAATTTTCAAAATCAATATCCTGGGTGAGAATGTCATATAATTCGTTGGGAATATACCAGTACCTGTTTTTAGTCATATCAAACAGGATCGAGCGCGAATATCCTTTTACGGGAATAATATCGGCATAGAGCTTATGCATTATATTTTGTGAGGTCAAAACTTCGATATTTTTTTATAAAATTTTTTACTTACATAGATTCCGGAGCCGTTCTGGAGAGACGATTTGATATTGGAATCCCGGTAATCCGGAAGCTTCTCGTTCGGGCTGAACAGCGCATTGAGATTTCTTATGATATAAGATCCTTTATTCTTCTCAATAATCTTTTTTATATGATCAGGCATATTCTTTTTCTTTCTGTTGTATTAAAAATTCTGCCACTTCTTTTTCCAGATAATAATTGCACGGCTGGGAAACCATCCCGAATTGACCTACAGGATTTACTTCTAAGAAAATATATCTTCCGTCCACATGCTTAATCATGTCGATAGAGCCGGAAGAAAGATGTAAATCATTCATCAGATCAGTCAGGCTTTCTTTTATGGCCTGTGGCAAATGATAGGGTACGCACCGGTTCGGATTGAAGATATCGTAGTTCCTGAAATCCGTTCGGGTCCGGCTGCTTTTCGATGAAAAGATGGCCATCGGATAGAACTTACCGCTGAGGTAGAATATTCTCAGTTCAAACTTTTTCAGGATGTTCTCCTGAAACAGAGACGGTGTGAATACGTCGATCTCACATTTTTTAACCGGTTGGGTATGGGTACCGTACATTCCCCTTGAATCAGAGAACGTAACCCCCTCGAAAATCGGCTTGGTAATGAGGTTTTTCTTCAGATCTGAAATTTTCCGTAAAGATTCGCGGCTGTTGGCAATATAGGTTTCAGGAATCGTTAAGCCATGCTTTTTCGCCAGTCTTAAAACTTCAATCTTATCGATTTTAAGAGAATCCTTATAATAATCGAACCATTTCCATTCCGGATAAAAGTCATAAAGAATCCTTAAAAACCGGTTTCGCTCAGCAGCATGGAATTTGGCAAACCTGATGACGTTCCCATCGATCTCCTTTTCCTGCGTGACGACCTGTTCGTACACCATATCAATAAACCTTCGGCACCACACGACCTTTATCTTTTTAAGATCGATTTTTCTGCTATTAACCTTATCAAAAATTTCCAGCTCATGACCATTCAGATTTATAAATACCTCATAATACAAAGGATCGGCAATCCGGTCCACATTCAACCTTATAAAAGGAACCCCGTAATGGTTCAGCCAGTCGCATACGCTGTTGGTAGTCAGTTCAAAATCCGCTTTTGAGATAATTAAAATTTCGCTCATAATTCCAATCCTTCCATTTCCTGGGACATATGACGTTCATAAATCGCAGGCTGGTCTTTATAAAATCTTTTATATTCCCCGACAAACAGGTAATTCGTATCACCGAAAGTAAAATACCTTTTGTAGATTTTTTTCCTTCCTTTCCTGTCATTTTCGCTGAAGCTGATGACTTCCTTGTTGTAAAGCTTCACCGTTACCGTATCATTTTTCCGACGTACTTCTTCAGGAATATGTTTGACGACAAACAGGCTGTAGTACACATCATTGCCTTTTTCCTTTTTAATTTGTCTTAACCGGTCATAATAAGTAAAAACGAGCTCTCCATACTTTCGGTAAAATATCCTATGGGCTAAATATCGTCCGCCATAACTGTGAAATTTAATATCATGATTGTTACTGGTAAACAAATAACTGTAATTGTCATTCTCATTATGCCAATCGGAGGCCGTCGCGCTATAACCTGAACATGAGGCCAGCAGGACTAAAGAAACGAAAGCCAATAAGAATTGGCTTTCTGCTTTTTTTAGGATAGTCATACCTTACAAATCTGAACCGGAAGCCCAGTCTGAATCATCCGTTGATCCGTCATCTGAGGTATGCCCGTTACTGTTCGTAAGAACCATCGTTTTAGTAGGTTCAAGCGCCTTTTTTCCTCCTTTTACGGAAATCATGTCATTAGAATTTAATTTCTTGCCTTGTAAGGACTTTAGCTGTTTTTTCATTTTTAAAGTTTTGTAGTTAATAATCAGATCAAAGTTTAGACACGTTAGATCTTTATTGGTGCCACCTGCAGGCTTATTTATCCATCTTTCGGCTGTATTACGTACTACAGCATACTCCATGTTTAGATATTTCGGTTCCTAGCTAGTCATAATAATGTAAGAAAGCCCGGAATTTTATTATTCTCACTTTATACGATAAGTTCCCTGAACATAAAGATATTCTGTTGTTGGAAACAATTATTCGTTAACTTTTTTACAATGTTAAATATTTTTTTTGATTTAAAAAAGAGGTTTTTAAATTCTTTTAAAAATTTTAAGGCAGCATTAACTTTACCGCTGAAAAAGTAGAAGAAAGTCCCGAGACATTGATTTAAAAATTAAAAATATCAATGTATCATTGTTTTTTAATTAAATTACTTTAATTCGAAATTAAAATACCGCAGGATTGAAATTAATTTTTATTTTTAGTCAAATTTAAAATTACCATGCAGGAACTCTCCTCCTCTTCAAAACTGAAATATATTTTCTCAATCCCCGTAATCATTTCCGCTTTGGGCTATTTTGTAGACATCTATGATCTGCTGCTGTTCGGCATTGTCCGGATTCCCAGTCTGAAAGCGTTGGGGCTTAATCCGGATACGGACGGAACCTTTATCCTGAATGCCCAGATGGTCGGCCTGCTGATCGGCGGGATTTTCTGGGGGATTTTCGGAGACAAAAAGGGAAGGCTTTCAGTCCTGTTCGGATCCATTCTCGTTTATTCTCTGGCTAATATTGCCTGCGGTTTCCTGCCTCATTTCCCAAAAGAGCATCTGGTATACCAGTACGCCGGATTGCGATTTATTGCAGGGATTGGCCTTGCCGGAGAACTCGGAGCCGGAATTACCCTGGTTTCCGAAAGCCTGCCGAAGAATTTAAGAGCTATCGGGACGTCCGTTGTAGCCGGTTTCGGCCTGATGGGAGCAGTGGTGGCGCAACTTACGGTAGAATTGGCAGGCGGGTGGAATATTTCTTATCTCATCGGCGGTGTGCTGGGAATCATGCTGCTTTTTCTGAGAATCAGTGTCTCCGAATCCGGGATTTATAAAAACATTGAACATAAATCGGTTTCCAAGGGAAATTTTTTTTCCTTTTTCACCAATAAAGACCGTCTGATCCGATATTTAAAATGCATTGCCGTCGGGTTGCCTACCTGGTATTGCATTGGGATTTTAGCCGTATTGGCCAATCAGTTTGCACCGGAAATGGGCATTGCCAGTCTTAATCCAGGGAAGGCGATTATGTGGGCTTACATAGGTATTTCTGTTGGTGACCTTGCCAGCGGGTTTATTTCGCATCTTCTGAAATCCCGGAAAATGGCTATCTTTTATATGCTTGCCTTTACCATTGTCGGGGTAGCCATCATGCTGTTCGGAAATACGAACTCGGAAACGAAATATTATATGTTCTGCGTCTGGCTGGGGCTCGGAACAGGATATTGGGCAATGTTCGTTACGCTGGCCGCCGAGCAGTTCGGTACAAATATCAGAAACACAGCTACCACTACCGTCCCGAATATGGTACGCGGGCTGGTTCCGGTGATGATCTTTGCATTTGATGTTTTAAAGAAAGATTTTTCCGTAATCATAAGTGCTGCCATGGTGGGAGCCATTGTCTTCGGGCTGGCGTTTTATTCAGCTCTTACCGTTTCGGAAACGCATGATAAAGACCTGGAATTCGTAGAATAAATTCCGGTGTTTAAGAAATATTTAAAACAACTTTTACGTTATACGGTCAATAAGTGGAACAAGATAAATAAATTATCAAATTTCATATTAAATTATGCTTTGAATAATTAATATTTGTTTAACTTTGAAACGTTACCAAATTGTTTAATTTAAAAACCAATCACAATGCACAATTTTTTAAAAAACGCGAAAAAGCTAAAAAAAGCAGAGCTTAGAAACATCACAGGGGGAATAAGCGGAACGCCGGATCTTTCAAAATGCGGATGCAGCTGTTCAGGATCTGTAACGGGACCATTTTACTGTGTTCAGTACATCGCTTGTCCGCAGGTTTACACTTGTAACGATGCTATATAAGAGCTTGTCTCGATTAGAACTAAACATTTCCACATTTAATACGCAAAAGCCTTTCGGATCTTCCGGGAGGTTTTTGTCATTCTGGGAGTAATGCTTTTTGAACACGAAGCTCACGGAGGATTTTATTATGATGTTGTTTTTAAGGTTCACAAAGCCGCAGGTGCTTATAAGAGCGATGAAACCAAAATTTTTGAACAGACCATTGAAGAACGGAAGCGGACTAAAAGCTCCGTAGGAGCTGCCTGTTCATAGATGAATAAAAATATTAATCAAGCCCCGTAGGGGCGACCTGCTATCTGCTGTCCGCCGATGGAACACGAAGCTCACGGAGGATTTTATTATGATGTTGTTTTTAAGGTTCACAAAGCCGCAGGTGCTTATAAGAGCGGTGAAACCAGAATTTTTGAACAATATGATATGTTTTGAAGAACGGAAGCGGACTGAAAGCTCCGTAGGAGCTGCCTGTTCATAGATGAATAAAAATATTAATCAAGCCCCGTAGGGGCGACCTGCTATCTGCTGTCCGCCGATGGAACACGAAGCTCACGGAGGATTTTATTATGATGTTGTTTTTAAGGTTCACAAAGCCGCAGGTGCTTATAAGAGCGGTGAAACCAGAATTTTTGAACAATATGATATGTTTTGAAGAACGGAAGCGGACTGAAAGCTCCGTAGGAGCTGCCTGTTCATAGATGAATAAAAATATTAATCAAGCCCCGTAGGGGCGACCTGCTATCTGCTGTCCGCCGATGGAACACGAAGCTCACGGAGGATTTTATTATGATGTTGTTTTTAAGGTTCACAAAGCCGCAGGTGCTTATAAGAGCGGTGAAACCAGAATTTTTGAACAATATGATATGTTTTGAAGAACGGAAGCGGACTGAAAGCTCCGTAGGAGCTGCCTGTTCATAGATGAATAAAAATATTAATCAAGCCCCGTAGGGGCGACCTGCTATCTGCTGTCCGCCGATGGAACACGAAGCTCACGGAGGATTTTATTATGATGTTGTTTTTAAGGTTCACAAAGCCGCAGGTGCTTATAAGAGCGGTGAAACCAGAATTTTTGAACAATATGATATGTTTTGAAGAACGGAAGCGGACTGAAAGCTCCGTAGGAGCTGCCTGTTCATAGATGAATAAAAATATTAATCAAGCCCCGTAGGGGCGACCTGCTATCTGCTGTCCGCCGATGGAACACGAAGCTCACGAAGAGTTTGTTACCATCTTGCTGCTCTAAGGTTCACAAAGCCGCAGGTGCTTATAAGAGCGATGAAACCAAAATTTTTGAACAGACCATTGAAGAACGGAAGCGGAATAAAAACTCCGTAGGAGCTGCCTGTTAATAGTTGTAAATAAAAATATTAATATAGCCCCGTAGGGACGACCTGTTATCTGCTGTCGGCTAATGGAGTACAAAGCTCGCGAAGATATTTCCGGAATGATGCTTCTTTAAGGTTCACAAAGCCGCCTGTGCTTAAAAGAGCAGGCTGCCTAAAATCAAATGGCTTATTCAAAACAAACATTCATCACTCATCACTCATAATTCATCACTCATCATTTATCTGTTATACATCTTCAAAACTCTTATCGACCAGATGTTCGGATCGTATGTTTTTGGCTTCCCCGATTTTTTGTTTCGTATAAATGCTGTTATTTCCGGAAAAGAGATAGGATACCACACAGGCAATCGCTACGTAAACCCCGCATTCTGCGCCGAACAATTCAACGCCCATCAGCATACAGGCCAGCGGGGTATTGGTTGCTCCTGCAAAAACTGCCACAAATCCCATTCCTGCCAATAAACCGTACGGAAGCGAGATTACTAAGGATAAGGCACTTCCCAAGGTGGCTCCTATAAAGAACAGCGGAGTTACTTCTCCGCCTTTAAAACCCGCGGAAAGCGTAATGATGGTGAAAATCATTTTCAAAGCAAAATCATAAAAAGGGAGGGACTGGTCAAAAGATTCCAGAATAGCAGGGATTCCCAATCCGATATAACGGGTGGTTCCCATCGCAAAAACAGCAGCGGCAACGAGTATTCCCCCAATTACGGGACGCAGCGGCGGATATTTTATTTTGGATTTGAAAAAGAAATCGGTTTTATGGAGTAGTTTACTGAATGCTGCTGCACAGATTCCAAAAACAATGCCTGCAAGAATGCTGTAGGCAACCGGAAGAAATTCAAGCTTCGGAATAAAATCAATGTGATAATGCGTGTGTTTGGCTTTCCAGAGATTCGTAACAATATCCGCTAAAATGGCAGCTACAAAAGCCGGAAAAATAGCATTGTAACGAATCTTTCCGATGAGAAAAACCTCCAGTCCGAAGACGGCTCCGGCCAGTGGAGTTCCGAAAACCGAACCGAATCCTGCGGCCATTGCAGAAATAAGCAGGACTTTGCGTTCATTTTTATCAAGCCTGAAGGGTTTGGTGAGCTGGTCGGCAATCGCTCCGGCCATCTGCAGGGCTGTTCCTTCACGGCCTGCCGAACCACCGAAGAAATGCGTAACGATGGTTCCCAAATACACAAACGGAGCCATTTTCAAAGGGATCGTGTCATTGGGTTCATGAATGTTTTCCAGCAACAGATTATTCCCTGCTTCCACATTTTTTCCGAAATGGTGATAAAGTACACCCACCAGAAAACCGGCTAACGGAAGAAAAGCAACGATCCAGATATGGCTTTCCCGGAAATCCGTTGCCCATTGCAGGGACATTAAAAAACCTGCTGAAGCAGTTCCGACCAGGCCGCCGATGATACTGCTGATCAAAAGCCATTTAATGACATACGGAAGCGATGGGTATTTCCTGAAAAAGAATTTTATATGAAATTGAAGATATGTGCTTAAAGTGCGCTGAAGTTTAGACATAGTTTTCCTGATCAAATTATGGTTGATAATCTATTAATCAGGCGTCATCAGCCCGTTTGAAACGAGGCGGTTGGGGAAGGAAGAACACCATTTCCTTTTGTAATGCAAAGATAAAAATAATTTTAGATAGTTTGAATTAAAAATACAAGACTTAGAGGATGTTTAAATTTTAATTCAGCAAACTTTCCGTCATTTCTCTTAATTTTCTGAATTAAATAAACTTTGTTTATTCTTCACTTTAATACAATGATTTCAATTGATTTTATTGAATATCGCAGGGCAACCGACATATTATTTTTTTAAGCTAAAATAGCTTAAATTCTTAATGTTAAAATATAAAAGGTAAATTTAAACAGACTCTTAGAAGATGTTTAAATTTTAACCCAGAAAATTTTTGTCATCTCTCTTAATTTTCTGAATTCCAGTAATTATGCCCATTAAATATTCCTCAGAAAAAAATCGTTTTTCAGAATATAATCCCGGCTTATCGTAATGCTTTCAAACATATCCTTATCACTGGTATCCTGTTCCAGAAACCAATATTTCAGCCCTGCTTTTTCTCGGGCTTTAAAAATGCGCTCAAAATCGATGCTTCCGTTTCCTATTTCTGCAAAATCCTTTGTCCCGGCTTTCATGTCTTTCACATGCCAGAGCGGAAAACGCTTCGGGTATTTTTCAAAATAGGTCAGCGGATCCATCCCTGCTTTTGCCATCCAGTAGAGGTCGAGCTCCATTTTAACAACATCCGGGGAAGAATTTTTTAAAATAAAATCATAAACCGTTTCCGTTTCATCAAGTTTTTCAAATTCAAAATCATGATTGTGGTAAGCGAACCGAATTCCTGCTTTACGGGCAGTTTCCCCCGACTTGTTCAGAAGTTCCGGAAGCTTCCGGTAGTTGTCCGCAGTACGTTCCTCCGGAAAAAGATAAGAGCAGACCATATATTCTGCACCGATGTCATAAAGGTCTTCCACCGATTTTTCCCATCCGTTCAGCAGGGTTCCGGGATCATGATGAAGGATTCCGGTAGTGTGGTGGGAGCTGATGACTTTCATTCCGGTATTTTTCAGGATCTCCTGAAATTCGTTTCGGGATTTCCCGAAAAAGGTTCTGTTATAACCGTAGATTTCCAGGCGGGTAAAACCTAATCCGGCGAGCTTTTCCAGTGTTTTTTCCAGGTCTTCGGAAAGAGCATCACGAACAGTGTATAATTGAATGGCCAATGTCTTTGTATTGCTTGAAAGGTTAGAAATTCCGCAGGCATATAAACCTAATAGTCCCAGCGACGAAAGTTGGATGAAATCTTTTCGCTGCATACTATAAAAACGGCTTCATTTCGTCTTCGATCTGTGTCCTGAGTTCCATCAGCCGGATGGCATATTGCTCCTTTTGTTTTTCCTCTTCAGTTTCCGGAATCCATTTGGGAACGGGAAGTTTCTTGCCGTTTTCGTCCACTGCTACAAAAACAATAATGCAGTGGGTTTTCTTATCGAACGTCGGTTGTTTCAGGTTTCTCGACGATACATTAATGGAAATATGCATGCTCGAAGAACCGGTATAAATTACCTGCGCTTCTACCTTTACCACTTCCCCGATCTTGATCGGCTCATAAAAACGGATTCCGCCAACGTAAACCGTTACGGAATAATTTCCGCTCCAGGTTGTGGCGCAGGCGTATCCTGCCTGATCGATCCATTTCATGACGCTTCCGCCATGGACGTTGCCTCCGTAATTCACGTCCGAAGGTTCTGAAATAAACTGAAAGGTAACCGGTTTGTTATCCATCCTGTAAAAATTTGATTAAAGGTATTTATAATTTTTAAAAGTTTGGATTAAATCTTACTTTTGAAAACCGAAATGTAAATAAATTCCTGAAAATAAATGAAAAAAGTATTTTACCTCAAAACCTGTGATACCTGCCGAAAGATCCTTGCTCAGTTCGACCTTACCGGATGGGAAATCCGGGAAATAAAGAAAGATCCGGTGACGGAAGATGAACTTGCCGAAATGTATGTGCAAACAAAGTCTTATGAAGCACTGTTCAGCAAAAAGTCTACTCAGATCAAGCAACGAGGGCTGGATGTAAAAACACTGACGGAAAATGATTTCAAAAATCTTTTGCTGGATCATTATTCCTTCCTGAAACGTCCGGTTTTTATCACGGAAGACCGGATTTTTGTCGGGAATGACAAAAAGAATCTGGAAGAATTGAGGGCATTTTTTGGAATGAAAGATTGATGACAGACTAAATATAAACCTCATAGGTTTTCGAAACCTATGAGGTTTTTTTAAGATCTGCGATTGCAGTTTCAATCAGAGAAAAATTTTGTAACGAAGGGGTGATTAACCTAACGGGTTTTCAAAACCCGTTGGGCTTTGCTGCACGAAACGAGCGTCTCCGGAGGCCTATAGTCTAAAGACAGGCTGGATCATCCTAGCCCGGATAGGAACGGCATCCTTTTTTGTTTTTTGGCCGGACCTTGATTATTAAAGTCCAAAAGCTGTAAAAACAAAAAAGATATAGAGGATAGCCGGATCAAGCTCCTGAAAATCAGTCGTGAAATCCCATGTTAAAATAAATAACTCCAGAGGTCAAGAAAACCGGAGCTATTTTATTAAAGATTGAAATTGTTTTATTTTTTACGGACGCTGTTGCCTACGCCGCTGGAAGATACGGAGGGTTTACCGTTTTTATTGGGCGCGGTCGTATAGAAGATTTTGTTGTTGGTTCCCTCCACGGAGATCCGGGAAATTTTGTCGGTATAGATTGTATTTCCGGAACCTGACACTTCCAGCCGTGAGACGTATCCATTGATGGTAATGATGTTCTTCACGCCTGAGATTACTGCCGTTCCTCCATCCGAAGAATAGGTTTTTGTCTGCCCTACACCGTCTACAGTGATGGTACCGGTGCTCTGGCTGTTGGTGCGTGCCTGGGCACTGGCGAAATGCATACCGAATAAAAGGATCCCGAAGGCTGCTGTTTTTTTCAGAATTTTCATACGATGATATTTGAGTAGAATATTGCACAAGAAAAATGCCAGTTGCTGAAAACAGCATAAAAAAACCGTCCTGCAATGATACAGAACGGCTGTTAGATTTAAATTTCCGTTATACAAAAGGTGCTTTTACTACTTTTGCCGGAATATTCTTGTTTCTTACCTGGATGAAGATTTCAGAACCCAGCTTGAAGTGTGGTTTGTCTACGTATGCAAGACCCAAGCCTACTTTTTTCATCGGCGACTGGGTACCGGAAGTTACTTTTCCGATCACGTTTCCTTCGGCATCTAACACAGGATAGTCGTGTCTTGGAACGCCTTTGTCAGTTAATTCAAAACCGACTAATTTTCGGGTAACGCCTTCTTCTTTTTGCTGGGCAAACGTTTCTTTGGAAACAAAATCTTTATCGAATTTCGTGATCCATCCTAAGCCGGCCTCGATCGGGGAAGTGGTGTCGTCGATATCGTTTCCGTACAGACAGAATCCTTTTTCGAGACGTAAGGTATCTCTGGCAGCCAGACCGCAAGGGATAATTCCTTCTTCAGCACCTGCTTCGATGATGGCATCCCAAAGGGTTGCGGCATCTTCATTCTTAAAGTAGATTTCAAAACCTCCGCTTCCGGTGTAGCCGGTGTTGGAAATGATGACATCGTTTACCCCAGCCACGGAACCTATGGTGAAGTTATAATAAGGAATTTCGGAAAGGTTGCTTTCCGTCAGTTTCTGAAGGATTTCCGTTGCTTTCGGACCCTGAACAGCTAGTAATGACATATCGTCTGAGGCGTTTGTCATTTTGGCCCCGAATGTGTTGTATTTGGAAATATGATTCCAGTCTTTATCTATATTTGAAGCATTGACAACCACGAAATATTTATCGTCTTCCATTTTGTATACGATCAGGTCATCTACAATACCTCCGTCTTCGTTCGGAAGGCAAGAGTACTGAGCTTTACCGTTTTCAAGCGCATTTACATTGTTGGTGGTCACATACTGCAAAAGTTCTTTGGAACCCGCTCCTTCAATGAAAAACTGTCCCATGTGGGAAACATCGAACAGGCCTGCTTTTTCTCTTACGGCAAAATGTTCTTCGGTAACTCCTGAGTATTGTACAGGCATTTCAAATCCTGCGAAAGGTACGATTTTAGCGCCTAAAGATACGTGCTTGTCGTACAATGCTGTTTTCTTCATGTTTAATTTTATATTTATTTCTTTATTTTAAAACTGTCGAAAGCTTCGTTGAAAAGCTTCATATAATTCCCGTTCCAGTATTTCTGTCCGCAGTTGATGGTAACCAGGAAGAGATCTTTATCCTTCTGCAGGACTTTGGTG
Source organism: Chryseobacterium sp. sg2396 (assembly GCF_042610505.1). Lineage (NCBI taxonomy): Bacteria > Pseudomonadati > Bacteroidota > Flavobacteriia > Flavobacteriales > Weeksellaceae > Chryseobacterium > Chryseobacterium sp. sg2396. The sequence goes on along the minus strand of NZ_JBHGAQ010000005.1, from coordinate 226,803 downwards.
GTCCAGACCAGCTTCTGTTTTTCGTCAAAATATGTATACAGGTACTCGGTGTATCCTTTCTTTCCGTTCTTGGTTTTGATCTTACTTTCTTCATCCGAAGATTTATACAAAGCAAGGATGAATTTTTTGGTTTCCGTTCTCGGGAGGTTCAGGTCGTGGTATTCCGAGATGGTAATCGCACCAACTTCATTGCCGGGAAAAATATTGATGATATTGCTGTCGTCCGTTACCTTCCAGCCTTCGGGGAGTGTGATGGAGTAGTTGTCGTTTTCATAGACTTTTGTCGGAACCGACTGGGAAAATACCCATGATCCGATAAAAATCAACATGGCTGCAGTTAATCTTTTCATCGGTCTGAAAAATGGTGTTTGTATTCTTCCAGGATAATCTTGAACCATTCCGTAAAATGTTCCGGGTTTTCAGTCATCTCTTTATCCAGGTTTTCCATGGAAATGTAACGTACTTCCTCCACTTCGTTGGTATTCAGTTGGAACTCATCTTCAAAAATACCGGTAAAAACGTGGTCGAGCTCATGTTCCCAAAGTCCGTTGCCGACGTCCGCTTTATAGATGAAATTGAATTTTTCCGTCAGTTCCGTATCGATACCGAGTTCTTCTTTCAGCCTTCTTTTAGCCCCTTCAAGATAGGTTTCTTCCTCCCTTGGATGCGAACAGACGGCGTTGGTCCATTTCAACGGAGAGTGGTACTTACCCGAAGCCCTTTTCTGCAGCAGCATTTCGCCGTTCCTGTTAAATAAGAATACGGAGAAAGCACGGTGCAACAGGCCATTAACATGGGCCTGCTGCTTTTCCATAAGGCCAAGAACTTTATCTTCGGGATTTACTAAAACTACGAATTCTTCCATTTCTACAAATGTAAGTGTAATAAATGTATTTTGGAAATTTTTGGTAAAACATCATATTTTTTGAATAATCGGGGTTTTGTCGATTACCAAAGATAACTGTTACGGATCGCTCCTTCTGCTTTAAAAAAAACCGTTTTCCAAAAGACAAACAACTTGTTGTGATTACTTTATGTCTTTCCAGATATTCCGGTGAAGGGTTTCTATCGTATTTCCTTTAATGACAAACTTGTCCGGCCCTTGGATATAGTCGATCTCTCCATGGCTGTAAGTCATTAAATTATAATTTACCGTTACCGTATCTCCTTTCTGTTCGAAAGTCAGGAACCGGAAATCCGAAAAATTGGAAGAAGAATTTGGCATCTGGTAAAAATCCTGCTTAATCAATTGTTCTGCTGCTGCATCTTTCCGAAACCATTTTTTCACCAGGTCTTTCTGTGGCTGCGAACCCTGTTTTCCAAGTCCCAAAGCCGTTGTAAGGCCGCAGTTCCCATCTTCACAACTGAACCTCCTAGACCACTGTATAAAGCAGCGATCGCCTTCAAGGGTTCAGAAAGTTTTGCAATATCATTACCCTCGATTATTCCGGGAGTCTCTTTGGATTCGGTGATTAAGCGGTAGGTTTCCGTTTTTGCCTGCTCTTTAATTTCTTCAACCGGAGTATGATCTTTTTCAGGCGGAGTACCTGCTATGGTATCAGAATTTTTCAAGACTGCTTCTTCCTTTTTATCGTTTTTGCTGCATGAAAAGAGAATAAGTGTACAAATTCCCATAGCTGGCGGGTGAATTTTCATAGGTAATTCTATATTTGAGTTCCGCAAAATACCATATTAAATGATTTCAAAAGCCTCAGTAATGGCGCAAAAACAAAAATTTCAGATAAAATATTTAAAACAGGATGATTGCCGATATTATTTATGAAATAAATGTTTTTTCAGGCAGAATTTAATATAAAGCAAGATTAACAAGCCTTTTTGCAGTAAAAACCCTAACTTTGTGATTCAAATTTTTATGATGGAATTAGAATACATAGATCACTTGAGTCCGATTCTGAAGGACGGCGTAAAAAATTATTTAATCGATATCGACGGAACCATTACTGAAGACGTTCCGAACGAGGAACCTGAAAGAATGGTTACCTGTGAGCCTTTTCCGGATGCCCTGGAAACCATCAACAAATGGTACGACGAAGGCCACCAGATCTGTTTCTTCACTTCAAGAACCGAAAATCTTAAGCAGATTACCATCGACTGGCTGGATAAGCATGGTTTCAAATACCATAGTGTATTGTGCGGAAAGCCGAGAGGCGGAAATTACCATTGGATAGACAACCATTTGGTACGCGCTACAAGATACAAAGGCAGATTTACCGATCTTGTGGAAAAGCAGGTTACGATTGAAGTATTCAGGGAAGAAGAGGAATAAAAAATTTACCGTAAAGATTAAACGATTAAATCTTGCAGCAGCAGGATTAACGTTCGTTTTTTTCAAATATTAAATCAATAAAAAGTTTTATGAAAGTTTTAGCAAACGACGGGCTGGATCAATCCGGCATTGATGCATTAAAAGAAAAAGGGTTTGAAGTAATAACCACAAAAGTTCCTCAGGAACAGCTGTTGGATTACATTAACGAACATAAGATCCGTACGATTTTGGTGCGTAGTGCCACCCAGGTGCGTAAAGACATCATCGATAACTGTCCTTCGATCGAAATTATTGGAAGAGGAGGTGTAGGAATGGATAATATCGATGTAGACTACGCCCGGGAAAAAGGAATTCATGTGATCAATACGCCTTCGGCTTCTTCGGAATCCGTTGCTGAGCTGGTGTTTGCCCATCTTTTTTCAGGTGCAAGATTTCTGCAGGACTCCAACAGAAAAATGCCGTTGGTAGGCGATACCGATTTTGCCGGCCTTAAAAAGGCCTATGCCGCAGGAATCGAGCTGAAAGGTAAAACCATCGGGATCGTCGGTATGGGAAGAATCGGGCAGGAGGTTGCTAAAATTGCTCTTGGTCTGGGAATGCGGGTAATCGCAGCAGACAGCAATGTAGGAAGAGCAAGCATCAAAGTGAAATTTTACAACAACCAGTTTATCAATGTAGATATTGAAACGGAACCGCTTCAGGACGTGCTGAAACATTCGGATTTTATTACGCTTCACGTTCCGGCCCAGAAGGAAGGTTACATGATCGGAAAAAAAGAATTTGAAATCATGAAAGACGGTGTGGCGGTGATAAACTGCTCAAGAGGAGGGATTATTGATGAAGCGGCCCTTATTGAAGCGCTGGATTCGGGTAAAGTGAAATTTGCAGGACTTGATGTTTTCATCAATGAGCCAACGCCTTCCAAGGAGATCCTTACCCATCCGAAGATTTCCATGACTCCTCATACGGGTGCTTCTACACTTGAAGCGCAGGACAGGATCGGATTATCGCTGGCAGAGCAGATTTCCAGTATTTTACAGATTCAATAAAGAAATTTTTCACCAGTATAATAATAAAGCACTTCAAAATGAAGTGCTTTATTATTATAGATTATTTTTGGCTTTCAGCAAATCTCTGATTTCCATTAATAATTTTTGGTCTTCGGTTGGTCCTGCCGGTACAGCCGGAGCTTCTTCAGGTTTTTTGCTAAGGCTGTTGATTCCTTTGATCAGCAAGAATAAGACAAAAGCTACGATCAGGAAACTGAGTATTGCCGAAAGAAAATTTCCATATTTAACGCCGTTCCAGGAAAGTTCTGCAATATTTTTTACGTTGGCTTTTTCAAGGGCCGGGTTCAGCAACAGGGGAGTAATAATATCATCCACAAATGATTTTACAATTGCACTGAATGCTGCACCGATAATCACTCCGACTGCCAGGTCGAGGACATTTCCTTTAAAGGCAAATTCTTTAAATTCTTTTACAAATCCCATAATTTATATTTTTTGTTTTTATTGTTTAAAATTAAAGGTTTAAGATACAAAAAAAATAATTTCTTTTGTTTTAAATAGAGATTTTCCGTTACATATTTTTTAAAATAATTATTTTATTCACTTCCCGATCCTTTTTATTTTAGCATTAGTTTTCGTAAATTGCTTGGGATACACTAATAGCATTTCACATATGAAAATCTTGACAGCAGAGCAAATTAAAAAGGGGGATCGATATACGATAGAGCATGAGCCTGTTTTTTCTATACAGCTTATGGAAAGGGCTGCAGAAGCGTGTGTAACATGGATTTCGGAAAATTGTAAGAACCACCGGAATTTTGCCATTTTCTGTGGCAACGGTAACAACGGCGGCGACGGTTTTGCCATTGCCAGGATGTTGTACCAGAAAGGTTTTGATATCGATGTATTTACCAATTCCAAGGCTAAATTTTCTTCCGATGCCCAAATTAATTTCCGCGAACTGAAAGAAATTTCAGGGATTTCCATAAAGGAATTCAAAGAAGTCCGGGACTACCGTTTCGACAGCAGGACAGTAATCATCGATGCACTTTTCGGAACCGGATTATCGCGCCCGCTGGAAGACGAGTTTAAAGAGCTGGTGGAATTTCTTAATAATACCCATAATATCAAAATCTCCATTGATCTTCCCTCGGGACTATTTGCAGATGCGGTCTCGCCGGAGGGTGCTGTTATTTTTAAAGCTGATTATACCCTGAGCTTTCAGCTTTGGAAAAAAACCTTTTTTCATCCGGAGACAGGAAAATATGCGGGGAAAGTAAGAATCCTGGATATTAATATCAGTGAAGAATATATTGCCGAAGCAGAAACGGAAAATTATGTTGTGAATGATAAGGCCGTAAAGCAGATTTTCAGGCCGAGAGAAGAGTTTTCCCACAAAGGTACCTACGGAAAAGTGATTATCGTCGGGGGGAGCATCGGTAAAATGGGTGCCGCCGTACTCGCTGCAAGGGCTGCACTTAAAACAGGAGCAGGACTTACCTTTGCCCTTGCCCCGAAGTGCGGCTGTGATATTTTGCAGATCTCCAATCCGGAAGCCATGTTTATCGAAGGCGGGACGGATGTGATCGATCATATTGAAGTTGATGAAAATGCGGTTTGCGGAATTGGGCCTGGTTTGGGAACCGATCCAAAAACTGCGAAAGCTTTTCTTGCTTTTCTAAAAGAATATTCCCAACCTTTGATTCTGGATGCCGATGCACTGAATATCATTTCTCAGGACCCAAAAAATATAAAGCTTATTCCGAAAGAATCTATCATTACGCCTCATCCGAAAGAATTTGAAAGGCTGTTCGGGCCTACCGGAAATTCCTTCAAAAGGGTGGAGCGTGCCATAACCAAAGCCCGGGAACATCATATTTATATCGTACTGAAAGACCATCGTACCCAGATCATCAGCCCTGCCGGAAAGGTATTCTATAATATTACAGGAAATTCCGGACTGGCAAAAGGCGGAAGCGGTGATATCCTAACCGGAATTATTGCATCATTTTCTGCACAAAATTACACGCCGGAAGAAGCTGCTGTTTTAGGGGTATGGTTTCATGGCCGGGCTGCAGATTCTGCGTCGGAGAAGTACTCCAAGGAATCGATGCTTCCGACTGATGTCATTCATGAATTCGGAAATGTTTTTGAGGAGCTAAACAGTTTGGCAGTAAAGGCTTTGTAATAATTTCCCACAGCGATATTCACGGAATCGTCAGGATACATAAGTTGTTTCCCAGTTTGCAAATAATGTCTTTTCCAGCAAACAGATAAGTATCTTGGCTAACCAAATTGAGTTCAAATAAAAAAGCAGATCTGCACCATACAGATCTGCTTTTTTTATGTTGGATTTACTTACTCCGGCTTCTCGTTTTCAGCCTGGGTGATCCTGAACTTTTTGGAAACAACCATGATGATGACTCCTGCAATCATAAATGGAATGGATAATACCTGTCCGGTATTAAGTCCGCCGAACTGGATGAATTCGTCACCCTGAGGCTCCTTCAGGAATTCCACAAAGAATCTGATCGCCCAGAGAATGATGAAGAACAATCCGAACAGCCATCCCTGCTGGTATTTTTTATTGGTTTTTCTATAGAGAATCCATAACAGGATAAAAAGACATACATATCCGAAAGCTTCAAACAACTGGGACGGATAACGCGGAACCGTCACCCCGTATTCACTGCTCTGCTGTGGGAAAAGTAAGGCAAAAGGAGAGTTCGGGTCGGCCGGTTTTCCGATGATCTCCGAGTTGAAGAAGTTTCCCAATCTCACAAATGCTCCGCCCAGGGAGACCACGATTCCCAAACGGTCGTATACCCATAACGGATTCTTCTTGATGATTTTAAATGAATAATACAAGGTTGTAAGGATCAGCGCAATCGTTGCTCCGTGGCTGGCCAGTCCGGAAAACCCGGTGAATTTCAGTCCGTTTTTTGTACTGATCGGCAGGAACACACTCCAGAAATCTTCTTTGAAAAGTTCCGGCTGGTAGAAAATAACGTGCCCCATTCTTGCACCGAGGATCGTTCCGATAAGGGTCCACGTAAAAAGCGGCTCCAGGTATTTCTGGTTCACGTTGTCGATCTTGAAAATTCTGCTCATCAGCACATAGCCGAAACCGAAAGCGAAAATGAACATAAGGCTGTAAAAATGCAGGGTAACCGGACCCAGCTGAATACCTTTTGAAGGATCCCAGATTTTGAAAGGCGTGTCCAGGCTTACCTGGTCAGCTTCTGCAATTGGCTTCTGCGTTTTAACGGCATATTTAAAGGAGCTGAGGTTTTCGCTGGTAGCAGGTGTGTCGATCAGTCTGAAATTCTTATCCAGGAACTGGTAATGTACCAATTTATATTTGGCTAGAGTCGCCGTACTGTAATTTATATATGCAGGTTCAAAATTGGATTCATTCAAAATAACCAGAACGTTTTCCTTGACAGGCTTATCGGCAAATTCATTAAGATCCTGGATTTCCGTAGTGGAATAGATCTTTACGGGGACATTCGCGGAATTCACGTGTAATGTTCCGTCGGACAGGCCGTCCGGATAGTTCTGCGCAAAAAGACACTGGGTAATCAGCGCGAAAACGACGAGATACATTCTGAAAAAAATATTACTCATTGCTATTTTTTTTAATAGTTTGTTTATTTAAATGTTACTTTTTAGGCGGCACAGGATCGTACCCGCTACCGCCCCAAGGATGGCATCTTGAAATTCTTTTTACACCCAGCCAGAATCCTTTGAAAATCCCGTGAACCTGCAGTGCCTTTACCATATAATGCGAACACGTCGGCTCATAACGGCAGTTTTTAGGAAGCAGCGGCGAGATAAACCATTGGTAAAGCCGTATGAAGATTACCAAAGGAAAAGTAATGATTTTATTGAATGTAAGTTTCAAAACAGTGCAAAAATAGGGTAAAAAATTGAAAATTAGTTTAAATTTGTTTGAAGTTTCAGTTCGGTAAAGGTCTGTTCGAAGGATCAATTCCGGTGTTTGTCGATTTACTGATCTCAACAGGATAAATCCGGGAAACCTCTGCCGTTTTGGATGTCTCTATTAAATTTATTGTACTTTAAATCTTAAACATTTTGAATCAAAATATACCATTAGCTGAAAAGCTGAGACCGAAAACCCTGGATGACGTGCTGGGGCAGGAACATCTTACGGGCGAAAAAGGAACAATCCGGAAAATGATGCAGAACAATTCCCTTAATTCCCTGATTTTCTGGGGGCCTCCGGGTACTGGCAAAACGACGCTTGCTGAGATCATTTCCGAAAATTCCGGACGGAAGTTTTATAAGCTTTCTGCCGTTTCCTCCGGTGTAAAGGATGTACGCGACGTAATCGAGGATGCGAAAAAGCAGAACCTATTTTCCGGGAAATCGCCGATCCTGTTTATCGATGAAATTCACCGTTTCAACAAATCCCAGCAGGATTCGCTGCTTCATGCCGTAGAAAAAGGCTGGATCGTCCTGATCGGGGCCACTACGGAAAACCCGAGCTTTGAAGTGGTTTCGGCCCTGCTGTCCAGAAGCCAGGTGTATATTTTAAGAGCACTGACGTACGAAAAGCTTGAAGAATTGATCGATATAGCCTCGGAAAGATTTAATCAGGATGAAAACACGGCTTTCAAGATTGCTGAAAAAGAAGCATTGATCCAGTATTCAGGAGGAGATGCCCGGAAGCTGATCAATTCGGTGGAGCTGGTGCTGAACCAGTTCAAGAATTCCGGTAAATCGGAGATAAGGAATGAAGATGTCCTGGAAGTACTGCAGGAGACGATGGCTCTTTATGATAAAAATGGCGAACAGCATTATGATATCATTTCGGCTTTCATCAAGTCAATGCGTGGGAGCGATCCCAACGGTGCGGTCTATTGGCTGGCCCGTATGCTGGCTGGTGGTGAGGATATTAAATTCATTGCCAGAAGAATGTTGATCCTGGCATCGGAAGACATTGGGCTGGCCAACCCGAACGCTCTGGTAATGGCCAACAGCTGTTTTCAGGCCGTCAATGTAATCGGAAATCCGGAAGCGAGAATTATTCTCAGTGAAACAGCAGTGTACCTGGCCGTTTCGCCGAAAAGCAATTCTACTTACATGGCGATCAATGAGGCATTAGCTTTGGTAAAGAAAACGGGAAATCTTCCGGTGCCGCTGCACCTGAGAAATGCACCTACCAAGCTGATGAAAGACCTGGATTACGGAAAGGAGTATAAATATGCGCATTCCTATGACGGTAATTTTGTAGACCAGGATTTTTTGCCGGAAGAAATAAAAGATGCCAGGCTTTATGAGCCGGGAAATAATGCGACCGAAAAGAAAATTTACGAAGAACTCAAAAAGAAATGGAACGGTAAATACTAAAGGATACCCCACAAGGGTATCCTTTTCATGTAAATATGATGTGAAAATTACTTTTGTGTGGATACGGAAACTGTTTTGCTTCCGTTATTGTCGACCACCTTAACGTTTCTCAGTATGTCGCCGTATACCAGTGTATCTGTATTGGCGAATTCATAACCGTCGATAAGAACAGGTGTGTTTTTTGCCAGGTTATACTGCGTATTAAGATCAGCCAGAGAAAGTCTGTCCAAAGTACCTAATCCGGATTTAAGTTTATATTCCACCAGGCCGTTGTCCGCAATGTTCCCGAATTTTTTCAGATTCTGAGGAAGCTCTGCTGAAGATCTAAATGTACGTGAGCTTTGCACGTAACCTTTAAGATTGTTACTGAACATATCCACCGTTCCAACAATATCATTGGCAACTGCAAATCGTGTTGATGTATTCTTCTGGGCAAATAATGTTGCCGAAGACAACAGTAAAAAAGAGTATAATAATTTTTTCATAATGGCTTAGGAATAGATAACTATTAAAAACGCTATAAATATAGTTATTTTTTATAAAATGTAAATAAATTTTTACAATAATATAATTATAAGCCAAAGATAATCTGTTTTATGATATTTCGGAATCGTTGCTTTCTTGCTTTTTTTCTACCATATTCTTGATGATCTTTTTTACCCGCTGAAACAGAAATGAACTCAGTAATAAGATAATGCCCAGCATAATAAAGGCGATGATTCTGGATACGTTATCCATTTTCCATACGTCATAAGCATACAGTTTGCATACGGTAACTGCAATAAGGGCAAAACCAACTTTGTTATATTCTGAAACTTCAGTTTTTAATCCTTTATAAAGGAAAAGGCTGGCCAGAACCGCCCAGATGATCGGAAGATAAAGAAGGCTGAAATGTTTAGTAAGAAAAGGGGTCTCCAAAATCGTATTGGCATTATAAAGTACATACATATTGTACAATTCGCCGCTTACAGCTGTGATGAATGCCAGGGAAACCCACCAGTACGAAAGTTTCATTTGTAAGAAATACGATTTCGGTACAATATTCACCAGAATGGTTATAAAGGGAATCCAATATAAAAGATAAGCCCAATATAAAGTAAAAGGAATTTTATTCTGTAAATATTGGGTCACAATTCCGGGACCGGAAATCAGAGTATTGAAGATAATTAGTGCGAAAAATACATAAAATAGTGCTGTCTTGAGAATTTTATCGATTTCAAGCTTCTTCCTAAATAACAGAATGAGGAAGATAAAAAACAGGCTGTAAAGCATTGCCGTACCGAAAATAATGATCCAAGGTTTTTCTGAAATATGGTAAACGACTTCCAGTAAAAGGGCAATGTAAATAATACCGTAGCTGACAACGGTAAAAAGATTTTCGAAGAAATTACTGTTTTGATCCTGACGATCTGAAAGTTTTCTCAGCAAAATTAAATTGACAAAAGTAGAGATCACCGTTACGGTACTTGTTAGGAATACCGGATTGAAAATTGCAGCAAGATCTTTTGCTTCAATATATTCGGTCCATGTAACAATCTGGGCGATAATCACCAAAGGAAAAAGAATATAAAAGCATATTCTGAAAATATTGAGGTTGGTTTTTTTCCAGATAAAAAGCAGCAGGGTTGCCTCAATTGCCCAGACACTTGTTATTAGGTGTGCCTTAAACTGTAAAGCAACGGCAGCGGTTATAAGGCTTACCGTAATACCAGCAAAAACGGAATAACTGGTACCGAATTTTTTTGCCGAATATTCCTTGTAAAGAAGGATGAGGTTAACCAACGCAAAAATCACAGGGAAAATAATTACCGGTTCATATTGCAGCGTCTCAAAAATATACACCAAACCGATGATGCATGTGAAATTAATGAGCACAAGCATTAGAATATCATAAGGAAGCAGGAGGTTTTTCTTAAAATAATTCTGCAGGGCAAAAAGATAGAAGATAATGTAAGTAATGATATAAAAATATACACTTAGCATTTCTGTTTTTTCTGCTGTCCAGGACGCAAGATAAATGCCGGTAAGGATAAAGGAGATCCAGCCTACGCTTTTCCAGCTTTTAAGAAATACGACGGCCAGCATGCCTATATTTAAGACCGTAAGATAGGCAAACAGAAAAAGATAATTGCTTTCCCCTGAACTGATCATTAAAGGGGCAAGGAATCCTCCGAACAGGGAAAAAATATTCAGAATTTCACTCTTATAATAATATGAAAGCAGGATACACAGCAGGGTAATACAACAGGTTACCGTAAAGGCCGCTCCCTGTGAAAACAGTTGATATTCCCGGAAGGCAATGGTAACTGTGAAATAGAGGACTGCAATCCCGCCTCCGGTAATAATGGATGCAAAAACAGCATAATTTCTTCTAAGGAAATGCCCGATCCCCATAATGACAGCGCCGGCCAGAAATCCGATTCCTACCCGTGGGGTTTCCCCAATCCAGTTTTTGTCGATGGCATATTTCACAAAATAGCCAATGCCTAACACCAGTGTAAAAATACCAACAATGGTAAGGGCATTCTGTTTTAAAAATTCGAACACAGGGGCGAGCTTGTCTTTTTCTTTTTTCACAGGAACTTCGTTCTTAGGAGACTCTGATAGTGGCAATACAGTAACTTGCTGTTCAATCCGATTCTCAGAAGAAGTATTTGTTTTTTTTGATATCAGGGAATGCTCAGTAAGGTCTTCTTCAGTCATTTTCAGTTTCAATTCTTCAAATTCCCGTTCCAGTTTCTTGAGTCTCTGATGATAGTTGTTGAGAATACAGAGTACTATTACAGCGATAAATATAATTGCATATGCCATTTTGAACGATTGGTTTATCAAATATAATCAAATGTTTACAGCCGAAAAAAATAATCCGCTACACTGCGTAGCGGATTAAAGTAAGATATAGTGATTAACACGGTTAGTAATCAGGTTGTAAAATTTTTCTTTTGATAAATAAATTGATTTTTAATTTGATACTTTATAAATATAAAAAGAACTCGTACTGCTACCCAGGATAGTGCCATCCAGCAACGAAGATCCTATAAGTCCGAAGGAAATCTTATCACCGGCCTGTAAAGGATATAATGAATTCAGGCTGGATTCCGAAATCGTAAGGCTGAGAAGTCCTAAATTCGCTCCGCTGAAAGATCTGCTGTCGATCAGTGTGGATACCCCGTTTCTGGTTCTTACAATCCCTGCACCGGGTGCGTTTGCCAGCAAGGCTGCCTGAATTCCCGTTCCGTAACGGAAACTGAACCCAATAGCGTAAACTCCAGTGCTCGGTACATTGTATGTGTTGTCGCTATCCGTAAAAACGGCGGTTGATCCTACTGTTCTTTCCGCATTTACAAAATTAACAGATTGGAAGCCTGATGGGAAAATTCCTAAAGCCACCAAAGTTAAACCGGATGTTTTTCTTGCTGCATATAACGAAGCGGCAACACCTGTAGTTCCTCCGGAAGTCGCAAGATCTGCAATAAGCTGAGGATTTAATTGAGACACTTCAAAATCACCACCGGTATTCTGGTTGACGGCAAGAATTTGATAACCCGTGGTGGATGCTGCAGTAGGAACTTGGCGAATCTTTAAATTTCCGTTTACATCAAGGGTTGCCTGCGGAGTGGTAGTATTAATACCTACTGCACCACTCTGGGCCGCAAAAGGGAGCGCCATTAGTGCTAAAATGGCACTGCAAATTTTAGTTTTCATGTTCATAAAAATTTAATTTTAATTAGAGGTTTACTCTCAGATAGTTTTTCATGAAAAATGCATCAAATATCATGCAAAATGCTATTTTAGATTAAAAATTTTTATCTTTTATATTGATTTGTGTGATATTATTAAATTTATAGTTATTTGTTGTTTAAATTTTTCTAAAAAATATTATAGATCTATAATTGGAGAAATATATATAAGAGATATACTCCTGATTCCCTGCTGAAAGAGAAATTAAGAGATCTGTTCATACATCAGAACAGCGATTGAAAATTTGAATTATTATAAATAGATCCTGTGAAGATGGGATTGGATTAGCGTGGAATGAAATTTTGTCAGCTTTTCAGAAGAAATTCTTTGTAATTTCCTAAAAATACGGTGTCAGCTCCTAAAGCTGCCAATTCTGCCAGTGCATTGTGATGTAAGGCCGATTCCCAGGTACCGGTCACATTAATGAAAAAGAAATAGTTGCCAAGTCCCGTTTTCAAGGTTCTGGATTCTATTTTGCTGAGGTTCATTTTCCGCCATGCAAAAACAGAAAGTACCTGATGAAGCCCTCCCGGATGATCTTCCGGAAGTGTGATCAGCAGTCCGGACTTTTCTCCTGATACTTCAAGTTCATTGTTAAGATATAGATTCTGCCGTTTGGAAATGATAATAAATCGGGTATGATTCTGCTCGATGTCCTGAATGTTCCGGCGGATGATCTTCAGTCCGTAAAGATCTGCAGCGAACTGATTGGCCACGGCGGCAAGGTTTCTGTCGGGATTTTCGGAAACGTGTTTCGCCGCCGCTGCGGTGGAAGAATATTCCTGCTTGGGAATCTCCTTAAATCCGGAGTCAAGAAAATGAAAGCTCTGTGCCAGTGCCTGCGGATGGGAATAAATTTTTTCCAGACTTTCTATATTGCAGTCCGGATGAACCATCAGGTGATGGGCAATCGGCATAACGGCTTCAGCTTCGATCCTGATGTCGGGAGTTTTATAAAGATAATCCAGTGTCATGGACACGGTACCTTCAATTGAGTTTTCCAGCGGAACGACTGCCTGGTCAACTTCCCCGCATTCAACGGCACTAAAGCAATCCAGTATATTGTTTTGAGGTAAAAGTTCTGCTTTTGGGAAAAGCTGGCTCGCGGCGAGTTGGGTAAAACTGGCCTGCGGGCCTAAATAGGCAATCTTCATGAATCTTTCTTTTAAATAGTACTTTGGCGAAGGATGCAAGATAATATATTATTTCTGTTTAGCTGTCTTTAAAAGCTAAAAACCTTCTTCCTGTTTCGGGTTCAAAATTATTTATTCCAGTTAGCCTTAATCAGCTCCATAAGATAATCCGGACATTTTACGATCTTTTTCGTTTGGGCATCGAGGAAAAAAAGGGTAGTTGAAGCTTCTGTAATTTTTACGTGATCTTCATTAAAAATTTCATACTCGAATTCGATCCTTACTCCCGGTATTTTTTTTATATAAGTGTGGATTTCCAGTTTTTCATCATAAAAAGCAGGTCTCAGATACTTGATTTTATACTCCGAAACGGGCAGCCAAATTCCTTGATTTTCAATTTCATTATAGGACATTCCTATGCTTCGGAAAAGCTCCACTCTTCCGATTTCAAGATACTCGGCATAGTTGCCGTAATAAACGTATTTCATTGGGTCTGTTTCTCCATAACGTACTCGTAATGAGTGTTTTGTGTGTATCATTTTTAATGCTTGATTATACATACAAATATATTTTTAAATAATCAATAAGTGCAAAATTTTTTTTTAAAATAAAAATTATGGACCTTTGTCATCCTTCTAAAAGAAGTACTAACAAAGAATTAATCAGGGCATATTTTATGGATGAAAATTTAATGATGATATGGCAGAGGTGCCTTCAGTTCATGCGCGATAATCTTAACGCAGCTGAAGATAGTTCTGACCTGAAAAAACTTGAAAAATCTTTCGACCTGCTGTTCGATAAGGTACAGCCGCTTTCTTTAGTGGATAATAACCTTACGCTCATCGTTCCGAGTGATTTTTACAAGGAATATATAGAGGATAATTACCTGTCCCTTCTTTCTGCTGCCCTGAAAAAAAATATCGGAAAAGGAGTGAAATTATGGTATTCCGTAATCGAAAACAAGCCTGCGGGTGTGGAGAAGCCGATTACCATGAATATGAAAGGCAAAAGCACGCCGACACCAAAAGTGCAGGAAACGATGCCGCAAGGTTTTTCATCCAATATCGTTAATCCTTTTGTCGTTCCGGGAATCAAGAAAGTGAATATCAATTCCAATCTGAAATCGGATTTTTCTTTTGACAATTATATAGAAGGGGAGAGCAACAAGTTTGCCGCTACCGTAGCGAGATCGATTGCCAAAAGACCGGGAGCTACGGCTTTCAACCCTTTATTTTTATACGGAGGTTACGGAGTAGGGAAAACCCACCTTGGCCAGGCGGTTGGTCTGGAAGTGAAAAACCAGTTTCCGGATAAGATCGTTCTGTATCTTTCTTCCGAAAAATTTATCCAGCAGTTCATTTCAGCAGCAAAAGCACATAAACAGACCGAATTTGCCAATTTCTACCAGATGGTGGATGTACTGATTATCGATGATATTCAGTTCCTTTCCGGAAAATCGGCCACGCAGGACAGTTTCTTCCATATCTTCGACCATTTGCACCAAAACGGAAAGCAGATCATCCTGACTTCCGATAAGGCGCCGGCCGATATTATGGACATCCAGGACCGGATCGTTTCCCGTTTCAAATGGGGACTTTCGGCCGAAATCAAATCTCCGGATATTTCCACCCGTAAGAAGATTATCGTAGATAAATTAAGCAGAGACGGGATCGTTCTGCCTGATGACATGCTCGATTTCCTTGCGGCGGAAGCAAAGACCAACGTAAGAGAACTGATCGGGATTATCAACTCCGTAATTGCTTATTCTACCGTATATAAAACGGATCTGAGCCTTGAATTACTTAAAGAGACTATCAGTAAAATTGCAGCTACCCAGAAAAAGGTCATCAATATTCCTTACATTCAGGATGTGGTATGCGATTATTTCGGAATCAAAAAAGAGCAGCTTCTTTCTAAAACCAGAAAAAGAGAAATTGCGCTTCCGAGACAGCTGGCGATGTATTTTTCCAAAGAACTTACCAATTCCACCTTCACTAAGATCGGTGCTGAAATGGGAGGGAAAGACCACTCAACGGTTATGTATGCCTGTGATACCATCAAGGATGTTTCGAAAATCGATAAAGAGATCAAAAAATATGTAAAAGAGTTGGGCGAAAGAATCAGACAGTAAGAATACATAATATAAATATAGAAAATGGAGAATAATTTTATTCTTCATTTTTTATTTAGTTTTGTAGCTTAATAATTTGAATAATGAACATACTCATGGTCTGCCTCGGAAACATCTGCAGAAGCCCGCTGGCAGAAGGAATTATGAAGACGAAAGTTCCTGCAGGTTTCCTGATTGATTCTGCCGGAACCATTTCTATGCACGAAGGCAAGCATCCCGATAAAAGAGCTGTCGAAACGGCTGCCCTTCATGGAATTGACATTTCAAAGCAGAGATCGAGACCTATTACAGCCGGGGATTTTGAAAAGTTTGATAAAATCTACTGTATGGACATCGATGTCATGGCGGATGTCGTATCGAAAGCCAGAACCGAAAAACAGAGACAGAAAGTTTCGCTTTTCCTGGAAGTTTTGGGAGACCACGAAAATGCTGAAGTTCCGGATCCGTACTGGGGCGGAGCGGATGAATTCGACCACGTCTTTCAGCTTTTGGAAGCGGGCTGCAACAAAATTGCCGAACAAATTTTACCTTAACAACAATCATTCGATCTTAAATAAAAAATACTCCAATATGCTTTTTTTACTTCCTGCCTATCTTTCGGACAATACTTCCATTACCCATTTTGCACCCGTCATTCAGGATTATATCATGCAGACGGATTATTTCTTTGTAGAAAATGATAAAACAGCAAGAAAGGTGGTGAAGTTTTTCGCGCCGGAGAAAAAACAATCCGACCTGAAGCTTTTTCTTCTGGATAAGTACACGGAAAATGCCGATATTAAAGAAGCGCAGGAGCTGATGCTGAAAGGGCAGGATTTCGGTTTGCTTTCCGAAGCCGGGCTTCCCTGTATTGCCGATCCTGGTAACCTGATGGTGAAGTGGTGCCACGAGAAAAACATCCGTGTCGTCCCGATCTCCGGTCCGTCATCTATCATTCTGGCTTTGATTTCGAGCGGTTTCAATGGGCAGGAATTTACCTTCCACGGTTACCTGCCGATTGATAAAGGAGAAAAGAAAAAACAGATCCTGCAACTGGAAAGCCAGGTTCAGAAGACCGGGTATTCCCAGATCTTTATGGAAACCCCTTACCGAAACAATGCGCTTTTCGAAGACCTGACGAAATTCCTTTCACCGAATACCAAGCTCTGCATCGCCGCAAACATCAATGATCCGGAGCACGAATTCATCAAAACAAAAACCATCAAAGAATGGCAAAAGCAAAAGCCGGAACTTCATAAGATCCCGGCGGTGTTTGTGCTGGGGAAATAGGTTTTCATAATCTCACGCCGATTTGCAGATGGCGCCGATTTTTTTTAAGGAATTTTTCGATGCAAAGATAGAGGTCTCATCCCGCTGGTTTTAGGTGGTTAAGGAAAATAAATTTGCTGCGCGAAGCGGATCCGTAATCTTTATCAACCAGCGTGCTGATTTCTTATTTGCTACCTTGGAATATGCATCCGAAAAGTAAAGACTTTGCGTTAAATAAATCTCACGCCGGTTTGTAATTTATCTTATTAAAGTATTTTTAATAGAGAGCTTATTTTGTTGGAATTAATCTGCAAAAACTGCGAGAAAAGCTCGCATCATCCGGCATCCCTCTTCAAGCCGTTTTATAAGTTATTTTTTCCTCCTGTTCCTCCATTTTCTCCACAGAAACACGACAACAGGAATCAGCAGGAAGAATGGCCACAACGAAATAATGCCTAATAGGAAAGACACAAAACTGTTCCAGCCTTTCGTTAAAGAATCTCCGAATCGGCTTCCGAAACCGATTCGTGATGTCGCTGAACTTCTTACTTTTTCTTTATACAGGCTCAGGTTGAGGGTGCTGTAGTTTACGCGGTCGTCGATAAAACGGAGCCGCCCTTCCGATACATCGATTTCGTCTTCCAAAGCGCGGATGTTTTCCTGGATTTCCAGCATGTCCTTTGTAGTTTTGGCGCTTTTCAGCATTTCCCTGTATTTTTCAAGGTAAATTTTCTTGTTGGCAAGCTTGATCGAAACATCGGTGTACTCCTCCGTGACATCATCAGACGATATGTTTTTGGACAGAACGGAGCCGATGCCGTTTGAAAATGAATTGATCAGGGCATCGAAATTTTGGTGCGGAACCCGGATCGTCAGATCCAGGTTTTCATCAATATCCGTATTGTGAAATTCTTCTTTCTGGAGGTATGCTTTGTTGCTTTTGAGAATGGTATTTATTTGTTCCCTGGCTTTTTGAACATCTCCCACCTGGATTTTCATATCCCCATTCTTAATAATCTTTTTTGAAACCGTTTGGGTATTTACAGGATGGTTTTGATCAGAATCGGAATTGTCTGCAACAGCATGGAGAGGCTCTTCTTCTCGTGGAGGAGGAGGTGGTGGTATCTCAGCATTTTGTGGTTTTGCAGACATCATTTTATCTTCCTCGACCACATCTACCAGGTTGGCGGCGTCAAAGGATTGGGATTCGTTTTTCCTGCAATGGATCAGGGTTAAAAAACAGAAGCACAGAAGTAATTTTTTCATGAATAAAAGTTTTCATCAGTTACATCAAAAATTGTGCTCGAAAAACTCTTATGGGGTAAACTTTTACGCATGATTAATATTCTTTCAGGCGAGCGTAAAGTTGACAATAATTTTATATTTTTAAAACATGAAAAAATGTCTTCTAGCCTTTGTGTTTTCCCCGTTTTTAGTGTTCGCCCAGGAAGGTCCGAAACTTACCGACGAGATGGCGGTAAAGCTTTCTGAGAAACCATTGCACTG
Source organism: Chryseobacterium sp. sg2396 (assembly GCF_042610505.1). Lineage (NCBI taxonomy): Bacteria > Pseudomonadati > Bacteroidota > Flavobacteriia > Flavobacteriales > Weeksellaceae > Chryseobacterium > Chryseobacterium sp. sg2396. The sequence goes on along the minus strand of NZ_JBHGAQ010000005.1, from coordinate 208,374 downwards.
CATCAATCAGGAATATCCGAACAAGACTGCCCATATTATCAATACGGCCAGTGAAGTTCCGCTGAGTCCGAAAGACCTGCATCCAAGTTTTTACGGCTGTTTCGACTGGCACAGCTCGGTTCACGGCCACTGGATGCTGGTGCGTCTGCTGAAGACGAAACCCAATTTGTCCGTGGCGAAAGAAATCGAAGCAATCCTTGATAATTCCTTTAAAAAAGAAAACTTGCAGATCGAGGCCGATTATTTCACCAAATATCAGTTAACCGGAACTTTTGAAAGGACCTACGGGTGGGCGTGGCTCTTAAAGCTAGATGAGGAACTGGCAACCTGGAACCATCCGAAAGCCAAAATATGGCATCAGAACCTGAAGCCGCTGACCGACAAGATCCTGAGTTCCTGGAAAACCTTTTTGCCGAAACAGACGTATCCCAACCGGACGGGCGTTCACCCGAACACGGCCTTTGCGATGGTTTTTGCACTGGATTGGGCACGGGCAACCGGTGATAAAGAGTTTGAACAACAACTGGTTGAGAAAGCCAAATATTTTTATCTGAACAATACCAAAACGCCTGCTTATCTGGAACCGGACGGATCGGATTTCTTTTCGCCCAGCCTGGAAATTGCCGATTTGATGCGTAGGGTGCTGCCACAAAAAGAGTTCGTGGCTTGGCTGAATAAATTTTATGAAAAAAGGAGCCTTGAAAACATTGAGAAGATTCCATTGGTAAGCGATCTGTCAGATTATCAGACCGTTCACCTGGTCGGGCTTTCTTTTTCAAAAGCGTGGTGCATGAAAGGAATCGCGAAATCGCTTCCGGATAAACATTCGTTAAAAAAAGAATTCCGAAAAACAGCTGATGTATTTTTAAGCAACGCCCTGCCTCTGCTTTTTCAGGGAAATTACGGTGGCGACCACTGGCTGGCTAGTTTTGCCGTTTATGCTTTGGAAGATTGATACAGTAAAGATGGGAGATATTTCAAAACTCATGGTTTGAAAATTATTATAAGACCTTATTCTCTGACCCTCAGTATTTAACTTCCAGCATCCTGCACCCATCTTCGGGCTCTAATACCTGATTCCCAGTTTCTTCAGAATAAAGCTCAGCAGCCAGATTGGTCCTACGAGAAGGAACTGCAGGTCTTTGATGAAGGATGGTTTTTTGCCTTCGATTTTATGACCGACAAACTGTAAAATCCAGGTAGCAATGAAAACCGACAGGTACACCATCCAGGAATCTCCTTTGAAACGGATATTGATTCCGTAAGCAAAGCTCTCCATTAAAATCATAACGAAGAACATCATCAGGCTGATCAGCACGGAAAGCCTCATGTAAAAAATCGTAACCAGCGCAATGGCTGCAAAACTCACATAGCTGATTTCGCCGATGTACCGGAACCCGATGGCCTTGGACGGGATAATGGAAATAAACCCGAGAATCGTCCAGAAAATCAGCGGTACACAGATCCAGTGGATCAGCTTGTTGGTGGCATTCCTATGGCTTTCGGCGTATTCTGCAAACAGTAAATCGATCTTTCTCATATCGGTCATTTGGAAAGCACTAAAATAATAAATTTTTGCAATCGCTGAAGAGATTGCTTACATTTGTCTTATGTCTGTCCTGGAAAAATTCGGCGTTGAGATTTTTACGCAACATAACATCTTCGACCGGATAGCGGTTGATAAGCCGTTCCGTCCTGATAACCCTGCATTTATCTTTGTGAAGACCGGAACCATTAAGCTCAAGCAGCATTTCCGTGATCTTGAGCTTTCCGCAAATATGTTTATGGTCACCGATCCGCAGACGGTATACGAAATGATTTCCGTCAGCGACGATTTCCAGTCGAGAATGGTCTCTTATAAACGGGAATTTATTTCAGCTTTGTCTTTGAAATTCAATCGTTTAATTACCTACCGCTATTTCAGGCAGCAGATGAATATCGGGGTTCCTTTTGAACCGGCTGAAATGGAAGTGGTATGGAAGAGCGTTAATTTCCTTAAATATATTCTGGATTCGGAGACGGAAATGACTTACAAAAAGGAAATTGTCGAGCACCTGTTTTCCGTTTTCTGTTATCAGATGGCCGGAATCATTTCTAAGGAAGACAGCAATTCCATGAGCCAGATGTCGAGACAGGAGGAGATTGTTTTTATTTTTCTGAACGATATTGCCAGATACCACCATTCGGAGCGCAGTGTGGAGTTTTATGCGCAACGTCAATCGATTACAACCAGACATCTGTCGGCCGTGGTAAAGGAAGTCACAGGCAAGTCTGCAAGCCAGGTGATTGCCCTGATCGTTATGAATGAAGCAAAGGTATTGCTGAATTCTTCTAATAAGCCTGTTTCGGAGATTTCTTCAATATTGGGATTCAGTGACCCATATTCGTTTTCCCATTTTTTTAAAAAACATCTGGGCGAAAGTCCTTCCCAGTACAGAAATCAGTTCGAAAGCTAAAATCTTACATTTGAACATCTTTTTCCAATTATTAAACATTTGTTTGAGCTTTTTGCCGCTTTACCTTTGTATCCGTAAAACAAGGTAAAATGGTTAAGAACATAAAAACAGCGCTATCCCTCGCGATAGCCCTATTTCCTGCGCTGTTTTTTGCACAGGAAATAAAACAGATGACTGCCGGTGAGGCAGCCGAACTCGCCGTACAGAATCATCAGCAATTAAAAGTTTCGGCACAGAACATCGACATTGCGAGACAGAGCAAAAACATTGTAAAGCTTCAGAAGCTTCCTACGATCACCGCTTCGACCAGTCAGTTTTATCTGGGTGATGCCGTAGCCATAGACAAAGATTTTTCCAATACGACAAATATCCCGATGCCGCATTACGGAAGTTCCTATGCAGTTCAGGCTACCCAGCTGATTTTTAAAGGAGGGTTGGTCAACAGGTCCATCGAATTGGCCGGACTTCGTGAGCTGCTTTCGGAGCTGGACCTGGAAAAGAACAAACAGGATGTAAAATTTCTGGTGATTTCCAACTATCTGGATGTCTATAAAATTCTGAACCAGCAGGAAGTTTTTCAGAACAATAAAAAGCTGGCACAGGAGCGGCTGAAAAACATTCAGAAATTCTATCAGCAGGGAATGGTGACGCGGAATGAAGTCATCCGTGGTGAACTGGCGATCAAAAATCTGGACCAGGGAATTTTAACCTTGGTCAATAACAGAAAGATCCTCAATTACAATTTAAATCTCGCGCTGGGATTGCCGGAAGATACCGAGATTGTTCCTGTGGAAAGCCTCGACATCAAAGAAGCGGGAATCGGAATGCCGTATTATATGAACCTTGCCCGTGAAAGCAACCCGCTCTTAAAATCAGCAAAAACCAATATTGAAGTCGCTGATAAGAACATCGACATCATCAAGACGGATAAAATGCCTACCGTAGCAGGTTTCGGGGGATATTCGGTCCAACGCCCCATCACTACGAGGAATCCGGTGCTGGATATGTATTCGGGAGGATGGCAGACCGGGATTTCCATCAGCTATAACATCGACAACCTGTATAAGACAAAAGAAAGGGTGAAACTCGGGGAAATCCAGAAGAACCAGGCCGGTGATGCCCTGACGCTGACCCAACAGAATGTGGACATGGCCGTAAATGCAGCTTATGTAAAATACCAGGAAGCCATCCAGCAGGCTGAAATTCTGGATGATGCCAGGAAACTGGCGAAGGAAAACTATAAAATTACCGAAGCCAAATACCTCAACCAACTGGCGGTGCAGGCGGAAATGACCGATGCCCAGAACCAGAAGCTTCAGTCGGAGCTTGATTATGCCAATGCGGAAATCAACGTACTGTATCAGTACTACAATCTTTTAAAATCTACCGGAACCCTTTAATTTAAAACTCAAAATAATGGAAAACAAGGAACAGAATACCCAACCCGCACCGCAAACTCCCGCTAACACCGGAGCTGCGGCCAACAAAAAAGAAAGAAAGAAAAATAAAATAAAAGCAGTCGTTTCCAACATCGTCGTTTTTGCCGTGATCGGTTTCGGACTTTACTGGCTGATTGCCCAATACTTCCATATCGGCGACAAAACCTATACGGAAGCAGCGCAGGTGGAGGAATTCATCAACCCGATCAACACCCGGGTTTCGGCTTACATCAAAGAAATTAAATTTATTGAGCACCAGAAGGTAAAAAAAGGCGATACGCTGTTAATCCTCGACGACCGTGAGATTCTGACGCAGATCGGGCAGGCAGAAGCGGCTTATCAGAACGCCCTGGCCCAGCGTGCGGCAACCAGTTCATCGGTAAACACCGTTTCCAATAATGTGAATGTCATGGAATCCAATATGGTCGGTGCCAAAGCCCGCCTCTGGAATGCTGAACAGAATTTAAACCGGTATAAAAATTTGCTGGCTTCCGAAGCGGTGACCCGACAGCAGTACGACCAGGTGAAAACCGAATACGATGCCCAGAAAGCAGCTTATGAGACGTTAATCAATCAAAAAAGATCAGCTAACCTTTCTACCACGGAAGTGAAGAGTAAATTCGGGATCATCGATGCAGAGATTAAAAGAACAAAATCTGCCCTGGATATGACGAAGATCAACCTTTCTTATACGGTGATTACCGCGCCTTATGACGGGGTGATGGGGCGAAGAACGATTTCGGAAGGGCAGCTGATCCAGCCGGGACAGCAGGTGGCTACCATCGTCCTCAACGGACAGAAATGGGTAACGGCCAATTTCCTGGAAAGCCAGATGCCGAATATAAAGATCGGTGAAAAAATGATGATGACGGCCGATGCATTGGGCGGAAAACCTTTTGAGGGCGTGGTAACGGCTATTTCTGCGGCTACCGGTTCAAGGTATTCCAGCGTTCCGACGGATAATTCCACCGGAAACTTTATCAAGGTCCAGCAACGGATCCCGGTGCGTATCGAATTTACCGCTGCCAATAAAAAAGAAGACATCAATAAGCTGAGCGCAGGGATGAACATTAACGTAAATATTAAATAATAGTCAATTGTCAATGGTGAATAGTCAATTTTAAATTCACAATTGACCATTGACCATTCACAACAAAAATATCATGTACAACAAAGGATTATACCACGATTGGGTACCAAAACCCGTTCAGCTTTTACTCATCGTCCTCCTGATGGCGGTGGTGATGCCGCTGGGCGGTGTGTATACGGGGAACATCAGCTACATGGTGGGCGGTACCGGTGCACTTTCGGAATATTATATCTGGGCGAATTACGCCACGACGATCGGGATGGGAGCCGCGATGCCCATTGTTTTAAGGCTGAAGATGCGGTTTAAAGTACGGGATAAGATCACGCTGGTCATGGTTTTGCTCGGCCTCCTGAATTACATCAATGCAACGACCACGGAACCTTCGGTAATCATCGCGAGTGCGCTGCTGATCGGCTTTTGTAAAATGATTGTTTCCATCGAATTATTTTTGCCGGTGATGGCCATGATTGGGAACCGGGGGATGTTCTACGGGGTATTTTATGGTTTTGTTCTTGTTATCAACCAGCTGGCAGGCTATTGGGCGGTTGAGGTTTCCGTTCTGTACAACTGGCAGCAGTTTTTTATCGTTGTGTCGGTTCTGTGCTTTGTCATGGCCTTGCTGCAGTGGATTTTTATGCACAACCAATATTTTGCGCTGAAAGTTCCGTTGCATTATATAGACTGGCTCAGCATCCTGCTCTTCGTATCGACTTTTATGTTTTCGGCCTATGTATTTGCCTTCGGGAAACAACAGGACTGGCTGAATTCAACAAAAATTATCAATGCAGGTATTGCCGCCTTCGTAAGCTTTGCCCTTCTGGTGATCCGGCAGACGCATTTGAAAAGACCGTATCTCTCTTTTAAGATTTTCTCCAGAAACAATGTGCTGCACGGCCTGTTTATGCTGCTCTGTCTGGGAATGTTCATGGCAACGGCATCGCTTCAGAATATTTTTGCGGTGGGTGTTCTCGGGTATGATCAGCTGACCAACGCCCGGCTGAACCTGCTGATGATCCCCGGGATTCTGCTGGCCGGAACCATTGCTGTCTTCTGGTTCAAAAAGGATAAGCCCTTGAAGATGTATATCTTTTCCGGATTTGCAGCCATGCTGGGCTATTCGGTCATTATGTATTTTTCGATGGTGCTGGAATTCAGTTATGATAACTGGTACCTGCCGTTGTTCTTAAAAGGATACGGCATGACGGCCCTGTTTATCTCGGTCTGGTTTTATACCCTGGATAAGCTGGAGCTGGACGATATGCTCGCGGCCATCGGCTTGGCTCTAGTCTGGAGAACCTTCCTGACGATCGGATTGTTTTCGGCCCTGTTCTCATGGTTCCAGTATCAGTTTCAGATCGTCAGCTTGGGAAATCTTGCAGTATACATGGACGGCATGACGGTAACTTCCCAGAATGTGGCCGCCAACCTGAAAATCATCCAGCTGAATGCGATGATCGCCGCCAATAAAAAGATTTTCGGATACATTGTTGTTGCAGGCTTTGTGATTCTGGTGTACGTTCTTACCCATCATTTCGGAAGGGAACGGTTTATTACGGGCAGGTTTGTAAGGCTGCTCAGCGGAAAATCGGTGATTGCCCGGAGAAGGCTCCGCGAAAGAAAAAGATTATCGGAAGAAATAAAAGATGCAGCGGGAACTGCATTGTAAAGAAACCTTGTTTTTCATTCAGCAAAGCTCCATCTTACATTGTAAAGTGGGGCTTTGCGTTTGTAATAATATAATTTTGCCCATTATTTATTACTCATTATTCGTCACCAATTGCTAATTACCATAATTGTCAGGAGCTGTTTCCCGCTATCCACTGTATCTTTTTTGTTACGGCCTGCGCTTTGCTCCATCCGCAACAAAAAAGGATGCCGTTTCTATTGGGGCTAGGAATCAGGTGATTTTGATAACCTTAGTCATTGCGGAAATATCAGATGGTCAAAGCGGGTTAAATAAAAGAATTGATTAAGGATAGATTGATCAGGTAAAATGGCCTTTCATAAAAATTCAACCTTTATCTTTGCCATTATAAATAAAACCTATGAAAGATCTAATGGGCAAGGCCATCCGGGACTATTACCACAAGGAAAATCCCGAGGACCTGCAGACCGAAACTTCCATTTCCGATTTGGATGAGCTCCCGGTAAACTACCTGTTCCGGGATTTTAATCAGATGAATAAGATTGAGCAAAAAGCCCTGAAGATGGCTGAAGGAAAAGTCCTGGATATCGGAGCAGGCGCCGGTTCACATGCATTGTATCTTCAGGATGAGCGGAATCTGGACGTCACGGCACTGGATATTTCTCCTAAATCCATCGAAGTCTGTAAACTGAGAGGCGTAAAGAAAGCGGTTGCCGAAAATATGCTTCATTATTCGGGCGAAACTTTCGACACCATCCTTTTGTTAATGAACGGAACTGGAATTTTCCAGAGCCTCCGCGTGATCGATATTTACCTGAAAAAGCTTTACGGTTTACTGAATCCCAAAGGACAGATTTTAATCGACAGCACCGATATCCTGTATATGTTTGATGCCGACGAAGACGGCGGAGTTTATATTCCGGCGGAAGGCTATTATGGGGAACTGGATTATATTGTCCATTACAAAGGCGAATCCGAAGACCCTATCAAATGGCTGTATCTTGATTTCAATACCCTGAAAAATGCGGCTGAAAATAACGGCTTTAAGATTGAAAAAGTTTTGCAGGAAGAGGATTCTTATCTGGCCAAAATAACGAAGAGATAAGATGGGGAGTATCCGTAATAGTTCAGGTAGCTCAAAAAACGGATAACAATCCGATAATAACCGGGACTAATAATGAATTCTTACGATAAGGCAGCTTTTTTAGGGTTTCCAGCCATAGGAAATAAAGCAGTAAAAATCCCGTAACGGCAAACAACAATTCAGGACTCCGGTTAAAAACCGTGGTTTTTCCGGAGGTTCCTGCTTCATACATTAATTGGATTCCGAAATACTGGATGATGGAATACGCAATACCCAGAAAAATAATGCCGGCACCTTCCCTGTACTTTTTCAGCTTAAAGAGATTCAGGCTCAGAATAATTGCACCGGAAATAAACCCCAGGCAAAGGCCGAAAAGCATAATCAGTTCTCTGGAGTGCAGCCGGATGGCTTCAGGATCCTCAGTAATGTGGTCTTTATGCAATTCTTCCTGCTCCAGTCTTTTACGATCTTCATCTTCATCTTTTGTCCTGATAAGTTCCCGGATACGGAATTTTTCATCATCTGTAAAAATCCGGCCTCTTTCTTCAAGAATTTCAGCGGCCAGCTTAATCGCCTCCGGCGTGAACCGGCTGTCTTCCCGTAAGTACCGCTCGAGTTCCGGATCGGTAAGCTTCTTTAAAACTTTTTTCTGTACCATCGCAGATAAAAAAATGGGCAATCTATGCCCATTTTTATAATATAATTATTAAAAATTACCCGATCTCAATTCCGTTTTCTACATTGCTGTCATCCGGTGTTACGAAAGACAGTTTCCCGTCCGGTTTGGTGGTCAGCAGCAACATTCCCTGGGATTCGATGCCTCTGATCTTTCTCGGCGCAAGGTTCAGTAAAATCATCACCTGCTTTCCGATCACTTCTTCCGGGGTAAAACTTTCTGCAATCCCTGAAACAACGGTTCTTACATCAACGCCTGTATCAACGGTCAGTTTTAACAATTTATCTGCTTTTTCCACTTTTTCAGCTTCTAAAATAGTTGCGGTTCTCAGGTCGATTTTCGTAAAATCATCAAAGGTGGTTTTGTCTTTCATAGGGTTCGCGTTAGGATTGGTTTTTTTATTGTTTTGCTTGGTATTTTCCAGCTTCTGGATTTGCGCTTCAATGACGTCGTCTGCAATTGGGGTAAATAAAAGCGGTGCATTTTCAATTTTATGTCCAGCTGCAATTTGTATTTCAGAATTTCGCAGGTCTTCCCAATTCTTTTTTTCGATATTAAAATATCCAAATAATTTCTCTGCTGAAAAAGGCATAAAAGGTTCGCATAATTGGGCGACTACAGCTGCAATTTGTGCTCCGACGAACATTGCTTGACCAGCAACATTAACATCCTCTTTTATTGTTTTCCACGGTGCAGCATTCTGAAGGTACAAGTTACCATAATCAACAAGCCTCATAAATGCACTTAAAGCATTTCTAAACTCATACTTTTCTAAGTAATTCCTAACTTCTTCAATACCGGTTTTGATGGCTACTTTGCTTTCTTCATCTAAGCTACCTTCCGGTACTTTACCTTCAAAATTTTTATTGGTGAAAGAAATTACTCTGTTAATGAAATTTCCAAATTTATTAACTAATTCAAAATTGTTTTTAGCTTGGAAATCCTTCCACGTAAAATTATTATCCTTGGTTTCCGGCGCGGAGGACAGAAGCGCGTATCGCAACACATCCTGCTGTCCAGGGAAATCCTCCACATACTCGTGAGCCCAGACCGCCCAGTTTCTGGAGGTTGAAATCTTGTCGTTTTCGAGGTTCAGGAATTCAAACGCCGGAACATTTTTCGGCATTACATAATCGCCGTGGGCCTTCATCATCGAAGGGAAGATGATGCAGTGGAATACGATGTTGTCTTTTCCGATGAAGTGGACCAGATCGGATTCTTCGCTCTGCCAGTAATCTTTCCAGTCTTTTCCGTTTTTCTCCGCCCATTCTTTGGTGAACGAAATATAACCGATCGGGGCATCAAACCATACATACAGTACTTTTCCTTCGGCACCCGGCAACGGAACCGGAACGCCCCAGTTCAGGTCTCTCGTCATGGCACGCGGCTTTAATCCGTCATTCAGCCATGATTTTACCTGTCCGTATACGTTGGGCTTCCAGTCGTCCTTGTGGCCTTCGATGATCCATTCGTTCAGGAAATCTTCATATTCATTTAATGGCAGGTACCAGTTTTTCGTTTCTTTTAAAATGGGAACGTTTCCGCTCAACATCGATTTCGGGTTGATCAGCTCGGACGGCGAAAGGGTAGAACCGCATTTTTCGCACTGGTCGCCGTAAGCATTCTCATTGCCGCAGTTCGGGCAGGTTCCTACGATGTAACGGTCGGCAAGAAATTCTCCGGCCTGCTCGTCAAAATACTGTTCCGACATTTCTTCGGTAAATTTCCCTTTTTCATACAGCACCTTAAAAAAGTCTTGGCTGGTTTCGTAATGGTTTTTGGAAGTCGTTCTGGAATATTCATCAAACGAAATTCCAAGATCCGAAAAAGACTTTTTTATGATATCATGATATTTATCCACGATGTCCTGAGGGGTAACGCCTTCTTTTTTAGCTCTTATGGTAATGGGAATTCCGTGTTCGTCCGAGCCGCAGATAAACGCTACATCTTTTCCCAATCTTCTCTGAAATCTTGCATATACATCCGCAGGAATATAAACACCTGCCAAATGCCCGATATGAACCGGTCCGTTTGCATAAGGCAAAGCCGCCGTAATCATCTTTCTGTTTGACATTTATAGTAAAGTTTTTTGATACACAAAGATAAGGATAATCATCGAAAGTAGAGAAGATAACGAGATTAAGGCTTTTGACGATAACCAAATTGATGAAAAGGTCATATTTAGTTAAACATTTGTTTAACTTTTTGTTAAAATTATATTAATATTATGTTTTGCATATTTTAATATAACATACTGATTAATAAAATACTAAATAAATTAACGCTTTTAATTTACATAAATTTATGTAATTTTTAATTAAAATTAAGTTAATTATATTTTTTTTATAAATTGCATCAGGCCTTCCGGCTAAAAATAACTTGAACGAAACTATATAAAAATAATATTGTGAAAAACTTTACAACGGTATTAAAAATTGCGCCTGCCTTTCTACTGGCCAGCGCAATGGTCCACGCACAAACGGACTCTACAACCAAGGAGAAAAAAATTGATGAGGTGGTTCTGGTAGGTTATGGCAGACAGAAAAAATCTGATTTAACCGGCGCCATTACTGCTGTTTCTGAAAAAGACTTTAATAAAGGAGCTATTGTTTCTGCGGATCAGCTGATTGCAGGAAAAGCTCCTGGGGTAAGAATTACAAGTTCGGGCGGTTCGCCTGATGCTGCTCCCAATATCCGGATCAGAGGCGGATCATCTTTTAGCGCCAATAATAATCCACTGATTGTTATTGACGGTGTTCCTCTTGATACCAACAATCCTGCTGGGGTAGCGAATCCCTTAAACTTAATCAACCCAAATGATATTGAATCGTTTTCCATTCTAAAAGATGCATCTGCCACAGCCATCTATGGTAACAGAGGTTCCAATGGGGTTATTATTATCAAAACAAAAAGAGGAGGAGGAAAGCTAAGGGTAAGCCTAAATACCAATGTTTCCGTAGGAACGGTAAGCAGATACATTGATGTGATGGATGCCGGTGAATTTACCAGCTTTATTAATCAAAATTACCCAAACTTCAATTATCTTTTAGGAGTTGGAGGAGATCCTAATAATAAAACAATACCCGGAAAAATATATGATACGGACTGGCAGAAGGTCATTTATAGAAACTCTGTTTCTTCAGATAATAATTTAAGTGTTTCCGGAAGTCTATTCAATAAAGTTCCTACCCGTTTATCGTTAGGATATAACAGAACGGAAGGAGTCGTAAGAACAAGTGATTATGAAAGGTTTTCTGCAGGATTAAATATCACCCCTACTTTTTTTGATAACCATTTAAAAATTGATTTCAGCTTAAAGGGTTTATTTTCAAAACTGAATGCCATCGACGATGGAGGAGCAATTGGAGGAGCTTTGAATATGAATCCTACCTTACCAGTTTATATTTCAGATGCTGGTTTAACCGGTCAGCCTTACGATAGATTTGGAGGATATTATCAGAATGTTGTATTAAAGGGGAATCAGTATCTTATTCAGGGGCAGAGCAATCCTTTAGCCATTCTTATGCAACGGCAATCGCCGCAGAGAATTTCCAAGTTTTTAGGTAATGCGGAAATTAATTATAAATTTCATTTTTTGCCTGATTTGAGAGCGGTTGTTAATTTAGGATTGGAAGCTTCCAGATCTAATTTGAAAACCGTTTATGATAATAATGCCATTGCAACATACAGAAATCCACAAAGTTCTGTGGTGCCAAATGATTATGTATTTAGTCCTGGAGTAGATTACGCTGAGCATCAGAGTATTGTAAATCAGACGATGGATGCCTATTTAGTTTATGAAAAAAAATACTCTGGGTTTCTCTCTCATTTCCTTGTTCAGGGAGGGTATTCTTACCAAAATTTCAAAAATGACGGATATAAGGATCAATATAGATATGATGATGCTTCCGGTTTAAGGGTTCCAAATCCGGGAACGATTTTAAATCCTAGTAACAGGTATTATAATGTACTGAATTTACAGTCATTCATCGGAAGAGCAAATATCGATTTTTATGATAAATACTTATTTACGTTAAACTTTAGAGCAGATGCCTCTTCACTGTTCCAAAAAGGTGAAAGATGGGGGTACTTCCCGGGTGTTGGGTTTGCGTGGAAAGTAAACAAAGATTTATTTAGAGAATCGGCCAATGTGAATGATCTTAAACTGCGTTTAGGATGGGGGAGAACAGGTAATGCTGACATTGTTGGTGTTGCAGGATTTTATCCTTCAAGCGCCTATTTTTCGATTGGAGGATCAAATTCACAGTATTTTCCGGGCGTAGGCACTTACAGCGCATTGCCTTTCAATCCTAATTTAACTTGGGAAACTGCAGAAACATGGAATGGAGGAATTGATTTCTCATTTTTCAGACAGGAAAGAATATCCGGTAGTGTTGATGTTTATCAGAGAAAAACAACCAATCTTCTGGCAAAAGTTACTTTGCCCCCAGGGCAAGGTTTAACCAATGAGTTTACAAAAAATATCGGTTCTCTGGAAAATAAAGGGATTGAGCTTAATTTAACGGTTGTTCCTGTAAAAACAGAGAATATTAATTGGTCTGTATCCGGAAACTTCGGATATAATGATTCCAAAATTCTGGACTTGGGAGATGTTAAAAACATTCAGGTTTTGGATAGCACCTTGCCGGTAGGAACAGGGGTAAAACTGGCTACCAATACGGTGGGTGGTCAGCCTTATTCTGCATGGGTGCTGCAACAGGTTTATGATGCTAACGGAAAACCACTTGATAATGTGTATGTAGATCGTAATAACGACGGTATAATCAATGAAAATGACAGGTATTTTAAACCGATAAGACCAAGATGGACGTATGGATTCAGTACAACATTCAATTATAAAAACTGGGATCTTAATGCGGCGTTCCGCGGACAGATCGGAGGTCTTATTTATAATACAAGAAAAATTGCACAAGGGTTAAAAAGTTATACCATCCCTTCAAATTCTTTGAATTTAAATAATACATTGGCTTCTACAGCAGATTCACCATTCACGATTTCAGATAATCTTTACCTTTCGGATTATTTCCTGGAAGATGCTACTTTTTTAAAGCTGGATAACGTTACACTGGGATATGTATTCAAAAATGTATTTAAAAGTACGAACGTAAGGGTATATGCTTCCGTAAATAATGTATACACCTGGACCAATTATACAGGACAGGATCCTGAAAACTTCACAGGGATTGATAATAATTTCTATCCGAGACCAAGAACATATACCGTCGGATTTAACTTTAATTTCTAAAAAATACTACAATGAAAAATACTAAATATAAAGTACTGACTCTTTTAACGTTTCTTGCCTTAAATACAGCTTGTATAAGTGATTTGGATACACAACCAAAAGTAGAACAGACTTTAGAAAATCTTTTGGCAGCAGATCCCAATGCTGTAGAGGGCCTGCTATCAAGATTATATGCTAGTTTTGCTCTTTCCAGTGTGGAGGGACCGGATAAATCGGATATTTCAGGAGCTGATCCCGGAGAATCACCGTTTGTAAGAGGATTGGTGAATTTACAGGATTTCACAGCCGATGATATGAAAAACAGATGGGGAGATAATGGACTGGATCAGTTAACGACAACGGCGAACTGGACTTCTAGTAATAAGTTTTTCAAATATGTATACGACCGGATTTATTATACCGTTCCACAGGCAACAAATTTGATCCTTATTATGAAAAGCGATCAGGTAAATTATGCAAATAAAAATCAGGTAATTGACGAATTGAGATTTCTCCGATCTTTATCTTATTATTATCTAATTGACTTATTTGGCAAAGGAGTATTGGTAAATGATCAGAATTTTAATACTTCCACACCATTACCTGAATCATCAAGAAAAGATTTATTCAACTTTGTAGAAAGTGAATTATTGGCTGTAGAAGCAACATTGCCGATAACTAACTCTTATGGCCGGGCAAATAAATCCTGTGCGAGAATGTTGTTAGCTAAATTATATTTAAATGCGGAAGTATACACCGGAACAGCCAGATATAATGATGCTGCTGTTTATATTAATAAAATTATAAATGAAGGAGGCTATCAGCTGGAATCCAATATAAGAAAGAATTTTTCATCGGATAACAATACTTCCAAAGAAATTATATTTCCTCTGATTGCAGATGCTGTATCCAGTCAGAGTTTCGGAAATACCACGTATCTGGTTAATGGGAGCATCAGTACCGACACCATGGTTCCTGCAGATTTCGGTGCTAAACAAGGTTGGGCTGGCCACAGGGCAACAAAAGCATGGTATGGTTTATTCGGAAACAGTATCGCTGATCTTCAGGCCAGTCCTGATAAAAGAGCAAAACTGTTCTGGACCCAGGGGCATAATTGGGAAATGAACGACTATAAAGCATGGACCGACGGATTGCCTTCAGATAAATTCTGGAATAAGGATTCTAATGGAACAGGCGGCGCAACAGACTATTCCTCAACGGATTTCCCATTATTCAGATTGGCAGATATTTATCTGATGTATGCTGAATGCGCACTAAGAGGAGCTTCCGGAACTACCGTTGCTCAAGGTCTGACTTATGTAAATCAGGTAAGGGCAAGATCTTCCGCATTACCATTAGGAACACTTACTCTTGACAATCTTTTGGATGAGAGAGCACGAGAACTGAACTTTGAAGGAATGAGAAGACAGGATTTGATCAGATTCGGAAAATTTACGGGAGGATCTTATCTGTGGCCATGGAAAGGGGGAGTGAAAAACGGAACTTCTATTTCGGATAACTACAAAGTATTTCCTATACCGAGTTCAGCACTTCAGTCGAATCCTAATTTGACTCAAAATCCTGGTTTTTAATTTTTAAATCAATCTAAAAAATGAAAAATATTTTAAAAATATTTCTGTTGGGAATTATAAGCTTTCTTATAGTTTCATGTAGGGAAGATGATGACAAAGTAACCCTTGATAACATGTCGGCAGGAACTCTGGCAGTAGATAAAACATCGGTAACGCTTAATGAAACGATTGCTGATCAGTCTGCCCTTACATTTACGTATAGTAATCCGACATTTAATCCAAATGTGAGTATTTCCAATACGGTTGAATTTGCCGTTGCAGGAACTAATTTTACTCCTCTTGCAAGCCAGCCTGTTTCAATGGATCAGAAAACATTTTCTCTGACGCATCTACAACTAAATGTAATTTTATCAACTTTAAATGTTGCACCCAATGTTGCTAAACCTATTGAAGTGAGATTAAAATCAAGTTTAAACTCAACAACGGCTTATTATTCCAATGTCCTTACGGTTAACATCACCGGCTATACGCCAAACCCTGATCTAATCTATCCAAAAATTAATGTTCCCGGAGGATATGCCGGAGCAGCAGGATATGCAGACTGGACGCCTAGTAACTCCCCAAACTTATTTTCACCTTCTAAAGATGATAAGTACAGAGGGTTTATTTACGTAACCAGCCCGAACAGCGAATACAAATTTGCTATCAACCAGGATTGGCCCGGAAATAAAGGAGATGATGGTACCAAAACCGGAAAGCTGAAAGCAGACGGCGATAACATTAAGGCTGCTGCGGCTGGAACGTATTACATAAAGGTGGATTGGGCCGCAAATACGTATTCTTCCGTAATCGCCAACTTTGGGGTTATCGGGGATGCAACACCTACCGGTTGGGGATCAGACACGGATTTTGTTTATAATTCAACAACAAAAACGTATGTCATCAATTCAATTGCACTAGCTGCTTCAGGGGTTTTCAAGTTCAGAGCCAATGACGACTGGGCGATGAAGTTCCAGCCGGAAAACGGTGATCAGACTCTAGTGTCAGGAACTGCAGTAAAATCTTTCATGAGTGCCGAAGGTACGGTGACAGGAGATCCTGCCTATAAGGTTTCACAGGCAGGAAATTATAAAATCGAATTGGATTTACACAATTCAGGTTATTATAAACTGACCGTTACAAAATTGTAATACATAACAAATTTAAAACAGCAAAGTGTTGCTTTTTGGCAGCACTTTCTTTATTTTTAAAGCGTATAAATAGTCATTATGAAGAAAATTACGATGGGAGCAGTCTTGTTCTCAATGATGTTTGCAGGAGTGAACGCACAGACTTTAGCGTCGCCGGACGGAAAATTCCGGATGGATTTCCAATTGAAGCAGGGCGTACCCTATTATAACCTGAAATACAAGGGGGCCGTAGTCGTGGAAGACTCAAAGCTGGGGCTTAGGTTATTTAAGGATACGGCCATTAAATTTGCCTCTGAAATCGCAAAGCCGGAAGATGCGAAGTTCGATCTGAATAACGGATTTTCAAAAAAAACGGAAACCAGGGATTCCAAAAACGAAACCTGGCAGCCGGTACTGGGCGAAAAGAAAAATTATATCAACCACTATAACGAGCTGGCAGTAACGCTGCATCAGGATGCCACCGACCGGGATATCGTCGTCAAATTCAGGCTCTTTAACGACGGACTTGGATTCCGTTACGAATTCCCGCAGCAGAAAAATCTGAACTATTTCGTGATCCGTGAAGAAGATTCAGAAATCGATTTCCCAACCGATATGAAAGCGTGGTGGATCGCTGCCGACTACGATTCCCAGGAATATCAGCCACAGACCACGAAAATTTCCGAAATCCCGGCGAGATGGCCAAGCTCTTTCGACAGCAACGCCTCCCAGCAGATGGTACCGAATGCCGTGCAGTCGCCTTTGATGCTGAAAAAGGAAGGCAAGGAACCGTTATATGTAAATGTGGGAGAGGCAGCCGTACTGGATTATCCGGCTTCCCACCTGGAAGTGGATGCGGTGAATTTCAAATTCAAAACCCATCTGACACCGGACCGGCAGGGAGCGAAAGGATATATGCAGACATCTGCCGTTTCGCCATGGAGAACCATCATCGTTTCCCCGAAAGCCGAAGAGGTGCTGGGTTCCAAAATGATGTTTAACCTTAACGAACCGACCAAATATACCGATACGTCCTACATTCATCCGACGAAATACATGGGCGTATGGTGGGAAATGATCATCGGAAAATCCCAGTGGGCGTATTCCACGGCAGAAAACGTTCACATTGGCGTAACGGATTTCTCCAAATTGACCCCGAACGGAAAACATGCGGCCAATACAACAAAAGTGAAAGAGTACATCGATTTCGCTGCTGAAAACGGGTTCAAAGGATTACTGATCGAAGGCTGGAACGTAGGCTGGGAAGACTGGTTCGGGCATTCCAAAGAATTCGTATTCGACTTTATTACACCATATCCGGATTTCGACATCAAAGCACTGAACGACTATGCCCATTCCAAAGGCATGAAGCTTATCATGCATCATGAAACTTCCGGTTCCGCTACCAATTACGAAAGATGGGCAGACAAAGCCTTCAAACTGATGAATGATTACGGGTATGATGCGGTAAAAACCGGTTACGTAGGCGATATCATTCCGAGAGGCGAGCACCATTATTCCCAGTGGACCATCAACCATTTTTACAGGATTGCGGAAAAGGCTAATGAATATAAAATTATGGTCAACTCCCATGAATCCGTTCGTCCGGGTGGAGAAAGCAGAACCTATCCGAACTGGATTTCCGCCGAAGCAGCAAGAGGAACCGAGTTTGAAGCCTTTGCCGGAAATAATCCCGATCACCAGACCATTCTTCCCTTTACGAGATGGATGGGCGGGCCGATGGATTACACGCCGGGAATCTTCCAGACCAAACTGGATTACTATTTCCCGGGCGACAAACGTTTCGTGAAAACGACCCTGACCAAACAGCTGGCCCTGTATGTCGTAATGTACATGCCGCTGCAGATGGCTGCCGATTTACCGGAGAACTACAAACGTCACATGGATGCTTTCCAGTTTATCAAAGACGTTGCCGCCGACTGGGACGATACGAAGATCTTATCCGCTGAACCGGGAGACTACATCATCACCGCCAGAAAAGCCAAAGGTACCGAAGACTGGTTCGTCGGCGGGATTACCGATGAAAACAAGCGCGAATACACCGTGGATTTCTCATTCCTCGACAAAGGAAGGAAATATGAGGTAACGGTATATGAAGACGGAAAAGATGCGGATTACGTCAACAATCCTCAAAGCTACAACATCTACAAAAAGACGGTCACCAGCAAGTCTAAAATCAAGATCAACATGGTGAGAAGCGGTGGTTTTGCCATCTCTGCAAAGCCGGTGAAATAAAAACGGAAGTCTCCTGAAGACCATAATTTTCAGGAGCTTTTTCCCGCTCTCCGCTCATACTCCTCGCGCCGCTGCATGGCCGTCCCCGCTGTGGGGTAACCGCTGCGATCGGGGCTATGGGAGGAGAGCCTTTTAAGAAACCATCGTAAAAATACATCCGGAGCACTTCCGGAACACTGAAAATAAAAAATCAGTAGTATTTCCAGATCAACGCTGATTCAACAATAGTAAATATGAAAAAAATATACCTCACCTTTGCCGTTTCCTTGGCGTCCCTGGTATTTTCCCAGAAAGCGCTGGACCGGGTAGAACCGGCATTCTGGTGGAAAGGGATGAAAAACCCGGAACTTCAGATCCTGGTTTATGGAAAAGATATCGCCAGTAAGAATATCGAACTTTCAGACGGCGTTCAGCCCAAAGAGATCCTCAAAGTAGAAAATCCGAACTACGTTTTTGTAACGGTCAATACCAACGAAATCAACGTTCCGAAATTCAGCATTACCGTTAAAGACGGCAGGAAAAAAACAGGTTCTTACACCTACGAACTGAAACAGAGAAACCTAAACTCTGCCAACCGGGAATCGTTCACCTCAAAAGATGTCATGTACCTCATCATGCCCGACCGTTTTGCCAACGGCGACGAAAAAAACGATTCCAGGCCGGATCTTACAGAAAAAGCCAACCGCAGCCTTCCCAACGGCCGCCACGGCGGAGACCTTAGGGGAATCATCAACAATCTTGATTACATCCAGAACTTAGGCGCCACCTCCGTCTGGCTTACTCCGGTGAATGAAGACAATGAAAAAGTCTATTCCTATCACGGCTACGCACAGACCGATCTCTATAAAATCGACGGCCGCTACGGCACCAACGAAGAATACGTTGAGCTTTCCCGTAAGCTGAACCAACGGAAGATGATGCTGGTCATGGATTACGTGACCAACCACTGGGGAATTTCCCACTGGATGATCAAAGACCTCCCAACCAAAGACTGGATCCATACCTTTAGTGATGGGGAAAACGGCTTTAAACGTTCCAATTACAAAACCACCACTCAATTTGATACCAACGCTTCCCAAATCGATAAGCAATCGGCACTCGACGGTTGGTTCGACACAACGATGCCGGACATCAACCAAAGCAATCCGCTCGTTCTGAAATACCTTACCCAAAACGCCATCTGGTGGATCGAATATGCCGAACTCGGCGGATTCAGAGTAGATACCTATCCGTACAACGACAAAGACGCCATGGCCAAATGGGCCAAAGCCATCACCGATGAATACCCGAAGTTTAACATTGTAGGAGAGACCTGGCTCAGCAGCCCTGCCTACATCTCCGCCTGGCAAAAGGATTCAAAAACAGGGGAAGCGGCGCATTATAATTCCAATCTTCCGTCCGTCATGGATTTTATGCTGTACGGAGATCTGCCCAAAGCCCTGAGGGAAAATGACGGCTGGGACAGCGGGATGAACCGGATCTACAACAGCCTCGCCAGCGATTTCCTGTATCCGGACATCAACAATGTATTGGTCTTCTTTGAAAACCACGATACCGAACGATGGAACGAAATCTTCAATGCCGATCCTAAAGCTTACAAGATGGCTTTAAGTGTAATTTCAACCGTCCGCGGAATTCCCCAGATCTACTACGGTTCCGAAGTAGGAATGCGCGGCGATAAAAATAAAGGCGGTGATGCCGACATCCGCAGGGATTTTCCGGGCGGATGGAAATCAGATATACAAAATGCTTTTAATCCTTCTTCACAGACCGCTAACCAGAAAGAATTCTATCAGTTTACCCAGAAATTACTGAACTGGAGAAAAGGAAAGGAGGTCATCCATACCGGGAAAACCAAAAATTTTGTTCCCCAGGAGAATGTCTTTGTCTATTTCAGATATAATGACAAAGAAAGCGTCATGGTGGTTCTCAATAACAATGACCGGGAAAAAAACGTTGACGTAAAACATTTTTCAGAATCGCTGAATCCATTTACAACAGGAAAAGATGTTATTTCAGGGAAAGAATTTTCCGTAAAAACCAACTTCCTTATTCCTGCCAGGACCTCAATGGTCATCGAACTGAAATAACAGATCTCTATAATCAAACCTCATAGGTTTTCAAAACCTATGAGGTTTATAAACAATCCAACATGAAAAAAACAACCATACTCTTTACTTTTATGCTGATGACGCTGGGCTTTTCAGCCGTTTCAGCCCAGACGAAATACGCCGGTGAAAAAACGGCCATCAGTACCATGCTTGATGGTTTCAATGTCGCAGCCGCAAAAGCCGACTTCAATACCTACTTTAATTATTTCGCCGACGAATCCACTTTCATCGGCACCGATGCTACGGAAATCTGGGACAAAAAAGCCTTTATGGTCTGGGCAAAACCGTATTTTGATAAAAAGAAGACCTGGAACTTCACTTCCCTGAAAAGGAATATCTATTTCAGCAAAGACGGGAAAATGGCCTGGTTTGATGAATTGTTGGATACCCAGATGAAAATCTGCCGCGGTTCGGGAGTGGTGGAAAAGATCGACGGAAGCTGGAAAGTAAGACAATATGTACTTTCCATGACCGTTCCGAACGAAGTGGTGGATAAAGTTGTCGCAGAAAAAGCATCCATTGAAGATACCTTAATTCAAAAACTGAAAAAATAATGGCGGAAATGACAGGAAAACAGGATTCCGGCATATTCGGAAAAGTGAAAAAACCGGAATTATCCATGCTTCAGATCATCAACATGAGCATGGGCTTTCTGGGAATTCAGATGGCTTTCGGGCTGCAGAATGGGAATGCCAGCCGTATTCTGGCGAATTTCGGGGCTGATGTCCATGAACTGTCATGGTTCTGGCTGGTCGCTCCGGTGACGGGACTGATCGTTCAGCCGATCATCGGACATATGGGCGATAACACCTGGAGCCCGCTCGGAAGAAGGAAACCTTACTTTCTGATCGGGGCCATTCTGTGCGCCATCGGTTTGGTCATGCTTCCGAATGCGGCATCGGCCACGCAGATGATGGCAGCCAATGTATTGCTTCTGGCCGTTATTTTCCTGGCAATGATGGATGCTTCCATCAATGTGGCAATGGAACCGTTCCGTGCGTTGGTAGGGGATATGCTGCCGAAACATCAGGGGACCATCGGCTTTTCGGTGCAGACCATCCTGATCGGAATCGGTGCCGTGATCGGCTCTTACCTACCGGATTGGCTTACACAATTGGGTGTTTCAAATGAAGCCGCAGCAGGGTTCGTAGCAAACAACGTCATCTATTCCTTTTACGTAGGAGCAGGATTTTTGCTCCTGACCATCATTTATACCATTGTTACCACTAAAGAATATTCCCCGGCAGAATTTGCTGCTTTCGAAGGAGGAAAAGAAATCACGCCATCTTCAAAGTTTAAGGATATCTTCAAAGATTTTTCCAATATTCCGCCTCAGATGAAAAGGCTCGGGATCGTGCAGTTCTTTTCGTGGTTTGCCCTGTTTACCATGTGGGTATTTACCACCAGTGCGCTGGCCACCCACCATTTCGGACTGTCACCGGAGGACACGCATTCAAAGGCTTTTAATGATGCGGGCGACCTTACCGGAAAACTCTTTGGGATGTACAACCTTTGGGCCATCCCATTCGCTTTTATCCTGACGCCGCTCGCTAAGTGGATTGGGAAAAAACAGACCCACGCCCTGGCACTGGCTTTTGGGGGAACCGGCCTCATCCTGATGTACTTCATTAAAGACACCGGGCTGCTTTGGATTTCCATGATCGGACTCGGTTTCGCCTGGGCCAGCATACTGGCCATGCCGTATGCCATGCTGATCGAAGTAATCCCGCAGAAAAAAATGGGCGTGTATATGGGAATTTTCAACTTCTTTATCGTGATCCCGCAGATTATCAATGGTTTATTCGGCGGACCGATTGTCAGTGGCGTATTCGGAAAAATGGCTATCGATTATGTTGTCGTAGGAGGAATTTGCATGCTGTTAGGTGCCATTCTAACCCTGGTTTTCATCAGATCCGAAGACGAAACCCCGGAAGAAATTGAGGAGGAAATCCAGCAGGTGCATTTTTAATACTATGCTAAATTAGACTCGAAGCAAAAATCGGATTATAGGCTGGAAGAAGTAAACTGGATGCTGGAAGTTTTCGTTGGTCTCTGACTAAAAAAAATTAAGAGCTTTCTAATTCACATTGTTTATGAAAGTCCCCAATCCTTCGATTCAAAATCTTTTTCAAAATAAAAACTGCTTCAGGCATTTGCTGAAGCAGTTTTTATTTTAATGCTATCTAAAATGTAATACCCGAATAATTTCGTATCAATAGGAATGGACTTTAGTCCATTCACATAAAAACCGGGTTTCATCAGGCTTCAGCCGAAGCTTAAAATATCTGACATGATCATGTGGCTTTGTCTCCGCTTAGCCACCGGATGAACCTTCATTTAAATAGAGGACGTGATGGACAAATCATCTCAATATTCAATAGGTTACCGAAAATCTCTGATTTTCCTTCTCGTGTGCTCTAAAATATTTTCAGAGATTTCATCTTCATCTCCTGTTACTCATATGTTACAACCGCCGTTAATGATTCAGTAACATCTTTTGCCTCTTTTGCGGTTAAAATAAAACTGCGGTTCATAAAAAAACATCCCTTCCTGTTTGGTTCCCGATTTGTATCATCTACCGGAAATTTAATCTTATTTTAAGCTAAAGAAGGCTTATAATCACTAACTTTAAGTAAAACAAACGGAAATATGTACGACATTATTATCATAGGAAGTGGAGCAGGAGGGGCTACCATGGCTTATCAATTGGCCGACAGCGGCAAAAAAATACTGGTTGTGGAGCGTGGAGATTATGTCCCTGTAGAAAAAGAAAACTGGGATTCGGTGGAGGTTTTCCAGAAGAACAGGTATACGACGACTGACGAATGGCTGGATAAACACAACAAACCCTTCCGTCCGGGAATGCATTACAACGTAGGCGGAAATACCAAATTTTACGGAGCGGCGCTATTCCGTTTGCGGGAAGAAGACTTTAAAGAAATAAAACATTACGGCGGAACTTCACCGGCATGGCCTATTCAGTATAGTGACCTGAAAGAATACTATCTTCAGGCGGAGAAGCTTTTTTATGTGCATGGAAAAAGAGGATCGGATCCTACCGAACCCTTCGATGAAGAACCGTATCCTTATTCTGCTCTGCCGCATGAACCGAGAATCCAGGAAGTGGTGGACGAATTGTCCGGCTACGGCTGGCATCCTTTTGAATTGCCGATCGGCGTGAATCTCAAACCCCATAAAACAGCCAATGCACCTTACACCTTAGACCGTTTTGACGGATTTCCTGATGCTGCGGAAAGAAAGGGTGATGCGCATTTGTGTTCACTCTCAAAAGCACTGGAACATCCGAATGTGCAACTCATGACCAATACTAAAGTCTTAAGGCTGAATACCAACGAAGCAGGGGACACCGTTACGGAAGTTGTAATAGAGCAGAACGGTGAAACCAAAACGCTGACGGCGGAGCTGGTGGTTCTTTCGGCAGGAGCCATCAATTCGGCGGCGGTTCTTCTGGAAAGTAAAAGTGAAAAATTCCCCAACGGACTGGCCAATTCATCGGATCAGGTGGGCCGGAACTATATGTTCCACCAGAATTCCGCTCTGGTAGCAATTTACACCGAACCGAACCCTACCAAATTCGGGAAAACTTTCGGAGTCAATGATTTTTACCATGCCAATAAAGGCTATGAATATCCGCTCGGGCACATCCAGATGCTGGGAAAATCAGATGAACACCAGATCAAGGCAGACAGCCCGGTTCCGGCACCCGGATTTACTTTCGAGCTGATGGCCAAACATGCCGTTGATTTCTGGCTGACCTCCGAAGATCTTCCGGATCCTGAAAACAGGGTAACCGTAGAAAACGGACAGATCAAAATCAGTTATACGCCGAACAATCAGGAGGGGCACGGTTACTTAAAAGAAGAACTGATCAAAGCCCTGAAAGCTTCCGGAAAATTTGACTCCTTTTTGTTTAAAGGGATCTATTTCAGCAAAGGAATGGACATTGCCTCGCCGGCACACCAGAACGGAACTACCAAAATGGGCACAGATCCGGCAACTTCAGTTGTTGATACCTATTGTAAAGCTCATGATCTTAATAACCTCTATATTGTCGATGGCGGCTTTTTCGTTTCCAGCGGAGCAGTAAATCCGGCACTGACCATTATTGCAATGGCACTGAGGGTTGGAGAGTATATCAAAAACAATGTGCTGAAATCATGAATTCACGCATAGCCAAAATTACCGTCGTCTATGTGCTGGCATTTTTCACGGGACTTAATTTCGTGATCTTTCCGGCGCTGAGCAGCGCTTTTACCGATACTTCCCTGTTCGGTCTTTCTTCTGCACAATTTGGAAATCTGTTTATCCCGCAAGTTATCTGCATCATTACTTCGTGCCTTGCGGCTCCGTTCCTGGTGAACAAAGCCGGGCCCAAACTCATTTTAGGGACAGGGTTGGTGCTGATGATGGCCGCTACGGCAGGTCTTTGGGGGTTACAGTTTTTCATGGGAGATCAATCGGTTTTGTTTCCGGCATTGATGGTACTGGTAGCCTGTACCGGAACCGGCTTCGGGCTTTCCATCACCACCCTGAATCCTTTGGCAGCAAGCCTATCCGGAAATAATAAATCCTCATCCATTCTCATCCTGCAGTTCCTGGTCGGATTGGGAACTTCAGCATCGCCACTGATGATCAATGCGGTCGGCAGCCTGCAGAACTGGATGGATGTTCCCGGAACGGTATTTATACTGGTCGCAGTCCTGTTTATTTTTTTCCTGAGTCTCCGGCTTGAAAAAGGATCACTCTTCCAGCTTCCCGGGCACTTTAAAATTCCTTCCCGGCTCTGGCTGTTTTTTTCGGCCATTGTTTTATATGGATTTATTGAAGGTACCTTCGGGAGCTTCGGAGCCGTGATCCTTAAAAACCAGGGACTCAGCAGTCAGCAGGCAAGTCTCGGGCTGTCCCTCTTTTGGGGCGGGATTGCAGTTAACCGGCTGCTTTTCGGGATTTTCTCAAAAAGGTTCAACCTTTCGTCGCTATTTCTAAGCTCGCCTCTGGCCGTAGCAGCATTGTTGACTGCACTCTGGATCTATCCCGATCCCGGAATATTGGTTGTCATGATGTTCCTGACCGGATTTTTCATGGGCACTTTGTTTCCCGGCTCCATCGGTTGGGGAACGGTTGAATTTCCATCAATATCAGTACTGGTTTCCGGATTTCTGATGGCGGCCAACCAGGCCGGAACAGGCATCATCACCAATACGCTGGGGCATTTCTCGGACCGGACCGCACTGATCCTCCGGTTTCTCACCGGATGTACGGTGGTTATTTTCATTCTCCTGATGATCCTGCGGAAAAACTCGAAGATTGAAGAAGCGTTTTAGCAGATTGTGAATGGTCAATGGTCAATTTTTGCTATGGAAGTGAATTTTAAAAGTAGGTTAAGGATTCAACATTGGAGAGAGGTGAATGGTCAATAGTCAATTTTGCCGTGCAAGTGAATTTTTGAAGTCGTTAACAATTCACTATTCAACCGTAGGAATTGACCATTGACAAATACGAATGGTGTTTTGTCTGGGAATATTTAGAGAAAACAATATTCCGTAGGAATGATATCTGTGTAGAAAAACAGGTTTCAACGTAAACAGCAAGCCAGAGGTGTGCTATCTGTAGTACGGTAAAAGATAAAACTCCTATCGAGTTCTGGTCAGGATTTATACATTTATACTACACAGATATTGCTCTCCGGAGCAAATCATATAAGCTTTTGACCTCCAACAAACCTTCAAGGTTTCCAAAACCTTGAAGGTTTATAACCGGATCATAATCAATCATAAAAGTATTAAAGTAAATCAATTCAATGAACCTTTAAACTTTGAACTTTAAACCTTAAACCTGAAAACTAGAATCTTGAACCCTTCCTCCTTTCTTACCCTACATCAACACTTTCCCACGTTTACCAAAGTACCTTTGTACTATAAATAATCACGATATGAAAACAGTATATCACAAAGCAGACACCAGAGGACATGCCAACCACGGATGGCTGAACAGTTACCATACCTTCAGCTTTGCAGGCTATCAGAATCAGGACCGGATGAACTTCGGCGTATTAAGGGTATTGAATGACGATACCGTAACCCAGGGAATGGGTTTTGGAACGCATCCGCACCGGGATATGGAGATTATTTCCATTCCATTGGAAGGCGACCTGGAGCATAAAGATTCAATGGGAACAACCGCGGTCATCAGGAAAGGGGAAATCCAGGTGATGAGTGCCGGAACCGGAGTAATGCACAGCGAGTACAACAAGAACAAAGACCAGGCAGTAAAATTCCTGCAGATTTGGGTATTTCCTAGAGAAGTAGGCGTAGAGCCGAGATATGACCAGAAAAGTATTAAAGAAGGAGAAAAGATTAACGGGTTTCAACAGATCCTGTCTCCAAATAAAAACGATGACGGGGTATGGATCCATCAGGATGCATGGTTCAGCCTGGCCAATTTCACCAAAGGAAACGGCAAAAACTACACGCTGAATAAAAAAGAGAACGGAGTATATGCTTTTGTTCTCAAAGGAAGCGCAAAAGTAGGAGACCGGATCCTGAATGAAAGAGACGGTTTGGGAATCTGGGATACCCAAAGCTTCAACATTGAAGCCGTGGAAGATACCGAAATCCTTCTGATGGAAGTTCCGATGGAATTACCGGACTATTTAAAGTAATAACTCAAGAGTAAAATCCTTAATCGGCCTTTGTTTTTAGAATAATGATTTAAAACTATTATGGTCTTTGTCCTTTGCGGACTTAAAAGGAGTTAGCAGTAATAAAGAATCTTTGCGGGCTTCGTTTTAAATTAATATCATGCAATCAATAAGAAGTTTAATAATAATCTATATCTGAAAACACTCCATTTCCCAAAAATCTTCCGATCTTTGCGGCAATAAAAACAAACAAACTTACCCAACAGATAAAACAATGAAAATATTAGCTATTGCAGGAAGCAATTCCGATACGTCCATCAATAAACTTTTAGTGACTTACGCTGCATCCTTAGTGCCGAATGCTGAGGTGGAAACCGTAGATATGAACTTATTTGAAATGCCGATCTACAAGCATCAGCGCGAAGTGGAAAGCGGAGTTCCGCAGGAAGCAAAAGATTTTGCTGCCAAAATAGATGCGGCGGATATTCTTCTGGTTTCTCTTTCCGAGCACAATGGAACCTATTCCACCGCTTTTAAAAATGTGTTCGACTGGACTTCCCGGATCAAGGACAGAGCGGTATGGAATGAAAAGCCGATGCTGCTGATGGCTACCGCTCCCGGAGGAAGAGGCGGATTGGGCGTTTTGGAGGCGGCGGCCAAGCGTTTCCCTTTGCATGGTGGAAATATCGTAGATACATTTACGCTTCCGTTTTTCAATGATAATTTTGATAAAACAGCTCAGAAAGTTTCCAATGAAGAGAAAGACAACGAGTTGAAAGAAAAATTGGAGAAGATTTCGACACTGGAATCGATCCTTGAAAAATAGGTTTGAAAATTAATATAAAATTAATATCTTTGCAAAAAGAAAAAAGATGAAAATTCAGACCACTTTTAAAGAATGTTTCTCCGAGAAAGGGAATATTGTGGGCTCTGAAATTCTGAGATAAAACAACGGCCGATAATCTACTAAGATTGTCGGCTTTTTTGTTTTCAAAATTTAAAATAAAATTTAGAAATAAAAGTATCGACTGATCAATATACCAGTTTGCCGGCCAGGCTTTTATTGTTACATCGGTTAGATTGATACATTGTTAAATTATTAAGCATGAGCAACACGTACAAATCAGCAGGCGTAGACAAAGAAGAAGGATACAAAACCGTTGACAAGATTAAAAAGGCGGTGGGCGAAACACACAATTCCAATGTACTGAACCATTTGGGAAGTTTCGGAGCTTTCTATGAAATCGGAGGGTATAAAAACCCGGTGTTGGTTTCAGGAACCGATGGTGTAGGAACAAAGCTTAAAGTAGCCTTGGATTCCAAAAAATACGACTCCATCGGGGTAGACTGTTTTGCAATGTGTGCCAATGATATCCTTTGCCACGGGGCAAAACCTTTATTCTTCCTCGATTACCTGGCTTGCGGAAAACTGGATTCCGAAATTGCTGCGGAAATCGTCCTGGGAATGGTAAATGCCTGTAAAGACAACAACTGTGCCCTGATCGGCGGTGAAACGGCTGAAATGCCGGGAATGTACCAGCCCGGAGATTACGATGTTGCCGGATTCTGCGTAGGGATTGTTGAAAAAGATGAAATCATTGATGGTTCCCAGATCAAAGCAGGAGATAAAATCATTGCTTTGCCAAGCTCAGGATTCCACTCCAACGGATTCTCCCTCGTAAGAAAAGTCTTCCCGGACTTCAATGAAGAATTTGAAGGCAAACCATTATACGAAACGCTTTTAGTACCTACTAAATTATATTACAAAGACATCCACAAAATCCTTGAAGAAGTGAAAGTAGCAGGAATTGCCCACATCACCGGCGGAGGATTGTACGAAAATATTCCTAGAATTATCGCCGACGGTTTATGTGCTTCCATCGATGCTTCAAAAATCAGAATTCCTGGCATCATGCTGGAACTTGAAAAAAGAGGCGGCGTAGCACGCGAAGAAATGTTCGGAACCTTCAACATGGGGGTAGGGATGATCTTGGTCGTAGATACGGAACATGCGGAAAAAGTCCTTCATCTTCTGGACGACGCCTATGAAATCGGGGAAATTACCGAAGGAAACGAAAAGATCAATCTTTCAATATAAATCTACCAATATAACAATGTAGCAATTTAACAATCTTAAACATTGTTACGTTGGTATACTGATATATGGTTACATTATAATTATGAAAAACATTGTTGTACTCGTTTCAGGTTCAGGAACCAATCTTCAGCGGATCATCGATACCATCGACAGCGGGGAAATCCCCAATGCAAAAGTATCTTTGGTAGTAGCTGACAGGGAATGTTTCGGACTGGAAAGGGCAAAAAGACATAATATAGAAAATGTTCTTATTCCGAGAGGAAAGAATTTCAGCAGCGAACTGGCAAAAGTTATTCCTGAAAGTACGGATCTCATCATATTGGCCGGCTTTTTATCCATTCTAAAGCCTGAATTCTGTGAAAACTGGACCGGAAAGATCATCAATATCCATCCTGCACTGCTTCCGAAATTCGGAGGAAAAGGAATGTGGGGGCACCATGTTCATGAAGCGGTGATTGAAGCAAAGGAAAAAGAAAGCGGTGCCACCGTACATTTTGTAACACCCGGAATCGATGAAGGGGAAGCCATCCTTCAGAAATCATTTCCGGTAACGGAAGAAGATACCGCGGAAACTGTTGCTCAGAAAGTCCACCAGGTAGAATACGAGATCTTCCCGCAAGCCATCAACAAAGTATTGGGCAACGGGTAATAAAGAAAATTCCCCTCCCTTGGAGGGGTGGCAAAAATTCAGAAAGAATTTTTGACGGGGTGGTTAGTGAGTGATCCCGGCAGTAGCATTTAACAAAGTGCTCAAACAAGTAAAAATCTAAGTAAAAATAAAGACCGGAGGTGAAAGAACCGGTCTACAGTTTGAAATAGCTGTAAAAAGTAAAAAATCGAAAGTAAAATGAGTAAAAAGAGAGTTTTAATCAGTGTTTCTGACAAAAGCGGATTAACCGAATTTGCACAGTTTCTCGAAGCCCGGAATTATGAATTGATTTCTACGGGAGGAACGTTCAAACATTTGAAAGACGCTGGTTTAAATCCCATTCAGATTGATGAAGTAACCGATTTCCCTGAAATGCTGGACGGAAGAGTGAAGACCCTTCACCCGAAAGTACACGGCGGGCTGTTGGCCGTGCGTTCCAACGAAGAACACATGAACACTGTTCAGGAACACGGAATCGGGCTGATCGACATGGTGATCGTAAATCTGTATCCTTTCTTTGAGAATGTAAACAAAGACATTTCTCTTCACGAAAAGGTAGAATTTATCGACATCGGCGGTCCTTCCATGCTTCGTTCTGCGGCGAAGAACTTTGATTCCGTAACGGTAATTACCGATGTGGAAGATTATGCTGCTGTACAGGCAGAAATGGAACAGAACGGCGATACCTACATCGAAACCCGTAAAAAGCTGGCAGGAAAAGTATTCAACCTTACTTCGGCTTATGACGCGGCGATCTCAAGAATGCTGCTTGATGAAGAATATCCTGCTTATCTGAATGCTTCCTACAAAAAAGTTTCCGATCTGAGATACGGTGAAAACCCGCATCAGACGGCTGCTTACTACATTTCTACTTTCGAGAACGGAGCGATGAAGGATTTTGAACAGCTAGGTGGTAAGGAATTGTCTTTTAATAATTTAAGAGATATGGACCTTTGCTGGAAAGTGGTTACGGAATTTAAAGAAGAAATGGCTTGTTGCGCCGTTAAGCATTCTACTCCTTGTGGAGTGGCGATCGGAACTTCAGCCCTTGAAACCTATCAGAAAACGTTCGAATGCGACCCGGTTTCCATCTTTGGCGGAATTGTTGCAATGAACTACAAAATCGATGCGGCAACAGCAGAAGAACTGAACAAAACGTTCCTTGAAATCGTAATGGCTCCCGAATTTGATGAGGAAGCCCTTGAAGTTTTAAGAAAGAAGAAAAACTTAAGAATCATTAAAATCGTTAACCCGGTTTCCGATAAGCAGACTTGGGTAAAGATCGATGGCGGAATCCTGGTTCAGGACAACGACAGCATTTTCTCAGACGATATCAAAGTAGTGACTGAAACCCAGCCTACTGAAGAGCAAAGAAAAGCATTGCTGTTTTCCCAGAGAGTGGTAAAATATGTAAAATCCAATGCGATCGTGGTATCCAACGGAATCCAGGCTTTCGGGATCGGTGGCGGACAGGTGAACCGGATTTGGGCGACCCAGCAGGCGATTGAAAGAGCGAAAGAGAAATTCTCAGGTGCCCTTGTTTTAGCTTCAGACGCTTTTTTCCCATTCCGTGATGTCGTGGATTTCTGCGCGCAGGAAGGAATCACGGCTATCATCCAGCCTGGAGGAAGCGTAAAAGATCAGGATAGCATCGATGCAGCCAATGAGCACAACATTCCTATGATGTTCACTGGAATAAGACACTTTTTACACTAATTAAAATAGAATTAAAAATAAGTCTGGATTGTATTTATACCGTCCAAAATGATATATTTGTAAATTATAGACGAGTTAATTAAATAAAGTATGAGAATATTAATCATAGGTGAAGGGGGAAGAGAATCTGCTTTGGCAGTAAAGCTTCAGAATGACCCGAGAATTACAAAAATGTTTTTTGCTAACGGAAATGCGACGACAGATGTTATAGGACAAAACGTTAACATACCCGATATTAAAGATCTCAGGGATTTTGCCATCAAGGAAAAAGTAGACCTTACCATCGTAGGTCCGGAAGCTCCTCTGGTTGCAGGGATCCGGGATGAATTTAAAAAGCACGACCTTAAAGTGTTCGGCCCGAACCAGAAAGTGGCCAGCCTCGAAGGAAGTAAGGCATTTTCCAAGAAATTCATGCAGACCTATGGTATCAAAACCGCTACGGCCAAAGTATTTGATTCATACAATGACGCCATTTCCTATGTGCAGGATCACGAATATCCGTTGGTGGTAAAAGCCAGCGGCCTTGCCGGAGGAAAGGGCGTGGTGATCTGCGATACCCGTGAGGAAGCGGAAGCAACCATCCACGATTTCATGATCAAGAGAATCTACGGAGACGCAGGAATCAGACTGGTAATCGAAGAATTCCTTGACGGTTTTGAAGCTTCCATTATTGCTTTCTCCAACGGAAATAAATTGTTCCCATGTATCGCTGCCAAAGATTACAAAAAAGCAGGTAACGGGGATACCGGCCACAACACCGGAGGAATGGGATGTGTAGCACCAAGCCCTGAATTCACCCAGGAACACTACGCGGATTTTGAAAAGAATATTCTGGAAACGACCGTTAACGGACTGAAAGCGGAAGGATTTAGCTTCAAAGGAATCATTTTCTTCGGACTGATGGTGACCAAAAAAGGAGCGTACCTTCTTGAATATAACATGAGATTCGGGGATCCTGAAACTCAGGTTCTGATGGCTTTGATGGAAAACAACCTATTGGATGTGATCCAGGATTGTATGGAAGGAAAAGACATCGAACTCAAATTCAAGGATGAAAAAGCCGTTTGTCTGGTAATGTGCTCAGGAGGTTACCCTAGAAATATTGAGACAGGCTTTGAAATCGTAGGTGAAGACCGTCTGAAATACAGCAAACTTTTATACGCAGGAGCCATCCGCAAAGGAGACAAAGTGGTTTCCAACGGCGGAAGGGTACTGAACATCGTGGCTACCGGAGCTACGTACGAAGATGCCCGCAAAAAAGTATACGAAGACGCTGGTCACGTACATTTCGATTACGGCTTCTACAGAGAAGACATCGGAAAGTTTTAAAAATAATGCCCTGATTTTTCGGGGCTTTTTTTTAAGGAGCCGGGAACCTGCTATCCGCTCATACTCCTCGCGCCCCGGCCTTGCCGGCCCGCTGTGGGGTAACCGCTCCTATCAGGGCTGGGGCAGTGGTCTTTGCAGAAACGGCAGTCATTTTTCATCAATAGGGGCTTTAGCCCGTTTAAACATTAATTATCAATCATTATTCATCAATTATAAAAATGAACAACGGTATTATCATATTGGATTTCGGATCCCAATACAACCAGCTGATCGGACGCAGAATCCGTGAAATGGGCGTATACTCCGAAATTTTACCATTCAACACCCCTCTGGAAACCATCCTTGAAAAACAGCCGAAAGGAATCATCCTTTCCGGAGGACCAAGCTCCGTAAACGCAGAAAATGCCCACCTTGTAGAAAAAGAGTTGTACGAACAGGGAATCCCGGTATTGGGAATCTGTTACGGGATGCAGCTTACCGCGCACCTTTTGGGCGGAAAAGTGCACAAAGGCGTAAAAGGGGAATACGGAAAAGCCCACCTGGAAATCGTAAAAGAATCTTCTTTATTAAAAGGCATAACCAATAATTCCGTAGTTTGGATGAGCCATTTCGACGAAGTGGGACAGCTGCCTGCAGGGTTTGATTTAAATGCAAAATCCGGTGTTATCGCTTCCATTTCCAACGAAGAAAAGAAAATCTATTGTGTACAGTTCCATCCGGAAGTTTCCCACACCGAAGAAGGCGGCAAAATGTTGGAAAACTTCGTTTTTGGAATCTGTGATGCAGAGAAAAACTGGAAACTGACCAACTATATCGACAAAACCGTAGCCGAAATCCGTGAAAGAGTAGGCGATCAGAAAGTGATCCTTGGTCTTTCCGGTGGAGTAGATTCCTCGGTAGCTGCTGTGTTAATACACAGAGCCATCGGAGATCAGCTGACGTGTATTTTCGTAGATACCGGGTTATTGAGAAAAGACGAAAGTAAAAAGGTAATGGATAATTACGGAGAGCATTTCCACATGAACATCAAGCTGGTAGATGCTTCCGAAAGATTTTTATCCAAGCTGGCCGGTGTTGACGATCCTGAAGCCAAAAGAAAGATCATCGGAAACGAATTCATCCATGTCTTCGACGAAGAATCCCATAAAATTGAAGGGGCTAAATTCCTTGCACAAGGGACCATTTACCCGGATGTGATCGAAAGCCAGTCGGTGAACGGGCCGTCTGCCGTAATCAAATCCCACCACAACGTAGGCGGTCTTCCGGAAGAAATGGAATTCGAGCTGCTGGAGCCTTTAAGAGAACTCTTCAAAGATGAAGTAAGAAAAGTAGGGGAAGAACTGGGTATTCCTCATCATCTGGTACATCGTCACCCTTTCCCGGGTCCCGGATTGGGTATCAGGATACTCGGAGCCGTAGACGCTGAAAAAGTAAGAATACTGCAGGAAGCCGATGATATTTTCATCGAAGAATTGTACAAAAACGATTTGTACGAGAAAGTTTCCCAGGCTTTCGTGGTATTGCTTCCGGTAAAATCCGTAGGCGTAATGGGAGACGAGAGAACGTACGAATATACGGCGGTTGTCCGTTCAGCAAATACTATCGATTTCATGACGGCGACCTGGAGCAGGCTTCCTTATGAATTTTTAGATACTGTTTCAAGCAGGATCATTAACGAGGTAAGAGGAATCAATAGAGTCGCCTATGACATTTCAAGTAAACCGCCTGCAACCATCGAGTGGGAGTAATTTAACGAGATTGATTATACTCATAAAAGAATAAATTTCTTCGGAATACCTTTGTACTTCGAAATAATTTTTTTTCATCATTTGTGTTTTTTTGGCCTCCCGGAAGGGAGGTTTTTTTTATTTTACAGACACCAATCCAACCTTACGGGTTTCCAAAAACCCGTCAGGTTTAATTCAACACCATAAATTTTCACAGATGCTCAAGAGTGTTACTTCTTAAAATACAAAACCTGATCGTCATTAATAGATTAAAGAACAGAGGAAAAGCGGCATTTTTACTGATAAAGCATATTGATTATGCATACGCTTCATCAGATCAGTTTACTGATCCTTTCTTTGCCAGCTGACATAATACAGTATGAAAAATAAACTTTGCGTTTGAAAATAGAAGCAGGTTTAAAAAATAATTGTTCGTATAAGACATACATAATGCTTTTGATTTGCATATGACTGTATTCGATTATAAAACTTCCAGCCTCCAGCACCCATCTTCCAGCCCGTTATATTTAATCAAATTTTAATAACGCAATTCAACTCCGTACCCCATTATTTTATATTTTTGATATTAATTACCTCATGAAAATAATCGGAACGTGGACTACCGGAAATGATCTGTTACTTATTGTTATCTCCGTTATCATCGGCCTCCTGATCGGAGCTGAAAGAGAATATCGCAACAAATCCGCAGGATTAAGAACGTTCATCCTGATCAGTTTCGGTTCCTGCCTTTTTACCATCCTTTCCCTGAAAATCGGTATTGCCAACCCGGACAGGCTGGCGGCGAATATCGTAACCGGAATCGGATTTCTTGGGGCCGGCGTTATCTTCAAGGATGATAATAAAATCGGCGGCATTACGACGGCAACCAC
Organism: Chryseobacterium sp. sg2396; assembly: GCF_042610505.1. Classification (NCBI taxonomy): domain Bacteria; kingdom Pseudomonadati; phylum Bacteroidota; class Flavobacteriia; order Flavobacteriales; family Weeksellaceae; genus Chryseobacterium; species Chryseobacterium sp. sg2396. The sequence goes on along the minus strand of NZ_JBHGAQ010000005.1, from coordinate 172,601 downwards.
CATCTGGGCAACCGCTTCTCTGGGAATGTGCATCGGTTCCGGACATATTTACCTGGCATTGTTGGGAGTAGCGCTTGTTTTGCTGATCCTCACTTTTCTTTCTTATTTTCAGGATTTCATCGACAACCGTCATAAGATCAGGGAATATTCGATTACCACCCTGGATCAGAACGATCTTGAATATTGTGAAACCCTTTTTAACCGTTACAGCCTGAAGTTCTCCCTGGTCCGCCAGCGTTATGATGCCAATGGCTTTTCTACCACCTGGAAAATCATGGGTAACATCAATAGCCATCAGCAACTTATCAACCAGATGATGAACGACACCAGAATCCACGCTTACCAATTTTAACACGGCATACGATGAATACCAAACAAAAAGCCGCTCAGTACAGTAACATCTGGCTGCCTGAGCCTGAAGACCACGACTTTCCCGCCGCTCAGGATTATCTTGAACTGATCTTTGAACCTGAAACCGCGGCCACATTCGTTCAGAAACTGCAGCAGGCAAAAACAATTCAAAAGAAATCGAAAGATATTTTCCGGGCGAGTAGTCTGCCTCTGCTCCCGAAAGACAACATCCATGTAAAGGAAAACCTTAAAAAAGTAAAGAACAGCAAGAAGCTTTCTCCTATTCTTCTGGTCCGTGGCAATCATGAAAAGCTGATTATCGCCGACGGCTACCACCGGTTATGCTGCAGCTATTATCTTACGGAAGACCTCGAAGTCCCATGCCGTCTGGTTTGAATTTCTTACATTTATGAAATTAAAAATTCATACATGAAAAATATCATTGCCGTTATAATCGTATTACTGTGGTTTGGCTGTCAGAAAGATCCTGAAATAAATGACATTGTCAGGAATAAGAAAATAACGGCACAGATTGATAAATTCGTTGAAGATCTGGGAAATGGAAACCCGGAAAAATTCATCATGGTTTCAGGAATATCAATTCCGAAAGAAAAAAAAGCGAAGATTTTATTTACCAATAATAAGCCTGTTGTTGTAAAAGAGAATTTTTTTAAAAGGGAAGATGATCTTGAAAATGGCAGATACGGGTATTTCAAATATAAGGGTTACGAATTTCTGGTATCTGAAAAGCTTAAAGATATTTTTCAGCTGGATTATAAGGATTTTAACCGGATGAAAGAACATTTTATAATTAAAGACCATTATCCGTCAATGGAAGAGGCAATGAAGCAGAAGTGGAAGATCATGTATGTAAAATACGATATGGCCAATGATTCTGTGGATCTTAGCCGTATTTCAGAGATGAGTATGCCCGGAAGTGCCAATTGATCCTATCCATTTTCGTATTCCTATCCATCTTTATTTACTTAAAAATTGCCTACATTTAAACAAAATTACATCAGATGCAAATAGAAACAAGAGCGCTCACCGTAGCCGATTATCCGGAACTGGTAGAGACCATGAAGAGGGCTTATCCGCAAATGTCGGAATACGTCTGGTCCAGGAGAAGCATTGAAAAGCTGACGACCATGTTCCAGAAAGGGCAAATCTGCATTACGGTAGACGGGAAACTGGCTGCCGTGGCCTTATCCATCATTGTCAACTACGATGAATTCGGTGATGACCATACGTACAGCGATATTACGGGAAATTACACCTTCAATACCCATATTTCTACGGGAAATGTCCTGTATGGAATTGAAGTTTTTGTAGATCCGGAGTTCAGGGAGCTGCGTTTGGGAAGAAGGCTGTATGATGCCCGGAAAGAACTTTGCGAACTGCTGAATCTGCGGTCGATTATCCTGGGAGGCAGAATACCGAATTATCATAAGCACACCGATCTTTCACCAAGGGAATACATCCGGAAAGTCCGTGATAAGGAAATTTATGATCCGGTACTTTCGTTCCAGCTTTCCAATAATTTCCTGCCGATCAAGGTGCTGAAAGGGTACCTTCCTGAAGATGAATCTTCCCGCGAAAATGCCGTACTCCTGCAGTGGAATAATATTTACTACAGCAAGAAGACAACAACAATGCAGGACAGCATCATCCGGCTCGGACTGGTGCAGTGGCAGATGCGGCATTTCAAGGACATCGATGCCTTTTATGAACAGGTAGAATTCTTCGTGAACGTGATGGGGGATTACAAAGCCGATTTCGTACTCTTCCCTGAATTATTCAACACTCCTTTACTGGCACCGTTTAATAAACTTTCAGAAAGGGACAGTATGATTGAGCTGGCCAAGCTTACAGAAGAAATCAGAATGAAAATCTCGGATCTGGCCATTAGTTATAACGTGAACATCATCTCCGGAAGCATGCCGGTTTTTGAAAACAACGACTTGTATAACGTCAGTTATCTCCTTCACCGTGACGGCAGGGTAGACGAGTACCGAAAGGTCCACATCACCCCGAACGAGAGGAAATATTACGGCATGAAAGGCGGAAACGAAATCCGTGTTTTTGATACGGATTGCGGAAAAATCGGCTTGGTAATCTGTTATGATGTGGAGTTTCCGGAACTTCCGAGAATCCTGGCCGACCAGGGCATGAAAATCCTGTTCGTACCTTACCTTACCGATACCCAGAATGCGTACACACGGGTACGCCACTGTGCGGCTGCGAGAGCAATCGAAAATGAATGTTATGTAGCCATAGCAGGCTGTGTCGGAAACCTTCCGGGGGTAAACAATATGGACATCCAATTTGGGCAGGCGGCCGTATTTACACCGTCTGATTTCGCCTTTCCATCGAATGCCGTCAAAGGAGAAGCTACCCCGAATACGGAAATGACCCTGATTGTTGATGTGGATTTGAACCTGCTGAAAGACCTTCACCATCACGGCTCTGTTCAGGTCATGAAAGACCGCCGGAAAGATTTATATGAAACCTACCTGAAATAATGCGTAAGTAGCAGATAGCCATTATGTTTTTGCTATTGGCTTTACATTCGGAATTTTAAAATTCAAAAAGGTATTATTTCAAGTAATTTCTGATCTTTTAGCTAAAAAGTAAACAGAATTAAAGCATGAACACATTAGAAACACTAGATCTGAAATCCAGACTATGAAAATACTTCAGAACACATAAGATTAAAAATCAAAGATTTTTAAATATTGGTGTACTCTTCTTTTCTAGGGGATGATTAACCTTACAAGAATCTACTATACCTGTGTTTTAGCTAATAAAAAACGGAACGCATATTTGCATTCCGTTTTTGTTTTAAGCTGCGTGGGGATTACAGTACCTGCGGACAAACTACGGCCGGGCAGATTAATCTCGGACATCTCGGTCTTCCGTCATCAGGACAGCATTTGTTTGAGCAGTTGACGAAAGGTCCGCCTCCTGAAATACTTTTCATCTCCGATCTTGATACTTTTTTTAAATTTTTCATTTTAATAATTTTATAGGTTAGTTTCACTGTTTGGTGAATGTAAAGTTAAAGAAAATCAGGACATAATCTCCATTGCAGAAAATAATTACATTTTATTTAACATTTGCTACAAAAATTTAAGAGCCTGTCTAAATTTTGATCCGACAAACTATCGATCACTTCCTCTTAATTTTCTGAATTAAATAAACTTTGTTTTTTCTTCATTTTAATACGATGATTTCGGTTGATTTAAGGTGAATATGGCCAGGCAACCTAGACATTGATTTAAAATACCTTAAATTCTTAATGTTAAAATATAAAAGGTAAATTTAAGCAGGCTCTAAGTTCAGCAGGGAATAATTTTTGAATTAAATTGCACCTATATTTCAGGAATATGTTTGATAAGCAGCAAAGAAAACTAAAAAGATCGGCCAGGCTCATTTCCGTATTAAGCAAATACGGCTTTAAAGATATGCTGGCAAGGATGAACAGCGGAAACAAAGCTGATATTCCCGTAAATCCGGATGAAGTTATTTCCAAAGGCACGGTCTACGAAAGAATTCGGCTGGTACTGGAAGAGCTGGGGCCTACCTTTGTAAAATTGGGGCAGACCTTCAGCAACCGGGAAGATCTGCTTCCTCCGGAACTTATCCAGGAACTGCAGAAACTTCAGGATAAAGTGGAAACGGTAGAAATGAATGTGGAAGAAATCCTGGAAAACGAATTCAATATCAGTGTTCAGAACCACTTTTCTGAAATAAAAAAAAAGCCGCTCGCAACAGCATCCATCGCACAGGTGTACAAAGCCGTCCTCGCTGATGGAACAGACGTTATTTTAAAAATTAAAAAACCCGATGTACAGACATTGATCGAAGATGATCTGCTGCTGATCAAGGATCTGGAAAAACTGGTATCCTCTTATTCAGAAATTGGTGAGAAGCTGAATCTGAAGCAGGCGATTTCCACTTTTGAGAAATCTTTACTGGAAGAAGTTTCTTTAATCAATGAAAAAGAAAATATCCTGCAGTTCAGAAGGAACTTTAAGAACAGCAAAGAGACGTACGTTCCGAAAGTCTATGAAGATTATTCCAACAACAATGTTCTTTGTATGGAATTTATCGACGGGATTAAAGTGACAGATACCAAGACGCTTTTAGAATATGACATTGATCCGGTGTATATTTCCGAAACCGGTTTAAGGCTTTTCGTTTCGCAGATCCTGGACTACGGGTTTTTCCATGCCGATCCGCATGCCGGGAATATTCTGGTAAAAAAAGACGGAAAAGTGGTGTTCATCGATTTTGGGGCTGTCGGAAAGATTCCGCCGAATGATAAGGAAATCCTGGAAAACCTCATTGTAAGTTTCGTTGCGAAAAACCCGCATAAAATTGTCCGCTATCTTAAGAAAATGGCAGTGAGCTATCAGATCCCGGATGAAAAGAGATTTGAGGCCGATGTTGAGGATATCCTGAACTTTGTTCACAGTACCTCATTAAAAGAGATCAACCCCCAGGCGATTATCAATAAAATGAAAGATGTCCTGAAAGACAACCGTTTGTACATGCCGGATTATTTTTACCTTTTGTTTAAAGGAATCGGCCTGATCGAAGGGGTAGGAAGAACGATTAATCCGGATCTTGATGTGGTTAAAAGCCTTCATCCTTACACCAGGAAAATATTTGTCAAAAAAATCAGTCCCAAAAACCTGATGAAAACGGGAATGGACCGGATGCTGATGTTTACCGATAATGTAGATGAAATCCCGAAAGAGCTGCGCTCCGTTTTGCAGAAGCTGGATGAAAATAAATTTACCGTTTCCAGCGAGATCAAAAATATTGAAAAAACCAACCAGCTGATCAAATCCAGCATTGTCAACCTGATATTGGCGATGGTTTTAGGTGCAAACATCATTGCCACCGCCATCGTTTTTGTCTCGGAAGCGGGCCCGAGGATTGGCGAACTGTCTTTGGTAGCGGTACTGGGTTTTATTTTTTCCGTATTTTTAATCATTGTGATTTTGCTGAGGATTACGAGGAAATAAATGACGCATCGGTTTGATTTGATTATGCATTGTTTAAAATGAAATGTTAACATCAATTTTAAAAGTCCATATTCCGTAGGAATACTATCTGTGTAGCAATTATAAAGGAAGCATGAGAAGCACGCCGTAGGTGTGTTATCTCAATATCGGCTATAAAAAAGATAGAACTCCGCTGGAGTTCTGTTATAACTTTAACTACACAGATATTGCTCCTCCGGAGCAAACCTGTTTTAACGGCAACGATGAATGACGGGAATGTGCTATTACTTATTTTTTAGAAGAGATGAATTAGTGATGATATTCTTAGCCTTCAAGATGAAATCTGCGCAATCTGCAAAATCTGCATGATTAATTTTAAATTTAAAGTTTAAACCCAATTTAAGATCAACCCTAAAAATCTATATTCCGTAGGAATACTATCTGTGTAGCAATAGTAACGGTGAATGAGATGCACGCCAAAGGTGTGCTATTTCGTAAATCTTTAATTTAAGCATCATCGAAAATCATAACTTTGGTCTAAATAAATCTGCACAGTCAGTGCAGTTTAGATTTTTAAACTTTAAAAAATTAAATGTCTATCTTTGCAGAATGGAACAACTCACTTTTGCAGACTTTGACCTGCCGGTTAAAATCCTTGATGTTTTAGCAGACCTGAATTTATTTGAACCTACTCCGATCCAGGAGAAGAGTATCGGGCCGATTCTTTCCGGACGCGACGTAATGGGTATTGCCCAAACCGGAACCGGAAAAACATTGGCTTATCTGTTACCGGTATTGAAAACCTGGAAATACAACAAATCCGGGAATCCCACGGTATTGGTGTTGGTTCCTACAAGGGAACTTGTGGTTCAGGTAACGGAAGTCGTAGAAAAGCTAACGGAAAATCTTACTGCAAGAGTGATCGGAATTTACGGAGGTAAAAACATCAATACCCAGAAGCTGCTTTTCGATAACGGATGCGATATCCTGATCGGAACACCGGGTAGGGTAATGGATCTTGCCATTGACAATGCCATTTCCCTGAAAGAAGTCCAGAAGCTGATCATCGATGAATTTGACGAAATGCTGAACCTTGGTTTCAGGCCGCAGCTGACCCACATTTTTGAAATGATGAAGGACAAAAGGCAGAATATCCTTTTTTCCGCAACCATGACCGATGCGGTAGACGAAATGCTGGATACGTATTTTGCCGGTCCTATTGAAATCTCCCTCGCCAAATCGGGAACGCCGCTTGAGAAAATCGAGCAGACGGCTTATAAAGTCGAGAATTTTAATACCAAGATCAATTTACTTGAACATCTGCTGAAAACGGACGCCGATATGTCCAAGGTGTTGATTTTTACCAATAATAAAAAAAATGCAGACCTGCTGTTTACGAAAATCGACGAGCTTTTCCCTGAACAGTTTGATGTCATCCACTCCAATAAATCCCAGAACTACAGGCTGAAGGCGATGAAACGTTTTGAGCAGGAAGAAATCAAAGGCCTGATTACAACGGATGTTATGGCCAGAGGTCTGGATATTTCGGATATTACCCATGTCATCAACTTTGAAACCCCTGATATTCCCGAGCAGTACATCCACAGGATCGGTAGAACGGGTAGGGCGGACAAAGATGGTAAGGCCATTACTTTCGTTACCAAAAAAGAAGAAACCCTGGCGCTGGATATAGAATTGCTGATGGATAAGGAACTCCAGTACATCGATTTCCCTTCAGAGGTGAAGATCAACCCTAAAAAGATCGCTTCTGAAGAAGAGCAGGTAGTTATGAAAAATCCTGCGATGGTAAAAATCGGCGAAGGAGGCGGCGCATTCCATGAGAAAAAAGCGAAAAATACCAAAGAAAACTGGGGCGGGCCTTCAAAAAGAAAAGCACCGAAAAAATTCGGAGCCAACAGGGCGCAGCAGAAAGCCATATCAAAATCGAAAAGAAAGAAATAAAAAGCAAACACCCGGAAATTTCCGGGTGTTTCTGTTATCTGGCCATTACCAGAATAATTTTATCATCAACGCCGTCACCGTTTACGTCATCATAATCACTCACAACATGCAGTTCTTTGCTGTTCAGGACTACCACTTCGCTGGTTTCACCATCAACGGTAAGTTGCTTGTTTCCCGGATCATAAGAATACGGAGACGTATCAGTTCCGTAATTTTCGCAGTTCCCGCTTGAGTTTTCATCGTAAATCGTACTGGATACGGTGTTGTTCGATTTAAAATTAAATGTACTCTTTTTGTAGCAGGAAGAGTGGGGATCGTTGTACAGGGTATTTCCGTTTTTTCCGGAAATGGCTTTTTCGCTTACAGGTCTCCAGGTACCTACGATCGAGTTGGAGTCTCCTTCATTGTCATTATTGCATGAAGTAAAAATGAAGCCGGCCGATACGGCGAGAAATAATAGCTTTTTCATGGATTTATATTAATTTTAAAGATGCAAAGAAATGAAAAAAAATAACTTCATCAAAATTAATTTTCCAATTATCTTTTAAATTGAAAAGGCCGTCTCATTACTCATGAAACAGCCTTTAGTTTTATCTATACCTCATCATCTTGGTCTTCATCCAAAAAATCAAGCTCATCGTCACGCTGGACATAATCAGTAGTGATACCGGGTGGATTGAATAGCCCCCAATCATCCACAATAAAATGCTTGGGATCGAATCCGGCTACCCAGTCTACGAATAAAACCCGGAATTCTTCAATGAGATTGCGGATCAGTTTATAATATTTTGCATCCGCAAAGCCGAACATTTCAAGATTATTTCCGCTGATCATAATATCCCTTGCCGCTTTACGGATAATAGCCGCATTTTCCATTTTGATATCATACAGCTTAACGGCCTCGGCCCCGGAAATTTTCGCCAGGATCACCATGCTGTCCTCAAGGATATGGGACTTGATGCTCTGCAGGTAATTGTTGTCTTCCGGAAACAGATCCGTAATAATGGTTACCGTTTTATAAATTTCTTCAGCCTTTTTGTAAATAGGCAGATTCCGGGCAGCTCTGTTCATCTTATTTCATATAAGGTTTCATTACTGAGGTCCAGAGCCTGTAGCCTTCCGGTGTCATGTGAAGCATATCTTCTACAAAGAGATCTTTTCTTACGTTTCCTTGGCCGTCCTGCATGACTTTCGTAATATCGATAAATGCTGAATGAGGCTGTTTTTTCATAAAGGCAGCGATCTTTTTATTGGCTTCTTTCATTTGCGGCCAAAGCTTTTCGCGGCTCGGGGAATATTTGATCGAAATATAATCCACTTCGATGTTAGGAAATTTAGACCTGATTTTTTTATAAAAAGTTTTAAACCGGTCCACAACTACATCTGCCTTTAATTGATCATTATCCGCAAAATCGTTTTCACCGCAGTAGATCATGATCTGTTTGGGCTGGTAAGGATTCAGGAGACCATTGGCATAATAGTTAAGATCCGTAAGTCTGGATCCGCCGAATCCTCTGTTGATGATGGTTTTATCCGGGAAGTAGCGGGCAACATCCGTCCATTTGGTAAACGAGGAACTACCCACTAAAAGGATGGCATTTTTTGCCGGTGGATTTTCCTGATCCAGTTGTTTAAAACGTTGGATGTCCTGCCAGAACATCGGCTTTTCCTGTGAAAAGAACAGGACAAAAGTAAGCAGTAAAAATGCTGAAAATATCTTCTTCATTGTTTAATAATTTTAGGATATATTAAATTCTCTGTTTCATTTATTAAAAAACTCCCGGAAAAATTCGGGAGTTTCTTTTTTATCTTTTGTAGGTAATGTATTCTGCATCTACGATTGTATCTCCGTTCTGATCGATATTGCCCGAGGTCTGCTTGATTCTCATTTCCGAGCTGGTAAGCACAACGATTCGGTAACTTACCGGGCTGTTGTTCTTGTAGGTAACCACAAGATCCTTTGTGTCGGAATTATAAGTGTAAGTTCCTTCAAGCTTCGTAGCCACCTGGCAGTCTGTTCCCGTTCCGCCATAAGTGGTAAATGAGGTATAATAGTCTGTCCTGAACTCCAGATTATTCTTAACACTGCATCCTGTAGGAACTTCAGTATTAAGTGCAGTCTTATCGTCTTTCCCGGATATTACTTCTTTTTTACTAATCTTCCAATCGCCTTTCATCATATCCATTTCATAAGCTTGGATATCATCATCTTTACAAGAAGTAAGCGCTAGCGCTGAAAAGGCAAATAAAAGTAATGTTTTTTTCATTTTTACAAATTTACAATATGCTAAAATATAAATAAATTTGAAATATATATAATGAAATCCATGTTTTTTAAACGAATGTTTGCAGAAAAGGTAAATTGGTTGGAAGCAGTGTGCCGGATACCGGAAGTTCATTACCGGAATTTTTATCCTTACAAACTTCCCGCACCCGGCTTCCCGCTTCCAACCTTCTAATAACTCATCTCCACAATCTTATAAGCATCCTGAGGCGTCAGCTTCTTATATTCTCCAAGGCCGAGCCAGTTTCTTTCGGTAAATGCTTTTTCTACGCGTTCTGCGGTACCATTGTACTCTTCGGTATATTCCGAAAGTCTGGTCTGGATATTCAGACTATGAAAAAATTCTTCCAGCTTTCTGATGCCGGCTTCCGCTTTTTCTTCCGTTGTTCCGTCTTTAATTCCCCAAACCCTTTCTGCGTATTGGGCCAGTTTTCCTTTCTTAGATTCGAAATTATATCGGTAGTGGGAAGGTGCAATAATTGCGAGGGTTCTTGCGTGATCGATCCCGAAGTAAGCAGTCAGCTCGTGGCCCATTGCATGCACGGCCCAGTCGGTGATCACGCCTTTCTGGATCAGTCCGTTAAGGGCCATCGTACAGCACCACATAAAATTTCCGGCGGCATCGTAATCGAAATCATCGGCCAGTACTTTCGGGGCGGTTTCCTGTAGGCTGATCAGGATACTTTCCGCAATTCTTTCCTGTAAATCTGCTGACGAAGGAGCCGTCATATATTGTTCCAGGACGTGGGTATAAGCATCCGTTAATCCATTGACGATCTGTCTCGGCGGAATTGACCTTACAACTTCCGGATCCAGCACCGAAAACTGCGGGAAAAGTCCCGGGCCTCCTGTCGACAATTTTTCGTTGGTTTCCCTTCTGGAAATTACGTATCCGGAGTTCATTTCGGAACCTGTGGCCGGAAGCGTCAGAACGGTTCCAAAAGGAAGTCCTTCCCCTTCAAAAGTCCTTACGGGCTTGGTCAGGATTTCCCACGGTTCACCCTCATAGTTTGCCGCTGCCGAAAGGAATTTTGTCCCGTCGATCACGGAACCGCCGCCTACCGAAAGAAGGAAAGTAATATTTTTTTCTTTGATAAGATTCAGGGCGTCAATTAAAACTTCGTATTCCGGATTTGCCGGTACTCCGCCGAATTCGTACACCTGATGGTTTTTCAAAGCCTCTTTTACCTGATCGTAAACACCGTTGTTTTTGATGCTTCCGCCGCCATAAATCATTAAAACGTTGGCATCTTCAGGAACCTCTTTGGAAATTTTAGCAATTTCCCCTTTTCCGAAAAGTATTTTGGTTGGATTTTTAAACTCGAAATTAAGCATTGTTCTTAAATTTAATGTAGCCCAAATTTACGCATTGTCTAAAGAAAATTCAATTAAAGAAGTTCTAAAATTCTAATGATTCCATTTTATGAAAACTATTGGAAATATTGCTGGAGGCTGGAAGCTGGGTGCGGCGTGCTGGAAGTTAGCAGGTGAAAGTTGTGAATGCAGGCTTAAGCCAAAGCTCTTCATTTTTCTAACACCTTATTTGAGTTTGATAATGGTTTTCTTGAGGTTGATATAGCCTTTTAGGCATAATATTGACCGGAAAAACATCCAGCATCCAGCTTTCCTCTTCCAGCCTAAAATCATCTCCCGATCTTCTTCGCTTCCAGTTTTCCGGTCTTCCGATAGATCTTAATGAGGAAAGGTTCTTTTATTGGCAGGTCGTTTTTCGGTTTTACCAGATACAGCAAAATATGTTGGTCTTCCATTTTGTAAGAGCTGCCCTGCGGGTTGCCGGTATCTACCATATAGCCGTAGGTGTTGGAAAGTAAAATAGCTTCCGGGAGATTATCGACAAACCCGATAAAATTCCGGAGCTGCTGTTCGTCTGAAAAGTACCTGGATCTGCCATTTTCACAGGCTAAAAGATAAGAGAAACAATCTTCGCCGAGGCATTTCTGGAAAAAGCCCTTTTCCGGTGCGGGATCATTTAACGTCATATGGTCCGGCATCTGGCTTTCGTAGATAATGGCTTTATCGGGATCAGGATTGTTGCGGAGCACCGACCAGTAGCCATATTTTTTATCCGGAACAACAAAAGGATAAAGGAGTTCGGTATTGTCTAAAATTTCCGGGATTCTTTTGAAATCGGCAGGGATATTTTTCTGTCCCCATAATACACCTGATAAAAACCACAAAGCCGGAAATATTGTTTTCATTCTCAAATTCTTGTAAATAATGACAGCTAAAACTTACTGAAATATAATTTTGTAATAGCCGTTCTCATCTTTCACATCAATTCCTACGCCAGTAAAAGTAAGCTTGTTGATCTGATATCCGTCGCATCCGCCTTTAAACTCCGACGACTGTATTGTAAAGGTAAAGTTTTTAACATTGGAAGAAAAGGTATAGTTTTTTGTACCGTTGTAAGCCCCTACATTTTCCAGGATCAGCAGGTTCTCATCGGTTTTGGTGAGCTGGATGGTCTTCTGGTTTTCCTCCTTCACAGAATAGTTCGTCAATGTCCCGTTAGTAATCAGGTTTTCTCCGTTGGTATTCACCAACTTAAAAGCGATCGGCTGCGGCGCGTTGTAGCAGTCTTCCCCGCAGGCAGTGAAAAGGAAGATTATGATGAGGAAAAGGAAAAGTTTTTTCATGGGATTGATTTTGTGTGATTTGTAAAATTACTTATTAAATGTAAAAAATGAATTTTTATTATCTTTATTTTTTCCCTTTAAGTCTTAAAATAATTCGTTGAAAGGCTGTAAAATCTATTCCGATGTTTTCAATTTTCATATTTTCTGTAAACTCCGGTATATTGGAATAATAATTTTCTTTCAAAACAAAAAGTTTTTTGTTATCCTGATCGTAAATGCTTATAAAGTTTTTTCCGTCATCACTTATACCTATTTTATAACCTTTAATTTTTGATATCCGAATAGAGGACTGGATGAATATAAAATTGTGATAGATAAGGTTTTGATCATTAATTTCAGCCCGTACCAATTCGAAGTAATTTCTGGTAAGCATAAAGACAATGGTGAAAATAAAAACACCATTAAAATATAAAAACCATAAATATTCCCCCTTTTTCAAAAAAGAAGTTGCATGATAAAAAAGAAAAGGCAGAGCGAGGCAAAAGAAGCTTACGACAAATAGAAAGACACTGATGACAGGATTCTTAAATTTTATTTTCATTTTAAATTAATTGATTGACTAAACCTGCTTCTGAATATCTTCAAAACCTGTGAAAGCTGATAATCCGTCATATAGAAATCGTCCATATTGATTTCTATTTTTTCACCTTTATGAAAAAAGTAAAGATAATTCATTTCCGGTCTGTAATCGTGTTTTGATTCCCGGCTCACCAGACGTTTAACTGTGATTTTTTCGAGTTGGATGTCATTCCACAAATATCTTGCATGTTCTTTTACCTGAATCCCTTTTCCATCAATAGAAATAATGACGGCTGATATTTTTTTGATTTCTGAAATTATTTTAACGATAAAATATACTGTAAAAGCCGTTAATAATACCAAGATAAGCACGGTTATAAAATTGAATTTTGGACGTATGCAGCATATAAAAAAGATGCCGAGAATTACAAAGATACTGTATGTTGCAATGGCGATAATCCTGCCCGGCAGCGAATATTTAATGATTACTTCATCAGTAAGCGTATGTTCATTATATTCAATTTTATCGCTTTTGTATATCTGATATTCTTGGTAAATAAAAACGCCGTTGATGAACGCGCCGATAAAAAATATAACGGAAAGGAATAAAAGATATTGAAGCAGATATACTCCGATGATTAACGCTAAAATTCCTAGTATTGAGTAGAAGATGATTCCGAATTTCATTTGTATTTAATTTTTTGCGAATATATGATTTAAAACTAATTTCTATGATTAATTTATAGATAACAAGTTTTGATATATTCAGACAAAACGATTTAATTTTTAAAATTAATTGATCGAATTCCATTTGAATTAAAACCAAAATCCCCTACATTTGTTATCATGAGACACGACCAACGCGCAGAAAAATTCAGGCAGATCGTGGAAAATAAGTTCCAGATCTACAATTCATTGTTTATGAGCCTGCCTTATGATAAAATGACGAACATCGGGATGCTGCTTCCGTTTCTTTGTGAAGAAAGCAAAACAGGCTATGAAGCCGGAAAAACCCCGGAAGAAATCGTCGAGGAATTCTTTAAAAACCATACCGATCTGCAGACCGAAGAGCAGAAGCTCGAACTGCTTTTCAAGATCATCCAGTATATTGAACGGCAGGTGGTTTTGTTCGATAGTATAGAAGATGCGGCCTTCCCGAACCTTCACTCGGAAAGCGATACCGGGACGGTAACGAATATGTACGAACGTTCTTACCAGGATCATAAGCTGGAGCAGATTCGTGAAAAACTGAAGGATTTTGCTGTGAAGATCGTATTTACCGCGCACCCCACCCAGTTTTACCCTAATTCGGTACAACGGATCCTGCACGATCTGAGAAACGCGATCACCACGGACTCCATTACCAATATCGATATGCTGTTGCAGCAGTTGGGCAAAACGCCTTTCGTCAACAAAGAAAAACCGACCCCGATCGATGAGGCGTTGAGTATTATTTATTACCTGAGATATGTGTATTACGACTCAATCGGCGAACTTTTTACCAAGATCAAATCGACTTTCGGAAACGGTCGTTTTCATCTGCACGAAGACCTGATTCAGCTGGGATTCTGGCCGGGCGGAGACCGCGACGGAAATCCGTTCGTAACGGCAGACGTGACTAAAAGAGTAGCGGAAGAACTGCGGACTGCCATTTTAAAAGCGTATTACAACCACCTGAAATCCGTCAGGAGAAGACTTAGTTTCAGAGGTGTGTCGGAAGTTTTGGGACAATTGAGCGCCGAACTCTACACCGCGATTTTCAGGAATGAAAAAATTGAGGCCGAAGATATCCTGAAAAGACTGGACGAAGCGGAAAAAATTCTGGTTGAACAACACGATTCCCTGTTTCTGGACGTGCTGGTGAACTTCAGGGACCGGGTGAAGATTTTCGGGACCCATTTTGCCACGCTGGATGTCCGCCAGGACAGCCGGATCCACCAGAAAGTGATTGATGAGGTATTTGCAAAAATATCCGGGAAAATGGAGGCTTCTTATGAAGGAAAGTTCAATACTTTAATTGAAGCAAAAGATAAAATAAATACCGGTGATTTCGAGGATATCGTAAGAGACACGTTGCTTACAGTATCACAGATTTCCGAAATCCAGGAGAAAAACGGTTTGCGGGGAATGAACCGTTATATCATTTCCAATTCCGATGCGGTGAAAGATGTGATGAATGTTTATGCGTTTTTCAAAATCTGCGGGTATAAGGAAGAAGAGATCAACATGGATATTGTTCCGTTGTTTGAGACGATGGAAGGCCTTGCCAATGCTGAAAATGTCATGCAGGAGCTTTACCAAAATCCGGTATATCAGCAACACCTGGAAAGAAGAGGAAACCAGCAGACGATTATGCTTGGGTTCTCAGACGGAACCAAAGACGGCGGTTACCTGAAAGCCAACTGGGAGATTTATAAGGCTAAAGAAGTCTTAACCCGGCTTTCCGAAGAGAAAGGGATCAAAGTCGTATTTTTTGACGGAAGAGGCGGCCCGCCGGCAAGAGGCGGCGGAAAAACCCACGATTTCTACGCTTCCCAGGGAAAAACCATTGCCAATAATAAGATTGAACTGACAATCCAGGGGCAGACGATCACCAGCATTTTCGGAAATAAAGAGCAGGCCAGATACAACTTCGAGCAGCTGCTGACGGCCGGCGTGGAAAACGATGTTTTCAAAAATTCAAAAAAAGAACTTTCGGAAAAAGAAAGGGCGCTTATTGCCGAACTTGCGGAAATCAGCTATCAAAAATATTCGGATCTGAAGGCGCATCCCATGTTTGTGCCATATCTCCAGGAAATGAGTACGCTGGAATATTACGGAAAAACCAATATTGGCAGCCGTCCGTCGAAGAGAGGTGCCGGAAACGAATTGAAGTTTGAAGACCTGCGGGCGATTCCTTTTGTGGGATCGTGGGCACAGCTGAAGCAGAACGTTCCCGGGTTTTTCGGTTTCGGATTTGCCATGAAGCAACTGAAAGAACAGGGAAGGTTTGAAGAAGTAAGGGAACTGTACAAAGGATCCGATTTCTTTAAAACACTGGTGCTAAATTCCATGATGAGCATGAACAAAACCTATTTCCCGTTAACCTATTACATTAAAAACAATCCGAAATTCGGTGCTTTCTGGAATATCCTGTTTGACGAGTACAACCTTTCCAAAAATATCATGCTGGAACTCACCGGTTTTAGCATGCTGCAGCAGGAAGACCCGCTGTCACGTAAATCTGTGAAAATCCGTGAAAGAATCGTTTTACCGCTCCTGAGTATTCAGCAGTACGCCCTGATGAAAATTCAGAAAGGAGAAGGCAATATAGAAGCCTATAAAAAGCTGGTAACGCGTTCACTGTTCGGAAATATTAATGCCAGCAGGAATTCAGCTTAAATAATTAATACCCACTCAATTTTATAGAAAAACTGCTCATGTCATGGGCAGTTTTTCTATAGATGGATTTCAAACCACAACCAATGACTATTAAATTTTTTATTTTTCTCTTTCTTACCTTATCCATCAGGATTTTTAGTCAGGAACCCGAAAAGGTTACTTTTAAGGACACTCAGAATTTTTATTATAAAATAGTGCCGGAAGGAAAGCCTGCCGGCCTGATCATGGTTTTGCCGGGCGGCGGGGAAACGCCGGAAAAGGTGATGAATCAGATTTACCTGGATGAACTTGCTGTTGCGAAAAATCTACTTGTTGTTTTTCCCGGTTTTGAAGACGGTGATTTCAAAATGGAAACCGAGCGGAAATTCCTGGACCGCATTGCAAAAGATATGGTGGAAAAATACAAGATATCCAAAGATCAAATTGTAATCGGAGGTTTATCCTACGGAGGAATGCTGGCTGTTAAGTATGCTGAAATGTCGGTGAGGGATAAACAGTCTTATTTTACCCCGAAGGCCATTTTTGCCCTGGACCCGCCGCTTGATTATGAAAAAATGTATTACCAGCTGAACCGGGATATCGACAGGAACTATTCTGAAGTTGCTGTTAATGAAGCTGAAAATTTGATAAAAGAAATGGTTGCGGCCATTGGCTATCCAGACCGGAACCGGGAAAATTACCTCAGGGAATCGATGTTTTTGTACAGTGATAAAGAAGGTGGAAATGCGATATACCTGATGACTATTCCGGTCCTTATCTACACGGAACCTGGCATCATGTGGCAAATGAATAACCGGGGAAGGGATCTTTATGACACCAATGCCGTGAGTATTACCGCAATGATGAATTTATTAAAATTAAAAGGCCACAAAAATGCAGAGCTGATTATCGTCAATGACCGGGGAGTGAGACCGGAAGGCTTCAGACATCCCCATTCATGGAGCATTATGGATACGGAGGAATGTTTGAACTGGATTTTAAAATATCTTTAATAAATAAAAAGTGCTGTTCATTTTTTAGTTGTGAGGCGGATTCATTTTTTCATATCGGCGGTTTTATCCCTCCGTATTAACATCTGTTTACAGGCATTACGACGTGAAATTGGCCGTTAATTGTAGAAAATATTCTACAATACCAGGTGGAATTATTCTATAAAAGTGATACCCCTTATTCAACCTTACATGAGTAATTTTGTACCAGAATTATTTGCTGGGTGACCGGTCATCATTTTTCCGGTAGCCGATGCCATATTTATGGTAAGCATTTTATTTAAAAATACATATTTTATGAAAAAAAATTATTTAATCATCCTGATCTTCATGATCCAGGGAGTCAGCGCACAACTGGTAAATATTCCGGATGCCCATCTGAAGTCGAAAGTTCTGTCATCGTCACCATCCAATACAGTTGCCAAAAATCTTTCCGGGAATTATTTTGCCGTAGATGCCAATGGTGACGGAGAAATCCAGCAGAGTGAAGCTTCGCAGGTGAAAAGTCTTAACGTAAGTGCTTCCTCAATTGCTTCTTTAACCGGTATCACGGCTTTTGATAAGCTTGAGAGTTTAGACTGCAGCCAGAATAACTTAGACAGCGCTTATGTGAATGCACTGGCTTCCCTTAAATGGCTGAATGCCTCGGCAAACCCATTGAATATGGGAATAAACACCGGAGCCGATATCGAATATCTGGATCTGCATAATTCATCTATTCCGCAAGATCTCAATCTAAGCAATAAAAATAAACTTTCTTATCTGAATTTACAGAATTGCAGTGCATTGTATAATCTGGATTGCAGTAACAGCAAGCTCTCCACACTTATCCTGAACGGTTGTTCAAACCTTCATGTCCTGAACTGTAGCAACAATCAGTTGACCACATTGGACTTGAGTAATTTAAATATAACAGGAGAGGCCTTTTACGCAGCCAATACCTATACTTTCAGAGGGGGTGTCGATTGCAGTCATAATAACCTGACCAGCCTTACGGTCAGCAACCTCACTACCAATTTCCTGAATTGCAGTTATAATAATCTTACCACGATAAATGCAGCCAGCCTGACCCTCTCTAAAATAACCAATGCTCCTGCGGGCCTGATCCTGCAGCCAAGTCTTTATTTCGACTGTAGCCACAACCAACTCTCATCATTATCTATTAATAACACACTGATCGTACAGTCATTCGACTGCAGTTACAATAATCTGACGTCGATGAACATCAATAAAATTGTAGCACAGGATTTTAATTGTTCCCATAATAATATTTCTGCCGTAAACATCAGTGATACCTCACAGATTGATAATCTGAACATAAGCTATAATGTCCTGACCTCATTTGTAAGCCCGGTTATGCCTTTTGTGGATGATCAGGATCTTAACCCTGTAGGCAACGCACCAAGTCAGTCCATTTACTGTAATGATAATTTACTGACCTTATTGAATCTGAATAAAACACAGGTGCTAAAAGTGTATGCGTATAATAATGATATTCATACGCTGCTGATAAAAAACGGGATTTTAAATGAGTTTCTGGATTTGCAGAATAATCCCAATATAACATTTATCTGTGCCGATGATTTTCCTCTCGATCCTTCGGATCCATACAGTGAGGTGGACTATTTTCAGAGCGCAGTGCCCGGTGCTACCATAAGCAGCAACTGCAGTAATTCTGTGTTGTCGGTCAGCGATAGAGGCATAGCCGAAAATAACGTTGCTATTTATCCTAATCCGGCTTTCGATACGGTCTATATTACCTCTACTTATGATGTAAAATCGATTGAAATATCTGATCTGCAAGGTCGTTTGGTTAAAACCGCACAAAATAAGATACATTCGGCTACTCTGAAAACATCGGTAAATGATCTTGTGGCCGGTACGTATGTTGTTAAAATAGACACCGGAAAAGGGATTTTTGTGAAAAAACTTATTAAAAAATAGAATTAAATCGCCATAGATTGATTAATATAGTATAGCTCCCATAAAAGAGCAATTGCGGCAATTTTTAGAATTAAAAATTGCCGTTTTTATTTGATGATTAAGAATTCCCGCTGTATCAGTCCTTAATAAATTTCTCATAATACACCTTATCCTCCGTCTGGATTTTCAGGTAATATACCCCTTTTGGAAAATCTTCTACTTTTACAGATTGCTGATTGCTGACTTTTATGATCAGTCTTCCGAGGTTGTCGTACACTTCCAATGAGAGAACTTCGTTTTCCGAAGCGACATTCAGGATTCTTTTTACCGGATTCGGAAAAATGCCCACCTTATTTTTCTTAACCAGATCGGATGTGCTTAATACATTGTTATAGAGTGTTCCGAAATTCAGGATCCCGAATCCCATCTGGTCGGTGTGGTTTGGATATAATGATGCGGTCTGACGCAGCCGGTTTCTCATCAGGTCCCGGTTCATGGCCGGGAAAGCCTGGAGCAGGCAGGCTACCCCTCCGGCGGCAATAGGCGTGGCAATAGATGTTCCGTTTACTGAAATGGTCGTATTGCTGGTGTTGGAAACACTCGTGGCGCCGGTTCCTCTTGCAGCAGCATCCGGTTTTGTAACACCCGCGGCATTGGGGCCAAAGGAAGAAAAAGCGGATGAAATTCCTGCAGAATCCACGCTGCCTATGGTAAAAACCTTTGCATTATCGGCAGGCGTTACGATATAATGCCATGGCTGAACGCCGGAATTCCCGGCCGCAATGATGGTAAAGATTCCTTTATTCACAGCTATTTCTGCTGCTCTTGCAATAAAGGAGGTTGTTCCGTTCATCTGTGCATACGTGTAATTGTATTTCGGGTCATCAAAAGTAGAGTAGCCCAGTGATGTGGTGATAATATCCACTCCTTTCCGGTCGGCTTCTTCCGCCGCTTCGATCCAGTAGAGCTCCTCTTCGGGGATTTCTACTGCAGCATTTTCACTGCGGTACAGATAGAAATCCGCATCAGGGGCAGATCCCACAAAAGTATCTTGGATATAACCGCCGATGGCACCCAGAACGGCAGTTCCGTGGGTATTGAGCAAAGGATTATAAATATCGGTGCTTTTGGCGACGAAATCATATCCGCCTTTGATGTGTCCGTTGGTCCACAACCTCGAATAGGCCGAGCCGGTATCTACATTCGGGAATCCGGCATCGATGACGGCAATTGTCACGCCTGTTCCTGTATAACCGGCCAGATGGAGCGGACGGAGATTGATCTGATCGATCTGTGCGGAACCGGAACCGTAATTGAATGTCGTGAGATTTTTGCTGTGAGGATTTTCCTGATTTTCCCATTTGCTGGAATGGGCAATCTTCGTTCCGCCGGATGAATTTCGGGCAAAACTTTCCACCGACAAGACATAGTTTTGAGCCTGCAGGGTTGTAATCTGAGCCGTCGTGGCATTTACGGCAACTCCGTTCAGCCATTTGGAATAATCCGTTACGGTAAATCCTAAGCTCTGAATATTATTGATATAAGTCTGTTCGATAGGCGCATCCTGGTCATTAAGCGGAATTCCCAGAGAAGTACGCCGGTTGAGCGATTTCTGAGACAGTTCCGACAGGGGATTGGCATAAAAAGCAGCCTTGTTTGGCTTGTCTTTAAAGAATACAAAAACGAGCGATGTCTGCGCAAAACTTACCGAATAACCTGCTAGAAGACAAAAGACTAAAGTTCTTTTCATGTATTTATTTTGTATAAAGATAAAACAAAATCAATAAAATTTTTGACGGGATTTTAAATTCCTTATTTTTACAGAAATATTTATTTATGAAAAAGATTCAAATGGTTGACTTGCAAAGTCAGTATTACAAGATAAAAAATGATGTGGACAATGCAGTGTTAAATGTAATGGATTCGGCGGCTTTCATCAATGGCCCCGAGGTAAAGTCATTCCAGAATGAATTGGAGTCTTATTTGGATGTAAAGCACGTAATTCCGTGCGGAAACGGTACCGATGCCTTACAGATCGCTCTTATGGCATTGGATCTTAAAGAAGGCGATGAGGTGATTACCGCAGATTTTACTTTTGCCGCAACGGTGGAAGTCATTCACCTGCTGAAGCTTAAATCTGTTTTGGTGGATGTGGATTATGATACCTACACGATCTCAACGGAGGCGATCAGAAAAGCGATTACTCCGAGAACAAAAGCGATTATTCCGGTACATATTTTCGGACAGTGTGCCAACATGGAAGAGATTTTAAAGATTGCCGAAGAGCATCATTTATATGTGATCGAAGATAACGCCCAGGCTATCGGTTCGGAATTTACCTTCTCCGACGGAACGGTAAAAAAAGCAGGAACCATGTCTACCGTAGGAACCACTTCTTTCTTCCCGTCTAAAAATTTAGGATGCTATGGAGACGGAGGAGCGATTTTTACGAACAATGATGATCTGGCGCACCGGTTAAGAGGAATCGTGAACCACGGGATGTATGAAAGATATTATCATGATGAAGTAGGGGTAAACTCCAGACTTGACAGTGTGCAGGCTGCTATTTTAAGAAAAAAGCTTCCTCATCTGGACAATTACAACGAAGCCCGGGGAAGAGCTGCGGATTACTACGACGAAGCTTTCGCAGGCCACGAACATATTTTAACGCCGAAAAGAGCTGAATATTCTACCCATGTTTTCCACCAGTATACTTTGAGAATTCTGAACGGTAGACGTAATGAATTACAGAAATTCCTGACTGAAAAAGATATTCCGGCCATGATCTATTATCCGGTAGCTTTAAGAAAACAAAAAGCCTACTATCAGGAAAGCAACGATGCCGATTTCGTAAATACCGATCAATTGCTGGATCAGGTAATTTCCCTTCCGATGCATACGGAACTCGATGACGAGCAGCTGAAGTATATAGCAGATGCGGTGCTGGAGTTTATGAAGTAATGAGCAGGATTCTTTTTAATAGTAAAAAGTTATATATTGCTAATGTTTTAATTAGCATCAGTTTTCTTTTAATTACGATTTTAAGCCTTTATTCTTTAGTGGTTGGAGGTAGTGATCGTATGGAAATGATATTGTATGTATGCTATTTGATTATTTATACAAGCGCATCACTTACACTTCTGTTAAAAATTAAAAAAGCTATTTTTTCTCTTCATGTAATCTATTTTTTTGCAATTGTTTTGAACCTTTTCGATTTTGGTGCTCACTACTCAAAATATGATGATCTCATCAATAGATGTCTTTTTATCATTATTATTACAGTTTATACTGTATTATTTTCTTCATTAATTTATTTAAATAATAAAAATAGGTTTCGTTTAAATGTATCCGAACTTGACGAAATCGGTAAGCTATAAATATCACTTTGTCAAAGTTGAAAATCTTTGACAAAGTTTTTTTTAAAACACAAACGATGAAAAGAAAAATATTTAAATATAGATTTGTATATTATATATCGATTATTACAAGTCTGCTGCTTTTTCTCATATCATCGTTCAATATTATACAGGTCTTTCAGGACTTTAGTTTTTTAAAATTAATATTGGTTTGTTGTTCCATTATTTTCAGTTCATTTGCATTTGTCAATCTGGTAGAAAAGTATAAAAAGGCTGTTTTATTTCTGAATCTGAGTCTTGCTTTTTATATGGTCGTTACAGGTCTTTACTCATTGGTAGGATTTGTAAATATCGGAACACATTCATTTACAAGTATTTATTTTAAACTTCTGATCGTACAGACTCTCATCATGATTATTGTAAATCTATATAAGATAAAACATTTTAAAGGGGACGATGAGATTGAAAGTATAGGCCAGACCTGAGAATGAATAATTCCCACTGAATAAGAATTCGATTAGCGAAGCGGCCGGTTTTTGAATCGCCTTTCAAAAGAATCCCTATTGATTCTGAAGAATATCTGAGAAATCTGATTATTTATATTCATCAAAATCCGGAAAATTTTCAGAATTATAAATTTTCATCTTATCTTGCAGCGATTTCTGAAACAAAGACAAATATTCAGCATAACGAGGTGATTGAACTGTTCGGAGATCATGAAAATTTTGTTGAATGTCACAAAATAGAGTTAAACGAAAACTTTGTCAAAGATTTTCAACTTTGACAAAGTCATAAAACATAACAAATGGCAATATTGGTAACAGGAGGTCTGGGGTACATCGGCTCACATACGGTAGTTGAACTTTTAAATAACAACTACGAAGTGGTGATTATAGATGATTTATCGCATTCCGAAAAATTTATTTTAAAAAACATCGAAGAAATTACAGGTAAGAAGCCTGTATTTTATCCTTTTGACCTGAAAAGAAAAGAACTGCTCGCTCAGGTTTTTGATGCCCATCAGATTGACGGCTGTATCAATTTCGCTGCTTCCAAAGCCGTAGGCGAAAGCCAGCTGAAACCCGTAGACTATTATGAGAATAATCTTTTTACTCTGATTAACATCCTGCAGGAATTTAAGGAAAGAGGTATCTCCAATTTTATTTTCAGTTCGTCGTGTACCGTTTACGGCCAGGCAGATCAGATGCCGATTGATGAAAATACACCTTTAAAAATGCCTGAAAGTGTGTATGGTAAGACAAAACAGATGGGTGAAGAGATCCTGATGGATTTTGCCAAAGCCTACCACAGAAAGGTTTCTTTGTTACGATATTTCAATCCTATAGGTGCGCATCCCTCAGCAAAAATCGGTGAATTACCCATCGGGATTCCAAATAATTTAGTACCTTACGTAATGCAAACGGCGGCAGGAGTGCGGGAAAAGCTCAGCATCTGGGGAAATGATTATCCTACGGAAGATGGGACGGCAGTGCGTGACTATATTTATGTGGTAGACCTTGCGAAAGCGCATGTGGCGGCTTTAAAGAAGCTGATGGAAGATGAATCCAATGTTGCGACAATTGATATTTTCAACCTCGGAACAGGTAGAGGATCTTCGGTTTTAGAAGTGGTAAAGGCTTTCGAAACGGCTAATGATGTAAAGGTGCCTTACCAGATCTGCGACAGGAGAGATGGGGATATTACCATTGCCTATGCCAACGTAGACAAAGCACAACGGGAGCTTCAGTGGAAATCGGAAACTCCTTTGGAAGAAGCTTTGAGAACGGTATGGGAATGGCAGAAATATTTAAATACGAGAACCATTTAAAATTTTAGATATAAAAAATTTAGATATGAAAACAGAAAGAATAGGTATTACGTTTTCTTCTTTCGATCTGCTTCATGCAGGGCATATTAAAATGCTGGAAGAGGCCAAAACAGTTTGTGATTACCTTATTGTAGGACTGCAGATTGATCCGTCACACGATCGTCCGACCAAGAATAAACCTACCCAAACCATTGTAGAAAGATATATCCAGCTGAAGGCAGTGGATGCCGTAGACGAAATCATTCCGTATTACACGGAAGAAGATCTTCTGGATATCCTGAAATCTTTTGTGATCGATGTAAGAATCATTGGAGACGATTATCTGGACAGGGACTTTACAGGGAAAAAATACTGTGAGGAGAAAGGAATAGAAATCTTTTACAATAAAAGAGATCACCGGTTTTCTTCCAGCGATCTGAGAAAAAGAATTTATGAAGCAGAATTGGCAAAGCTGGCAAAACTGGAAGCTGCAGAAGCTGAAAAATAAAAAATCCCGAAAGCAATTTCGGGATTTTTTGTTGTTAGGAGAAACCGTTTTACATAGGGCCACCTTGCTGATCATCTCCGGTTGCGTTGGAGTTGATGTCTTTTTTACGTTTAGGCTGATCTACCTTTTCATTGCCTTGTTTGAATCTATACGTCAGAGAAACAGCAAATTGCCTTGGCTGCCACTGCATATAAGAATCTCTTGTAAATCCAGGCCCGTAAGAAGTTGACTGCATTGCTCTCGTATTGAAAATATCCTGAATATTGAAAGATAGGGTTCCATCACCCTTCCAGATGGTTTTGGAAGCTCCGAAATTCAGAGCATACATATCTTTTCTGTCCACACTCTGTGTTTTCTGTCCTCCTCTGTAAAAGCCCTGAAGCTGAATATTAAAAGTTTTATCGATCTTAATCGTAGAAGTAAGTCTGGCTCTTACTGAAACACCGCTTCCTTCAAAGGAAAGAGGCTCACTTATAAGTGCAGGATCAAAGAAAGTACCTTTGGTATTGTATCCGAAAACATCTACATTTCCAAGGAACTTCAGCCACTTCGTTGTATCCCA
The DNA here is from genome assembly GCF_042610505.1 of Chryseobacterium sp. sg2396. NCBI lineage: Bacteria > Pseudomonadati > Bacteroidota > Flavobacteriia > Flavobacteriales > Weeksellaceae > Chryseobacterium > Chryseobacterium sp. sg2396. The sequence continues at coordinate 147,290 of NZ_JBHGAQ010000005.1, read as the reverse complement.
GTTGAAGTTGAGGTCAAGACCGAATCGATCGTCACTTCCAATATTTACCGGCTTGGTATGGAAAACGGTAGTTGGTACATTATTGATGAGTTCCTGCTTGTTATAGGTTACAATTTTTACATCATCAGACTGATGTCTGAAATATAAAGTCGGATTAATGGTAAACTTACTCTTGGATATGCTGTATCCGAATTCGTAAGAATCTACATAAGAAGGGTTAAGGTCTATATTCCCGTCAAAAATATTCTGATTGTCGCTGTAGCTTGGATTAGGAATCAGGAAAAAGGACCTCGGTCTGTCGATTCTTCTTGAATAGTTCAGTAAGAACTGGTTGTCTTTCGCAATCTCATAACTTAAAAAGACACTTGGGAAGAGATTGTTGTAATTCTTTTTGGTTTTTTGCGCATCCCCCGCTAAGTTCATGTAATTAATATCAATAGTAGAATATTCATTTCTTAAACCTAACTGATATCCGATATTGCCGATTTTACTCTTAAACTGTACGTAACCGGCATTGAACATTTCTTCATATTTGGCATTGTACGTATAATCATCAAGATAAAGCATAAATGGCAGGGTAGATGTCTTTTGTCTTACCAGGTTCTGGTAATTATTGTTATTCACATCGATTCTGTAGCCTGCTTCCAACTTTGAATTCTCTCCGATAGGAAGCTCATAGTCGGCTTTACCGATTAAAGTTTTGTTTTTGGTTTTCTGATCGATAAGGTTCTGAAGATCAAAAAGATTATTTTGAGTCTGATTGATATCGCTTCCGTTGTTCGAACGGTTACTTTGTAAGCTTAATGAAAGGGATAGGTTTTGTCCTTTGTCATTAAATTTATGGTCAATACCAAAATCTCCCTGAAAAGCCAGATTGTTATTTGTGCCTAAACTTGTTCTGTTTCTTGTCGTGATGGCATTGTTGAAGGCATAGTTCGTATAATCGATATTTCCGGTATTGGTTCCGTCAAAAGTTCTTACGGTTCCTGATGCATTAATCGACGTTTTGTCTGTAAGATCTACAACAAGACCTCCGGTTGCATTATAGTTATCGTTTTTACTTTTGGAAATAGATTCATTATTTGTTTCTCTAAAATCTCCGGTAGATAAATATGCACTGTTTCTCTGGGTATTCTTAGATTCTCTGTATCCGCCGCCGCCGTTAAGAAACCACGTGAATTTTCCTTTTCTCCAGCTTAAGTTTGTATTTAAATTGGTTTGTGGCAAATAGCCTAAAGTACCCAAGACACTTCCGTTAAACCCTGTTTTCTTGCTCTTCTTTAAAATAATATTTAAAATACCGGCTGTTCCGCTTGCTTCAAATTTAGATGAAGGATTGGTAATCACTTCAATTCTCTCAATCTGGTCTGCAGGAATACTTTGTAAGGCATTCGCACCGTCGTCGATACCCAAGAGAGCGGACGGCTTACCATTAATTAAAAATTTCACATTGGAACTTCCCCTCATAGAAACCGTTCCGTCGGTCTCTACGGAAACCGAAGGTACATTTTGAAGTACATCCTGAAGGTTTCCTCCTTTGCTTACGATATCCTGCGATGGGTCATAGGTTCTTTTGTCCAGCTCCACTTTATAAGGCTTTGTGGAAGGGGCCGTGATTACAACACCTTGAATATCCGCTGTTTTCAGATTGGTAGCACTTTTTTCCGGATCGATGGAAAAGGCACCGATGTTTCCGGCTAATGTAATCTGCTTATTAATGACATTTTTCTGGTAATCAATAGCCTCAATGGTAATATCATAATTACCTGGAGCAAGATCAAGCTTATACTGTCCTTTCTCATCGGTAAGCGCAGCATCACTCAATAATTTGTTGGCTTTGTTACTGAATGTAACCGAAGCATAGGGAACCGGCTGATTGCTCTTGCTGACCACAGATCCAGAAATACCGACCTTCTCCTGTGCAAAAGCTAATGCTGCTGCCGAAAGTACAAAAGTAAGCCCTAAAGTCTTCTTTGTAAAAATGTTAATGATTTCCGTCTTATTCATAAGGGTATTTTTTGTGTAAAATCTTTAAAGATTTCTCTTTACATTGAGAAATTATCAATGCTATGAATTTCACAATATCAAGTATGATTTATTATTTGTAACAGATATGTCGCTAAAAACAAGTATTTGTTAATTATTAAATTGTTAAAAAAAAGTTAATATGATTTTATTTTATGTTTTTAGAATTCAGCCAATCCTGATATGTCTTCGCATTAATCGCGTGCTCTTCGGCGCTGGCTGTAAATTTATGGTATCCGAATCTCGCCGGATCTGCGCACATAAAAATATAATCGTTCTTTTCAGCATTCAATACCGCATCTACCGAATTTTTATCCACCACGCAGATCGGACCCGGGGGAATTCCTTTGTTGGCATAGGTATTATAAGGCGAAGGTGTAGACAAATGTTTATAGAAAACCCTTTTAATCTGCTGCTTGAAATTCGTCTGTTTGTTGATGGCATAAATAACCGTAGGGTCGGACTGCAGCCTCATTCCTTTCCGGTAACGGTTCAGGTAGAGGCCTGCGATCCTCCGCATTTCATCCTTCTTACCGCCCGACTCTTTGTAAACGATAGATGCCAGGGCATAGATCTGCTCTCTCGTTAAGCCGGATTGCTGTTCTTTAGCCTTTCTTTCACTGTTCCAGAAATCCTGGTACTGATTATCGAATTTTTCAAAGAAGTCCTGAGGAGTAACCGTCCAGAAGAAATTATAGGTATCTATAAAGAAATATTTTTTAAGATCTTCCGCGTCGCTATAGCCTTTTTCAGCCGCAATTTTATTAAGACCGTTTACAAACTGAAGAGAGTCCAGCTCCGTTTTTTTTGTTACTTTGCCGATCATCTGATATACATCCCCAAAATCGCCGATCCTGAAACTATTTTCGCTCTGATTGCCTGCTTTGATCATATTCACCAAACGCGCATTTCCCAAGCCTTTCTGAAAATGATAACGTCCGGGCTTAAAATTCAGGGCCAATCCTTTTTCGTTTGCCACTGCTTCAAAAGATTCTTTATTGCTCACGTATTTTGAAGCAGAATCAAGGATCTGTTTAAAGCCGGCGTTATGCGGAATCAGCACATAGCCGTCCTTTTCAATATTGTTACCGTAGTATTTTTTATAAAATCTAAATCCAAAAAATCCGCCTGCTGCCAGAACGAGCAGGATGACAATGAGAATAGCTTTTTTCATGTAATGCTGATTAATAAAAGTTGTTTGTTTAAATAAGGTCGATTTTTCCTTTGAAAACCTGTTTTGCAGGACCTTCAAGCCAGATATTCTTAAAGCTGTTACCATTTTTTTCGGCATACACCTTCAGATTTCCGCCTAAAGTTTTAACTTTTACAGAGATTAGATCATTATTCTGGAGAAAAGTTAAAGCCGAAGCCGTAACGCCGGTACCGCAACTGTAGGTTTCATCCTCAACGCCTCGTTCATAGGTTCTTACGAAGATCTCATCGTCAGTAATTTTTTCCACAAAGTTAACGTTGATCCCTTTTTCTTTATAATTTTCAGAATTCCGGATGCTGTTTCCTTCCGCAAAAACATTGTAGTTTACCAAATCTTCCACATATTTTACATAGTGCGGCGAACCGGTATCCGTTACTTTATCATCTCCGTCATTGGAAATCGTTTCCACATTGCCCATTTTTAATTTGACAATCCCGTTGTGGATTTCTGCTTCGTGTTCGCCATCGATGGCGGTGAAGCGGCATTTGCCTTCAAAGATATCCAGGAAAAAAGCGAAGGCTACAGAGCATCGGGCTCCGTTTCCACAGAAACTTTTCGATCCGTCTGAATTGTAATAATCCACTTCAAAGTCGTACCCTTCCGCAGTATTGATTTTAATAAGACCGTCGGCACCGATCCCGAAACGCCGGTCGCAGAGCTTCTGAACATTTTCAATGGAAAGGTCATCCCATTCTCCCGAACGATTGTCGATCATTACAAAATCGTTTCCCGTACCCTGATATTTATAAAATTCCATAATTTGAGTATGATATTGTATTTTAGATTAAAGCATCAGAAAATTGAGTTTTTAATATTCAATCCTGTATATGGTATAATTAAAAATTAAATACGCAAAATTACTATAATAAAAACAAAAACGAACAGTGTTAGCTGTCCGTTTCTGTTTTTAAATTGGTTTTTTATCTGAATCCGCCGCTGTTGCTGTTGCTGCTTCTTTCAGGCTGCGGTGAAGTCTGCTGAGGCTGAGGCTGGGGCGAACTGTTTCTGAATCCTCCGGTATTCGAATTATTATTATAATTGTTATTATTGTAATTACTGTTCGAGTTGTTTCTGAAACCTCCGTTGCTGTTGTTCTGCGGTCTTGGCGCGGTATTCTGCTGATTTCTGAATCCGTTATTCTGTCTTTGGCCGCTGTTCTGTCTAAAGTTTCCGTTGTTGGAAGTTCCGTCGTTTACGCCGCCTCTGAAACCATTGTTCGGCCTTGCAGAAGTAGTTCCGTTGGCTCCTGATCTTCTTTCGACATATACCTTTCTTCTCGAATTATTGTAATTCTGATAATAATAAGGCATACCATTGTCATAATAATAATTATAGTTGTTTCTGTAATAATAACCGTCGTCGCCCCAATATCCACCATTTCCATAGTACCCTTGAGGGGCGTAATAATATCCGTTATCATAATACGGATCTCCGTAATTATTTGCATACGGATCCGAATAAATGGAGCAGGATGCTAAACTTGAAAGTGTGATGACACTGAATGCTATTTTTAATAAATTTTTCATGACTTTTAAAAACTTTTTTTCTTATAACTTTTTTTCCAGACGGCGTATCCCTGGACCGCCATAATGGTAAATACCAAATATTGAACCGAAGTGATTCCTAGTTCCTTATAAATCATCATCGGGATACAAATGAAATCTCCGACGATCCAGAATATCCAGTTTTCAATGCGCCTTTTCGCCATAAACCACATCCCTAACAGAAATATGGAAGTGGTAAAAACGTCCAGCCAGTTGCCCCAGTCGAGATGATAAAGCCCCAACTGTGTTCCTTCCATCGAAAACCGGTTATCGATATAAGGCTTATAGTAATATACTCCTGTTACTAAGATTAAACTTAAGGCAAAAAGTAAAATCCCGTACAACCATTCTTTTTTTGAAGCCCACTGTACCTCTACGTGAATGTTGTCTTCAGAACTTTTTCCCCAAAGGATCCAGCCGTAAATACTCATCACCGTATAATACACGTTGATCATACAGTCTCCCAGCAATCCGAAATTGTAAAGGATATATACATAAAGTAAAGTGGAAATAATGCCGGTAGGGTAGACCCATATATTTTTTTTAATGGAAAAATAGACACTCAAGATTCCGAAGACGGTAGCGGTAGATTCGAGGACGATCTGCAGGGCCGTGTAGGTTTCATAAGGTTTTACGAAGAGATCGTATAGATTCATGAGGCCAAAATTAAGTAAAAAATCAGACAATCGGAAATGAAGTAAACAGGATGAAAATCAGAATTTTAAATTACAAATATTTAAAATTAACGTTGAAAGTTTATTAATAAACGTTAATGTTTATAAATTTTTTATATTTTCGTAAATCTTTAATAAATAATAAAATATGTCTAAAATTTGGACCAAAAAACCGATGAGTGCTTTTGAGAATGATATGAAAAGCAGTCAGCTCAAAAGAGTACTCGGTAAATGGAGCCTTACAGCTATCGGAATCGGGGCTATTATCGGAGGGGGAATTTTCGTGCTTACAGGTACCGGAGCGTATTATCACGCAGGGCCCGCACTTGCTCTTTCCTTCGTTATTGCCGGAATTGCCTGTGTATTTGCAGCATTATGTTACTCGGAATTTGCATCAATCCTTCCCGTAGAAGGTTCGGCGTATGCCTATGCTTACGGAACCGTAGGTGAGATCTTCGCCTGGATTATCGGATGGGGGCTTATACTCGAATATGCAATGGGTTCCATGACGGTAGCCGTTTCGTGGTCCGGATATTTCAATAAACTGCTCAAAATGTTCGGTCTTCATCTTCCGGATTACCTTACTTCAGACCCGGCAAGTTATGCCGGCGAAGGGTTTTCTATGAACTTACCGGCTTTCCTTATCGTACTTTTTGTAATTTCCATCCTTATTAAAGGAACAAAAGAAGCGGCAAAAGCAAACAACCTCATTGTAATTATGAAGGTTTCAGCCGTTCTTTTCGTGATTATTGCAGGAGTATTCTTCATCAATACAGACAACTGGCATCCTTTTATTCCGGTAGAGACCATGGTGAAAGAAGGTGAAAATATGAAAGAAGCCTATGGTATCCAGGGGATTATTTCCGGAGCCGCTGCGATTTTCTTCGCGTATGTAGGTTTTGATGCTGTTTCCACTCAGGCTGGTGAAGCCATCAACCCGAAAAAAGACGTTCCGTTTGCGATCATTGTTTCGCTTCTGGTATGTACCGGTTTATATATTTTGGTTTCTCTTGTATTAACAGGGATGATGCATTATTCGGACTTTAATCCGCAAGGTAAATATCCAGATGCGATCAAGGCACCTGTAGCGTATGCCTTTGAAATTGCAGGACAAGGATGGGCAGGATACATTATTACAATTGCTGCGACTGTAGGTCTGGTATCCGTATTAATGGTCATGATCATGGGACAGTCCAGGATTTTTCTGGGAATGTCCAAAGACGGACTTATTCCTAAGATGTTCAGCGACGTGCATCCTATAAGAAAAACACCGGCAAAAAGCTTAATGCTTCTTGGAATCGTTATTGCAACGGTGGCGGCTTTCACACCAATTAGTAAACTCGCGGATATGACGAGCTTCGGTACTTTATTCGCGTTTACCATGGTGTGTGTAGCGGTTTGGATCTTAAGAAAGAAAGAGCCGAACATGACGAGAACCTTTAAAGTTCCGGCTTTACCCGTAATCGCAACATTGGGAATATGCATCAACCTGTACCTGATCTGGAACCTGAGCCACGAAGCAAAATACCTTTCCATGGGCTGGCTGGTTTTGGGGGTAGTGATTTACTTTACCTACAGTCTCAGAAACAGTAAACTTCATAAGGTTGGCTACGGCGAAACGTTCAAAGCCGAACAGGAGCCTTTACAAAAGACCGACTTAGATTTATAATTAAAATATATATCAAATAAAATCCACAGAATTCTGTGGATTTTTTATTTTTGTGGGTATGAAAAAAGCATCAATATTTATACTGTTATTTCTCTGCTTTTCGGCATTCTCTCAAAAAATAGAAAGCTTTACAACTATTTTAAATGATAAAATAAGCATCAGGGCATTAGAAATCTATGACAACAAAGTCTGGTATAGCGGTACGGATTCGAAATTTGGCTTTGTGGACCTTAAAAACCCTGAAAATCAAAAGCAGATTAAATTATCTGAAAAGAAATTGCAATTCAGAACTTTAGCACAGGATAAAAAAGCTTTTTATGCTATAAATATAGAGAGTCCTGCTGAGTTTTTTAGAATAGATAAGAAGGATCTTAGTATAATTAATATTTATACGGATACTTTAAAGACAGCCTTTTACGATTCATTTGTTTATGCAGATGAAGAAATGGGGTTAGCATTAAGCGATCCGGACAAAGATCATCACATGCGGCTGGAAATGCTACTTATGTCCGCCCGACAAATTTACGATTTCAATGAAACCAAAACAAAAGATAAAAATAAATTCATAAAATTTAATGAAGGAGAAGCGGCTTTTGCTGCAAGCAATACGAATATTGCGACCTATAAAACTAAATTTTGGGTAGCAACAGGAGGAAAAGTGTCAAGGATCATAAAAGGTGATTTTGGATCTTTAGAGTCAGATGTATACAATACGCCTTTCATTCAGGGAGAATCTTCGCAGGGTATTTATTCCATCGATTTTTATGAAGATAAATTCGGAATTGCTGTTGGTGGTGATTATACCAAACCGGAAGCCAACGTCAACAATATCGCCACCACGAATGACGGAGGTAAAACCTGGCAGGTTCGGGCTTCAGGGAAAAATGCAGGCTACACGACGTGCGTGAAAATAAAACCGGGCTCCAAAGGAAAAGAGATGATCTCTGTCGGAGATAAGCACATCAGCTATTCTTCGGACTTCGGGAAGACCTGGACAAAAATCTCCGATGAAAAGAACCTGTACGTCTGTAAATGGGTAGATCAACATACCGTTGTTTTTGCCGGTAAAGACCGTATTGTGAAAATGAAAATTAAATAACGGTATTAAAAGTCTTTAGGATTTAATACCGGAAATTAAATTTTTAAATCTGATATATAGAAGATATCGTTTCTAGGATCATTATTTTCATTCTATCTTTGCAATTGGTCTTAATACAGAAAGTATTTAGACTCATTATAAATTTCGGAAAAATAGCCTAATATATTTCATGATTCAAAATCCATCAGATATATTTAATTTTGTATTGTGAACGCTGATAAAGCTCACGCTAACATTTAAGACAAGAAATGAATTCTTTAATCGATAAATATAATATTCCCGGCCCGCGTTATACGTCTTACCCTACCGTTCCTTATTGGGATGAAAATTCGTTCTCTCCCGAACTCTGGAAGCAAAGTGTGATCAGGACTTTCAGGGAATCTAATGCAGATGAAGGGATCTCTATCTATATTCACCTTCCTTTCTGTGAGGCTTTATGTACGTTCTGTGCCTGCCACAAACGGATCACGAAGCAACATAGCGTAGAAATTCCGTACCTGGAAAGTGTGCTGAAAGAATGGCAGCTGTATCTTCGGATGTTTAATGAAAAACCGAAGCTTAAAGAATTGCACCTTGGCGGAGGAACACCAACCTTCTTTTCACCGCAGAATTTAAAATCTCTTTTGCAGGGGATTTTTGAAACTGTTGAGATTGCCGAAGACCAGGAGTTTTCTTTTGAAGGCCACCCGAATAATACAACTAAAGAACATCTACAGACCCTGTACGACCTAGGGTTCAGAAGAGTGAGCTTTGGGGTTCAGGATTACGATCCGAAAGTGCAGAAGGCGATCAACCGGATCCAGACTTTCGAAAAAGTGAAAGAAGCGACCGAATGGGCCAAAGAAATCGGCTATCGGGGCATCAGTCATGACCTGGTATTCGGACTGCCGCATCAGACCTGGGAAGCGATGGAAAATACCATCCGTAAAACGATGGAGCTGAAACCGGACCGTCTGGCTTTTTATTCTTATGCGCACGTGCCCTGGATAAAAGGAGTAGGGCAGAGAGGTTTTGATGAAAACGACCTTCCAAGCGGTGAAGAAAAACGCCGGTTGTACGAAGACGGTAAAAAACTACTCGAAGAATTAGGATATATCGAAGTGGGGATGGATCATTTTTCGCTAGAGCATGATGATTTGTACCAGTCCCTGATCCACAAGAAATTGCATCGTAATTTTATGGGGTATACTTCAAGCAAGACCCAGCTGATGGTCGGTTTGGGAATGTCGGCCATTTCGGATTCATGGTATGCTTTTGCACAGAATGTAAAAACGGTGGAAGAATATCAGAAAATGGTGGAAGAAGGTGAAATCCCTGTTGTAAAAGGCCATATTTTAAATAACGAAGACCTTACGATGAGAAGGCATATCCTGAACCTGATGTGTCAGCTGGAAACTACTTTTGATATCGACAATTCTTTCCCCGAACTGCAGCATGCTTTTGAAATGCTGGAAGAAATGGAAAGGGATGAGCTGGTGGAAATCAATGGACATCACATCCAGATAACGGAAAAGGGCAGGGCATTTACCAGAAACGTTGCTATGGTTTTTGATCTCAGGATGATGAGAAATAAGCCGGAAACCCGTATTTTCTCCATGACCATCTAATCCATGGGCAGGAAGCTTCTTTTAATTGGCCTGTATCTGTACGCTCTGCTGTTCAGTGTTGGCAGAACATTGAGGCTTCCTAATAAATGGTCGGAATCACACTGGATGATGGATTACCGGTTCGGGTTTATCAAAAGAGGGCTGGCCGGTGAAATTTTTGGCTGGTTCTGCAAAAAAGATGAATTTTCCATTTTAATCCTTTCGGCCGTAATTCTGCTTCTGCTGTCTGTTTTTATGATCGGGATTGCTTTTAAAGAAACCATTAAGAGGGAAAACAGTTTTTACAGGATCTTGTTTTTCCTAATATTCTTTCTTTCTCAATACATCGTATTCTCGGCGCATCTCATCGGCTATCTGGATCATGTAGTTTTTCTGCTTACCCTGGCCGTTATTTATCTGATCAGAAAAAACAAAGTACTTCCGGCATCGCTTATTGCCACATTCAGTGTTTTTATTCATGAGATTTCACTTTTCCTGATGCTGCCCGTCAGTGTTTTTGCACTGTTTGTTTTTCAAAACGCTAGAGTGCCGTTTTTATTTAAAAGTATTTTTTCGAAAGAAATTATTCGGAAAATGACTTTGTTTTTAATCTTTCCTTTTCTGGCAATAGCTTTCATTTCGTTTTTTCATGAGCATGACGGAACAGATTATGCCGGTGTTGTATTTAATTATTTAAAAGGTCTTCCGTTTATACCTGAAAAAGTTGCGCAATCTGTGACTTCAGGTTATACCCAGAGTTTCAGCCTGTCTTTTCAGGAACAGCATGAATATTTTATCCAGCGGGTATTCATTTCAAAAGCGACTATATTTTATGGAATACCGATGCTTTTTTTATTATGGATGACTTTCAGAGAATTTAATCTAAAAGCAAATATCGGGGTATTCATTTTACTGGCCATTGTGGCATTTATCCCTTTATTGCTGCATTCCATTGCCTACGATACCTACAGGATCTGGACATTTCCTTTTATGATCCTGTTCTTAGGATTCTGGGTGTTGAGTTCAGCATATCAGATTAAAAATACAAAAGTGAAACGGCTGTCTGTTTGGGAAAAGGTATTTTTTATGATTTCCGTTCTATTGGTTACTTTGATTCCGAATGTCTTATTTGATAATGAAACCGAAAGATTTTCCTTACCGGTTAAAATTTCCCTGATTCTCCCTCTTTTCTTAATGCTTTACTTACTAAAAAAGCCCCGGTCAAAACAAGTTTGAATGAGGCCCTGAAAACTGTCTGAAAATAATTTGAAAAATTTATTTGATTATCAACTTTTTGCTATACGATTTAAGATTTCCCGAATTGATATTGATGAAATAGACACCCGCAGGAATTCCTGAAATATTGATGCTGTTGTCGCTGTCAATTTTTCCTTGATCCAGCACTTTTCTTCCTTCAAAATTATAGATTTCAACGGTTGCATTCTTGTCCTTTACGCCTTCAATGAAAACGGTTTTGGAAGCTGGGTTAGGATATACTTTTATGGATGTTGACAGGTCGTTTTCCTGGGTGCCCAAAACAGCGGAAGTCGTAACCCTGAAGATTTTTCCGCTGTTTACCGCGGCTACAAAAAGTTCATTTTGATTATTCACCCCGAAAGTAGAAAAATTATTCCCGGTGGAAGCGGCGCTCCAGGTGATGGAATCATCCGGATTCAGGCTTCCGATCTGGGTAGAACAGTAGTCGGCAAAGAAATACCTGCCCTGCAATGCCGGATATTGTGTTCCCCGGTATACATAGCCTCCGGTAATGGAACATTTTCCTCCCGAATGATCGTAAGCGGCTACCGGAAATGTCATGGTAGACTGAGCGGCACAACCTGTCGTGTTGTATGCATTATTGCCTTCATAGCATCTCCAGCCGTAATTGATTCCCGGCTGCGTCAGAGGCATCCGGTTGATCTCTTCGATCTGCCCCTGTCCGACATCTGCGATCATCACATTGCCGGAAACCGTATCGAAATTAAATTTCCAGGCATTTCTCAACCCGTAAGCCCAGACTTCATCCGCACCATCGATTCCAACAAAAGGATTTCCCGCCGGAATATTGTAAGCTCCGGTAGCATTGATGTCCAGCCTCAGCAGTTTTCCTAAGAGGGAATTTTTGTTCTGGGCATTGTTGTTCGGGTCCCCGCCGCTCCCGCCGTCTCCGGTTACTACCCAAAGATAACCGTCCGGTGCAAAATGAATGCTTCCTCCGTTGTGATTGTCAAATGGTTTCGGGACGTTCAGGATGATCTTTTCCGTGGAAGGATCGGCTACATCAGGATTTGTTGAGCTCCTGGTGTAACGGGCGACCGTAATATTCCCGCCCGTATCGTTGTAATAAACAAAAAAATACCCATTCGTCGGGTACTGCGGGTGAAATGCTAGTCCGAGAAGACCTCTTTCTCCTCCGTAAGTGATTTTTGAGCTGATGTTTAAAAAATTAGTAGAATTTACTGTTCCATTGGCCTGTAAAATTTTAATGATACCGTTCTGCTGTACGACGAACATCCGGGCGTCGTTCGCGTTTACCATTTCTACGGGTGCGGTTAACCCGGTCGCAAATTCTTCCAGGGTAATGCTTTGGGCATTAAACATAAAGGAAGAAAAAATACCTGCGCAAAAAAGTAGTTTTTTCATAATAATTTGATATTTAGTGTATTAAATCCGGATGAAAATTCCGTACCAACTAGGCTCTGAAAGTTTCTTAATTGTACCACAGACTCAGGATTGAACCTTATATAAAAATAAGACTGCCGATATGTCTGAAAATAAACGATTTCTGTACTTAAAATTCATAAAATTAAAGAAAATGATTATATTTGCCGACTTAATTTAACGTAGTTATAACAAAATGCAAGGAAAAGGACTTATTACAATTGTTGCTATTGTACTAGGGTTAATTTGCTTAAATGAGCTATTACCAACATGGTACGCCGGCAAAATTGAAAGGCAGGCAACTGCTGTTGCAGGAGACAATCCGGAAAAGTATCAGAAAGAAATCGCAAAACTTTCTAAGGATACGCTGAATCTGGGATTCACTAAACTTTATTACACCAAAGCCAAAGACAAGGAAATGAAGCTTGGTCTTGACCTTAAAGGTGGGATCAACGTTCTTTTGGAGATCAACCAAAGGGATCTTGTGAATGATTTAACCAATTATTCCACCAACCCGATCCTGATCGAGGCTTTAAACAAAACGGATGAAGTTCAGAAGAATTCCACTAAATCTTACATCGACAATTTCTTTGAGCAGTTCGATGCGATCAATAAGGCTAAAGGTACAAACCTGAAGTTGGCGGATCCGGAGCTTTTCGGGAACACTACGTTGACGGAAGTAAAGTACAACACACCGGATGAGCAGGTGAAAAGTATCGTAAAAAGAAAGATCGATGCTTCAGTAGGAACGGCTTTCGAAGTGATCAGAACCAGAATCGATAAGCTTGGGGCGATCCAGCCGAATGTTCAGAGAGTTCCGGGTACTGCGAGGATTTCTGTGGAAATGCCGGGGATGAAGGACATCGATAAAGTGAAAAAGATGCTTCAGACTTCCGCAAAACTGCAGTTCTGGGAAGTACAGCAGGTTCCTGAAGTAGCCCCATATTTCCAGGCGTTAACCTCTGCAATCGCTGCAAAAGGAGATTCTATGGGAGTGGCTAAAAACACCAACTTCATGAATCTTCTGCACCTTGACAAATTAAGAACCAATGGGGTAGCCAACGTAAAACTATCTGATACTGCCGCTGTAAATAAAATATTAAACAGCAAAGTAGCGCAGTCTTTACGTCCTGCCAACATCAAATATACCCAATTCATGTGGGGATACAAGCCGGAAGCTACCGATGCTGAAAGCCTTGTATTATATGCCATCAGAGGAAACATCAACCAGAAAGCCCCGGTAGACGGTGCGGTGGAAAGTGCAAATATCGGCTACGATGAATTAAGCAGAGTCGTAGTAGACATGCAGATGGATTCCAAAGGCGCAAAAGAGTGGAAAACCCTTACCGAGAAAAACGTCGGGAAGCCGGTAGCAGTTACCCTTGATAACCGGGTATACACAGCACCAAACGTTGTAAATGCGATCCCGAACGGTAGAACGCAGATCTCAGGAAACTTCTCCCAGGAAGAAGCAAAGGAACTGGTAGACGTTTTGGGAGCTGGTAAACTTCCTGCCGGTGCAAAAGTAGTTCAGGCTACGGTGGTAGGTCCGTCTTTAGGACAGGAAGCTATTGATTCCGGTTTAATGTCATTCATTATTGCATTTGCTATTATCATCGTGTACATCATTTTCTACTATGGTGGAGCGGGTGTGTATGCGGTAATTGCAATGGTCATCAACTTATTCTATATCTTCGGGATTATGGATTCGGGTGACTTTACGCTTACTCTTCCGGGTATAGCAGGTATCGTTCTGACGATGGCGGTTGCGGTCGACACAAACGTTATTATTTATGAAAGAACCAAAGAAGAATTATTTGCTGGAAAAAGCATTCTTGAAGCTTACAAAGACGGTTTCAAACATGCCTTGAATGCGATTATCGACGGTCACACGACGACTTTCTTAACAGCTGTTGTATTGTTCTTCTTCGGGACAGGACCTATCAAAGGTTTTGCATTAACGTTGATGATCGGTATTGCGATGACATTATTCACATCCGTACTGCTTTCCAGAGCCATGATCTTCTCAAGATTGAATAAAGGAAAAGGACTTTCCGTATGGACTCCGGCAACGAAGAACCTGTTCAGAAATACCTGGATCGATTTTATCGGAAAAAGAAAATATGCTTATATCTTCTCTGCAGTTTTAACGGTAGTTTGTATCATTTCTATCGCTACGCACGGCTTTAAATATGGTATCGATTTTACCGGAGGTAGAAACTACGTGGTACGATTCGATAAAAATGTAAAAGCAGAAGATATTGAAGAAAAATTAGTAGCTCTATTCAAAACGGAAGACGGTAAAAACTCTTCGGTTGAAGCTAAAACTTTCGGAAACGAAAAGCAACTAAAAATCTCTACGGATTACCTTATCGAAGACGAATCTTTGAAAGCTGATCAGATTATCGAGCAGAAATTATATGAAGGTTTAAAGTCAAACCTGCCTTCAGGAACTACACTGAAAGACTTCAAATCTGCAGATAAGGATCACGCCGGAATTGTTTCTTCCGAAAAAGTAGGACCTTCTGTTGCTGACGATATCCAGATCCACGGAATTTACGCCGTAGTCGCTGCATTGGCGATGATCTTTATCTACATTTTGGTACGATTCAGAAAATGGCAGTTCTCTTTAGGTGCGGTTGCAGCGTTATTCCATGATGCGGTAATTATCCTCGGAGCTTATTCATTGCTTCATAAATATATGCCATTCAACATGGAGATTAACCAGGATTTTGTTGCTGCGATTCTTACGGTATTGGGATACTCCATCAACGATACGGTAATTATCTTCGACAGAATCAGGGAGTACCTGAGAGAGAAGAAATCTTTAACATTGGCAGGGTTATTCGATGACTCTATTTCGAGCACATTGGGTAGAACATTCAACACCTCATTTACAACGATCCTGGTAATCCTGGCCATCTTCATCTTCGGTGGAGATAACCTGAGAGGATTTATGTTTGCGATGTTAATCGGTATCGGTTTCGGTACGTATTCATCCATCTTCGTGGCATCGGCGATTGCCTATGATTTCCTTAAAAAAGGAAAAGAAGACGAAGTGCATGGTAAAACCACCTCAGACAAAGAAGTACTTGCTTCAAAATAAAGTATACTACAATAAATAAGAAAAAAGCCTTTCAGCAATGAAGGGCTTTTTTTTGGTTCAAAGTTTACTATTTCTGATTGAAGGTTAAATGACAGCATTACTTCTCAGTTTATAAAGGTAGTCCTGGTTGTCATAAATATTGAATTGTTAACGGCTTTAAAAATTCACTTGCACAGCAAAATTGACCATTGATCATTCACATTGCGTCAATAGTCAGTTTATTAACTTATTACGAAAATTGCTTTGCTCCGAAGGAGCAATGTCTGTGTAGCTTATATAGAAGAAATATGGTCCGGAACTCCTTAGGAGTTCTATCCTTTAAACGTTTCGTCAGATAGTACACCTCCGGCGTGCTGTTCGTGTTGAACCCGGTTTTCCTATACAGATATTATTTCTACGGAATATTATTTTTCTAAATATTCTTTTATGAAGCTCATCAGTCGTATTGTCAATGTTGAATTTCTGCTGTGGATGCTGAATTGCTTAATCATCTCTGAAAGCTGATTTGCGCAACAAAACTGCCGATTCACGATTCACATTGTGTCAATGGCCAATTCCTTTGGGATGCATGGTTGATTGTTAATCGCTTTAAAAATTCACTTGCACGGCAAAATTGACCATTGATCATTCACATTGCGTCAATAGTCAGTTTATTAACTTATTATGAAAATTTCTTTGCTCCGGAGGAGCAATATCTGTGTAGCATATATAGGAGTAATATGGTCCGGAACTCCTTAGAAGTTCTATCTTTTAAACGTTTCGTCAGATAGCACACCTCGGGCGTGCTGTTCGTGTTGAACCCTGTTTTCCTACACAGATATTATTCCTACGGAATATTGCTTTTCTAAATATTCCTTATGAAACTCATCAGTCGTATTGTTAATGTTGAATTTCTGCTGTGGACGCTGAATTGCCTTAATCATCTCTGAAGCTGATTTGCGCAGCAAAACTGTCGATTCACGATTCGCATTGTGCCAATAGCCAATTCCTTCGGGATCAATGGTTAATTGTAAGCCGCTTTAAAAATTCACTTGCGCAGCAAAATTGACTATTGACCATTCACATTGAGTCCATGATGAATCTCTACGGACCAATGGTGAATGGTTAACCGCTTTAAAAATTCACTTGCGCAGCAAAATTGACCATTGACGATTCACTTCCAATATCCTTCTTCAAAATTACCAATTGACAATTCACCGTATCTCCGATTTCACTATTTTTGCATTACTATGGAAAATTCGAGAAAAAAGGCGGCCATCGGCTTTATATTTATTACCCTGCTGATTGATATTATCGGATTGGGAATCATAATTCCCGTGATCCCGAAACTCATTGAAGAGCTTATTCACGGAGACGTAAAGGAAGCGGCAAAGTATGGCGGCTGGCTGAGCTTTGCTTATGCGTTTACCCAATTCTTATTTTCCCCTGTCATCGGAAACCTGAGCGACAAGTTCGGAAGAAGACCGATTATCCTGATTTCCCTTTTCGGGTTTACCATAGATTATGTGTTTCTGGCGTTGGCCCCTACGATCTGGCTGCTTTTCGTAGGCCGGGTTATTGCCGGGATTACGGGTGCCAGTTTTACCACGGCAAGTGCTTATATCGCCGATATTTCTACCGATGAAGACCGGGCTAAGAATTTCGGGCTTATCGGGGCTGCATTTGGGCTGGGCTTTATCATCGGCCCCCTGATCGGCGGAGCTTTAGGGCATTTCGGGGCGAGAATACCTTTCTACGCGGCCGCAGGGCTATGCCTGCTGAATTTCCTGTATGGCTATTTTATCCTGCCGGAAAGTCTCGATAAGGATAAAAGGAGGGAGTTCGACTGGAAACGGGCCAACCCAATCGGTTCTCTGAAGTTTTTATTTAAACATCCCGAGCTTTCCGGATTGGTGGCAACGCTTTTCCTGGTGTATGTGGCCGGTCACGCGGTACAGAGCAACTGGAGCTTTTTTACGATGGGACAGTTTAAATGGACGGAATTCACGGTAGGAGTTTCCCTGGGAGTGGTCGGAATCCTGGTCGCATTGGTACAAGGTGTCCTGATCAGGTGGACGGCACCGAAGCTCGGGGAGTATAAAAGTATTTATATCGGCCTCGGCATGTATGCCATCGGGATGCTGTTGTTTTCCTTCGCTACGGAAGGATGGATGATGTTTGCCATTCTTATTCCTTATTGCCTGGGCGGAATCTGCGGGCCGTCTCTCCAATCGGTGATCACAAAAAATGTTGCGGCAAATGAGCAGGGGGAGCTTCAGGGAGCCTTAACCAGTTTAATGAGCATTACTTCTACCATAGGGCCACCGTTAATGGCCAGCCTTTATTACCAGTTCAGCAAGGATGATGCATCACTGAAATTCCCAGGTGCACCTTTCTTCCTGGCATTTATTTTAATGTCGGTAAGCGTGGTAATTACCTATTTTAATTTTAAAAAAAGGGATATTAAAAAAGCAGAGACTTTATAACGTAAACGTAACGATAAGTATTGATCCGGCTCATATTTAAATTACTATTTTCGTCGACCACTGGTTCAGCGAATAATCCGGCTAAAACTTAATATTTCATTAAAAATAAATATTTAACATCCAATTTCATATATCTTTCGTAATTTTACAGTATGGAATTAAGCATTGGAGAAATGGCACTCATTGCTGTTGCAATTGTTGTCTTATTCGGACCGGACAAGCTTCCTCAGATTGCACGTGACCTGGGATCAGGAGTACGTAAGATGCGGGGTGCTGTCGAGGATATTAAAACCGAAATCATGAAGGAAACGGATAACCCTGTTTCCGAAATAAAACGTGAAATTGAGAAGGTAAAAGATGCAGCGAAAGATTACAATCCGATGAATGATGCTCAGAAAGAGGTCATCGCTGATCCTTTGGCATCCAATGAACCTCCGAAACCAAAACCGTCAGATGACGAAGCGTATGAAGGACCTGTAAGCCGATAGGACCGATGGAGGAGATTATTCAGGAAGACAAAAAGATATTTTTGTTTCTCAATAATTTGGGAGACTCCCGTTTCGACCAGTTCTGGATGCTGATTTCCAGTACTTGGATCTGGGTGCCGCTGTATATTATTTTTTTCTACTTTTTATTTAAAAATTATAAGCTCCGGTCTTTGGTTTTTATCCTGATCTTCGTAGCAATAGGGGTTACGGTTTCCGATCAGCTGGCGGGCATTTTCAAGTATGGATTTGAAAGGCTTCGGCCGTGTCATGATCCTGGCCTGGAGCACGCTATGAGGATCGTGAAATGCGGCGGACAGTTCGGTTTTTATTCCTCGCATGCTTCCAATACTTTTTTCCTGGCCGCTTATTTAACTATTCTATTGGGGCGTAAACTCAGATGGTTTCCCTATGTACTCTTTCTCTGGGCAGTTATTGTTTCGTACAGCCGGATTTACTTAGGGGTACATTTTCCGGGTGATGTTCTGGTAGGGGCCTTTGCCGGTTCCGTTCTGGGAATTGTTTTTGGTATCCTTGCAAAAAAAGTGATTCAAAAGCAGTCGGCAATTTCATAGAAAATTTATTTAATTAAAATATTTTCAGGCTCAGGCCGGCACGCCGGCCTGAGCCTGAAATTTCATTCCTGGATCAGTCGTTGTGGTAAGGCTTTCCCTGTAGAATCTGATCGGCTCGGTATACCTGTTCCACAATGAACAGCCGGATCATCTGATGGGTGAAAGTCATTTTAGATAGCGACACTTTCTCGTTAGCCCGGGAATACATCTCCTCCGAAAATCCGTAAGCGCCCCCGATCAGCAGATGGATTTTTTTTACTGAGGAGTTCATCCAGCCGTCGATTTTCTGTGCAAATTCCCTGCTCGTGAACTGTTTTCCCTTTTCGTCCAGGATCATGACAAGATCCGTCCTGTCGATGTGGTTTAAAAATAATTTTCCTTCCTCTTTTTTCAGCAGGTCGGGCGAAAGATTTTTTGCATTTTTTACATCCGGGATTTCGGTAATTTCAAAATTCCAGTGCTTAGGAAGGCGTTTCAGATAATAATTTATTAAAGAAGTAATTTCCTTATCATCTGTTTTTCCGATACAAAGTAAGCTGATCTGCATTATTGGGGTGTATTTTAAGAGGCAAAGATATTCATAAATTAAAGAACGTCATAATTCCTCAATTTCATAGAAAATCTTAATTTTAAAAAAATCATTACTTTTGTAAGAACACCGGCCCGATGCAAAAACAAATTCCTTCCTGTATTTTTCCTTATTTACCATGAAGGCTTCTGATTTGGCGGGAGTATTGATGATACCTACCGGAACATCGGACCAAACAGATTATATTAGAGTAAAGAATGAGTGCAAAAATTCCTAAATTTATCTTGAAAATTCAAGAGTTTTTCGACGGTATCCATATTCCCGTACTGGGAATTTCCCTCTGGCAGATGTTCCAGATTTATATCCGCGGAATTTTTAAGGATAAGATAGGCCGTAAGGCAGCAGCCATTTCCTGGAGCTTTACAATCAGCCTCTTCCCTTTTATTCTTTTCCTCTTATCGGTTTTGCCGTACATGCCGCATTACGATAAGCTTCAGTTTTATATTTTCGAGGTATTGCTGCATAATATTTTCCCGTCGAATATCGAAGGCGATGTGCGGGATTATATCGAGAACAGCATTGTTCCGAACATGAAAGGGATCAGCAACCTGACCATCGTTTTTGCCCTGATATTTGCTACCAACGGAACCTTTTCCCTCATTAACGGATTTAACGAAAATACGGATGAAAAAATGACGGATGTGAAAGAATTTATACTTTCCTTCTTCATTACCATCGGCTTTATATCCATTGTATTTCTGTCGCTTTTCGGGGTTTATTATTCGGAATTTGTATTAAAGCTTTTTACGCCGGTAAAAGATATTTCATGGCTGGTTAAGAATCTTTCGAAAATTATCGGATTTGTCTCATTTCCCATTTTTTACTTTATTCTGCTCACTTTATTTTACTGGCTGGGAACGGTGCGGATCGCAAGGTTCCGGCAGGCAATTCCGGGGGCTATTCTTACGACGGTCTTATTTGTAGTAACCACTTATATTTTTGCGCTTTATGTAAAGAATATTGCCCGTTATAACGTTTTATACGGATCTATCGGGAGTATGATCCTGCTCATGATCTGGATTAATGTGAATGTATACCTATTGCTTTTCGGTAACGAACTCAATATGGCCATCCGTAAAGTAAGAATTGAAAAGCTCCTGTCGGATGAATTGAAACGGGAAAGTAAAAATAAAAATAAAAACATTGATGATAAGCATCTGAAAAACCGCCGCAAAATACTTAGAGATAAGGATCAGGCCAACGATTAATCCTCGTCATCGGTGATTGGGTTTTCAGAAGCTGTTTTCAAAACTAAAAATCCGGAAACGGCAGCAATAAGCGAAGCCATGAGAATCGCAAATTTAGCTTCGTTCTGAATTTGCAGCTCTCCTTTAAATGAAAGCAGGGCAATAAAAATCGACATGGTAAACCCGATTCCGGCCAAAAGCCCGACACCGAGCATGTGCTTCCATGAGCTGTTTTGAGGCAGCGAACTCAGTTTTAATTTAATGGCGATCAGTGAAAACAAATTGATTCCCATCAATTTTCCCAATACCAGTCCGCCGATAATTCCCAATCCGAGTGTACTGGTAAGTCCTGAAACCATATCCTGTGTAAAGGTGATGTTCGTATTGGTTAATGCAAAAACAGGCATAATAAGGAAGCTTACCGGGAAATGCAGGTTGTGTTCAAGCTTCTCCAGCGGTGAGATTTCGGTGGTTGAAACATTTGTCGGGATGGAAAATGCAAGGAGAACGCCGGCTATCGTAGCATGGATCCCCGAATGATGAAGGAAATACCATAAAAACAAGCCGGGAATCAGGTAAAAAACAATTTTGGTAATCTTTAACAAATTAAATAAAAAGAGTAGGGCAGTTACTCCAAAAGACAATAACAAATAGGTCCAGTGGATCTGTTCCGTGTAAAATATAGCGATCACCAAAATAGCTCCAAGATCGTCAACGATGGCGAGTGCTGCCAGAAATATTTTGATGGAATTCGGTATTTTTTTTCCCAGCATGGAAATAATCGCCAGTGAAAAGGCAATATCCGTAGCCATCGGAATACCCCAGCCGTTCCCATACTTTGTTCCGGAATTGAAAAACATAAAAATAACCGCCGGTACCAGCATTCCGCCGATGGCCGCAAAAATAGGGAGGGAAGCATTTTTAAAAGAAGAAAGTTCGCCTTCTATCATTTCCCGTTTGATCTCAAGACCTACCAACAGGAAAAAAACAGCCATTAAGCCATCGTTGATCCAGATGCTCACCGGATATTTCAGATGAAATATATCTGTTCCGATTTCTTTATCTAAAAAATTCTGAAGGCTTTCTGCAAAAGAAGAATTAGCCATCATCAAGGATGCTGTAACACAGAAAATCAGAATGATTCCCGAAGACTGGCTGCTTGTGAAAAACTTTTTAAAATATTGCGTGAGATTCATATGTCATTATATTCTCCTGATTCTGGAAACCCCATTGATATCATTCAGTTTTTTAAATGTCTGTTCCAGCTGGCTTTTATTTTTAACTTCCAGGATAATCGTTCCCGTAAAAATCCCGTCGTTAGATTCTATGGACATGCTTTTCATATCCATCCCCATCGAGCCGCTTATAACGGTGGTAATATCGTTGATCATTCCCATTCTGTCGAGACCTTCGATCTCTATTTTCACTCTGTTCTTAAAGCTTTCCGCATTTACCCATTTCGCAGGAATTACGCGGTAGTCGTATTGAGCTCTAAGGTTGATGGCATTAGGGCAGTTATCGCTGTGTACCTTGATCCCGTCTGAAATGGTAATAAATCCGAAAATTTTATCACCCGGGATTACCGTACAGCATTTAGCATAGCTGTAGTTCAGCTTTTCCTCATCTTTACCGAAGACGATCATATCGAGGTTCTGTTCCTTCGGTTCTACAAAAGCCGTATTTTTCGTCGGAGATTTTCTGAATCTTGAAAGAAGGTTATTAAATACGTTCTTACTCTCGATGTACTTTCTTAAACTGCTTGCGTCCAGTTCATTACTCTGGAATTTCAGAAAGAGCTCCTGTGAACTTTTAAGATTAAAGAATTTCTGAAGCTTATTGATCTCCTCATCATTAAAATTAATTTTTGCATGGCGGAGTTTTCTCTGAAGGATCTCTTTCCCGTCGTCTACCAACTGGTTTTTTTGTGAGTTCAGATAACTTTTGATCTTCGATTTGGCTTTTGACGTCACCACAAATTCCAGCCAGTCGGACTTTGGCTTCTGGTTCTGTGAAGATAAAATATCTACCTGATCTCCGTTTTGCAGAACATAAGAGATCGGAACCAGTTTGCCGTTGATTTTAGCACCTAAACATTTCATTCCCAGGTCGGAGTGAACTGAAAAGGCAAAGTCGAGTGCTGTGGCATTCGTAGGTAAAATTTTAATTTCCCCTTTAGGGGTAAAAACAAAAACCTCTTTGGAATATAAATTAAGCTTGATGTTATCCAGAAGCTCCGAAGTGGTAAGATTCTGCTGCTGTTCGAGCACTTCCCTTATTTCCGTTACCCAGTTTTCAAAGTTGCGGTCTTCCGAGCTTTGCTTGTAGCCTTCTTTGTATTTGTAGTGGGCAGCGACTCCTTTTTCGGCAATTTCGTCCATTCTCTCAGAACGGATCTGTACTTCGATCCACTTTTTATCCGGACCCAGAACCGTTAAATGCAAACTTTCGTATCCCGTAGAACGAGGCTGTGTAATCCAGTCCCGCATTCTCGAAGGATTGCTGTGGTAAACATCAGTAACGATCGAATAAATTTTCCACGCCAGGAACTTCTCATTCTTGGCATCGGATTTATAGATAATCCGGATGGCATAATTATCATAGACTTCCTCAAAGGAAACACCCTGCTTCAGCATTTTGCGGTAAATGGAGGAAATCGCTTTTGCCCGGCCCTTGATCTTGAAATGGAGACCTTCTTCGTGTAGTTTTTCGGAAACTTCCGTTTTAAATTCTTCAATATACCGTTCGCGGCTTTCCTTGGCAAGCTCAAGTTTTGAGGTGATCTCGTTGTAAACGTCGGGATTATTGTATTTCAGCGAAAGATCCTCCAGTTCGGATTTGATGTTGTACAAACCTAAACGGTGCGCCATCGGTGCATAAATGTATACCGTTTCGGAAGCAATCTTCTTCTGTTTGTCAGGTGCCATACTCTCCAGCGTTCTCATATTGTGGAGACGGTCGGCAATTTTGATCAGGATTACCCGGAAATCTTCAGAAAGGGTGAGCAGCAGCTTCCGGTAGTTTTCAGACTGTACGGAAATGTTCTGATGGTTCATGATGGATATCTTCGTCAGCCCATTTACAATATCCGCTATCTTTTGGCCGAATATTTTTTTGATATCTTCGTAAGTGTAGTCCGAATCCTCTATTACGTCGTGCAGAAGTGCACACGCAATGGAAGTGGCCCCCAAACCGATTTCCGTCGCTACGATTTTCGCAACGGCGATGGGATGGTAGATGTAAGGTTCACCCGATTTTCTGCGCTGGTCCTTGTGGGCATCCAGTGCAATGTCGAATGCTTTCCGGATGAGCTTGTTGTTTTCCTCATCAAGTGTCCGGTATGTATTTGAAATAAGATCCTTGTATCTTGCAAGGATTTCCTTGTTTTCCTGTTCTAAGTCGTAACTCATTTGTGCAAAAGCCTATATTTAAACGAAAATACGAAATTTTACTCACTTTTCAAAGCTAAAAAATCCGCAGGTTGTTCTGCGGATTCCGGTTATTAATTTTGTGGTTAAATTTTAGAATTTTACTTCAGAATCCATCCCTGCCGTTGATCCTTTGATTTTTACATCGGGCGCATTATGGATTTCCGCTTTGTTTCTGGCATCAATAAGTCTTTTGATGGTTGTATAATCGGATTGTTCAATACCCATATTATCGAAGATATAGGTCTTCAGCACACTATTCTCACGGAAGATGTCTTGAATCTGCTCGATTTGTTCATTGCTTTTTGCGGCAATAGTGACAAGATATTGAGAATGATTGTCTTCACCATTTAGGTATACGATATAATCTGAATTTTCAAAACCTGAACCCTCAAGGTCGGCTTCCAGTTTTTTATAATCGCTGTGATATCCGAATAATCCGGCTAGTAAATTTGACATAGATAATAGTTTTAAATGATACTTAAAGGTACGGCTATTTTAGTTGATAATTAAGGTATTTTCAATTAAATTTATTACTTAATGTTTTATCTGTAAACTGTTCGGTTCTGTTTGGGAATATCGGCGGGGCACTTCTATTTTAATAAATCTGAAATTATAATTAAATAAAAAAAGCAGACTTAAACAAGCCTGCTTTTACCTGGAACACATCAAATTTATCCAATAATTTCAATGAGCTTATACAAATAAACATTGTTTATCATTATTAATGATACATTTTTGAATTTGTTATTCAAACCAAAAAAAATATAAAATCAATAAACTATATAATAAGATTAGGCCTTGATTTCTTACTATTGAAATGGATCAAATCTGCAAAAAATTAAGTTTAAATCCTTTCATTTTTAATTTCCTCCACGATTTCAGGATTTAAAAGTGTACTGATATCCCCGAAATTACTGAAGTCTCCTTCTGCGATTTTTCTCAGGATTCTCCTCATGATCTTTCCGGAACGGGTTTTCGGCAACCCAGAAACAAACTGAATTTTATCCAGCTTGGCAATCGGGCCGATCTGATCCGCGATCAACTGATTGATTTCTTTTTTGAGATTTTCCCGCTGTCGGCTTTCTCCGGTTTCTTTCAATACCACATAACCGTACAAGGCATTTCCTTTGATGTCGTGAGGATAGCCCACAATGGCAGATTCCGCCACGGCAGGATGCTGGTTGATGCTGTCTTCGATAGGAGCGGTTCCCAGGTTATGCCCGGAAACAATGATCACGTCATCCACCCGTCCGGTAATCCTGTAATAACCGACCTCATCCCTCAAAGCGCCGTCACCGGTAAAATATTTTCCCGGAAAGGCTGTAAAATATGTTTCTTTATAGCGTTGATGATCGCCCCAGATGGTTCTCGCGATTCCCGGCCACGGAAAACGGATGCAAAGGTTTCCGGTTACCTGGTTGCCCATGATTTCATTGCGTTTGTCATCCATCAGAACGGGCTGTATTCCCGGTAACGGCAGGGTAGCATAAGTAGGCTTGGTAGGAGTAACAAAAGGCAGCGGGGAGATCATGATTCCTCCCGTTTCTGTCTGCCACCAGGTATCAACGATCGGGCATTTTTTCTTCCCGACATGATCGTTGAACCAGTGCCATGCTTCATCGTTAATAGGTTCTCCCACCGATCCAATTACTTTCAGGGTACTCAGGTCATGTTTGTCTACCCACTCGGCGCTTTCTTTGGCTAATGAACGGATGGCCGTAGGAGCAGTGTAGAACTGGGTGATCTTATGTTTCTCAATCACTTCCCAAAACCGGTCCGGTTCAGGATATGTCGGTACCCCTTCGAAAATAACGGTCGTAGCACCATTTAACAATGGCCCATACAGAATATAAGAGTGTCCGGTGATCCAGCCGATGTCTGCCGTACACCAGTAAATATCGTTTTCCTTATAATTGAATACATTTTTAAAAGTATACGCCGTGTATACCATATATCCGGCGCAGGTATGCAGCATTCCTTTCGGCTTTCCGGTGGAACCGGACGTATACAAAATGAAAAGCGGATCTTCGGCATCCATGATTATCGTTACGAAATCCGGAGATGCATTTTCATATAGTTCGGCCATCCAGAAATCGCGTCCTTCCTTCATTTTAATTTCGTTGTGCGTTCTTTTTACGACCAAAACTTTTTCTACGCTTGGTGTTTTCTCCAAAGCTTCATCCACAATGCTTTTTAAATCCAGGACTTTGCTTCCGCGGTAGCTTCCGTCGGAGGTAATAACCATCTTCGCCTCACAGTCATTGACCCTTGAAGCCACGGCAGAAGCTGAGAAGCCGGCAAAAATAACAGAGTGTACGGCTCCCAGTTTCGCACAGGCCAGCATGGTAACAGCCAGCTCGGGAATCATTGGAAGATAGATGCAGACCCTGTCTCCTTTTTCAATACCCATTTCTTTAAGGATATTGGCTGTTTTATTGACTCTCGTATATAATTCGTTGTAAGAGATATGCTGTGCTTCCTCTTTCGGGTCGTTCGGTTCCCAAATGATGGCGGTTTTGTCTCCTCTTACGGAAAGATGCCTGTCCAGACAGTTTTTAGTTATATTGAGCTTTGCATTTTTAAACCATGTGATTTTTGCCTCATTCATATCATATTTCACAACCTTGCTCCATCGCTGGTACCATACGAAGTTCTGATCTGCGATTTTATCCCAGAATTTCTTCGGGTTTTTAATGGATTTTTTATACTCTTCAAAATAGTATGGTAAATCTTCTATCAGGTAATTTCTCATATCCCTTTCGTTTTTTATTTGAATACTTGTTGTTTTAATTTATGTTTAATTTCTTGTTTGTGCCCTATATTCCTGGATTTTTTGCTGAATTTCCGCTATGATTTTTTCATCATCAATCGTCGACGGTACCTGGAATTCTTTGCCGTCCAGCAATGTCCGGATTAATTTCCTTAAAATTTTTCCTGAACGGGTTTTTGGAAGCCGTTTAACGGGCATTACATTTTTAAGGCAGGCTACGGCTCCGATTTTTTCCCGGACCATCTGTACAATTTCTTTTTGAATGTTTTCATCGGAAATTTCGGAACCGTTCTTTAAAACAACTGCTGCGAAAGGAACCTGTCCCTTCAGTTCATCGTCGATTCCCACTACGGCACATTCGGCAACGTCAGGATGCGAGGAAACGATCTCTTCCATTTCGGAAGTGGAAAGACGGTGGCCCGCCACATTGATCACATCATCGACCCTTCCTGTGATGAACAGGTAACCGTCTTCATCTTTTATGGCACCGTCACCCGAAAAATAATATCCTTCATATTGGGATAAATAGCTGTTTCTGAAACGCTCGTGGTCATTCCATATACCCAAAAGTGCCCCAGGCGGAAGAGGTAGTTTAATGGCCAGATATCCTTCGCGGTGGGCATCGAGTTCCAACCCGTTTTCATCAAAGATTTTAATATCATATCCGGGGATCGGCTTTCCGGCAGAAGCCCGTTTGATTCTGTAATTTTCGTCTGCCGTCATGAGACCCAGCATCGGCCATCCGGATTCCGTCTGCCACCAATGGTCAATGGCGGGAACGCCAATGTGTTTTTCAAACCAGTCGAGGGTGGCCACATCGCATCTTTCTCCGGCGAGAAACTGCTTTTTAAAGTGGGTTAAATCGTATTTTTTAACCAGTTTTCCGTCCGGATCTTCTTTTTTAATCGCGCGAATAGCGGTGGGCGCGGTAAACATCACAGAAACTTTATATTCGGAGATGATTCTCCAGAATGTTCCCGCATCGGGCGTCATCACCGGTTTTCCTTCAAAAATAATGGTCGTGTTCCGGTTGATCAGTGGTCCGTATACCGAAAAACTGTGTCCGACCGCCCATCCGAAATCGGAAGCAGCCCAGTAAGTTTCTCCCGGTTTTACGCCATAAATATAATTCATCGAAAATTTTAAAGCGGTGGCATAACCGCCGGTATCGCGGGTGATTCCCTTGGGTTTTCCTGTTGTTCCGGAGGTGTACAGCAGATAAAGCGGATGTGTGGATTCTACCGGTACGCAGTCTGCGGGTTCCGACTGTCGGACCAATTCTTCATAATCAATCAGTCCATCAAACATTTCATGCTGATTTTCTGCCAGTTTCCGGTTATACACAATAATGTTTTTCACTTTGTCCTGGGCAAGTTCAATCGCTTTCTCCACAAGAGGCAGATAAGGGATTCTCCGTGAGATTTCAACACCTGCCGTCGCGGTAATCAGGGCTTTCGGCTTGCAGTCATCAATCCGAACGACAAGCTCGTTTGGTGCAAATCCCCCGAAAACAACATTGTGGATGACACCAATCCTTGTACAGGCCAGCATTGCAAACAGAGTCTGCGGGATCATCGGCATATAAATAACCGCCGTATCTCCTTTCTGCAGCCCTAATGACACCAGCCCTCCTGCCAGCTTTGAGATTTCCTCTTTGGCCTGATGGAATGTATATTTTATTTTCTGACCGGTAACGGGGGAATCGTAAACAACAGCCGTCTGTTCCCCGAAGCCGTCTTCAATATGTTTGTCGATGCAGAGGTAGCACATATTCAGTTCCCCGTCGGAAAACCATTGGGGATAACCGTTTTCGTATTCCGAAAGAATTTGTTTGGGAAACTCAGACCACTGTATTTCATCAGCCTGTTCCTTCCAGAAATTCTCTTTGTCTTCTATGCTCCTTGTAAACAAATGTTCCGTATCCATATTATTTTTGTCTTTTAAAATTAATCCTGATACTCCGCAAGAATTTATCCGTTAAACCATTATATTATTCATTCACCATCATCTCCTCAATCATCTGCATCAGCTTTTTAATCGAATAAGGTTTGGTTATATAAGCATCTGCCCCCATTTCCAGTCCTTTCTCCATATCTTTGGGATTGTTTTTCGCACTTAGGAAAATAATTTTGGTATTTTTTAATTTCTCATCCTGTTTAATGATTTCTAGGGTACTGTACCCGTCAAGGTTCGGCATCATGATATCAAGTAAAATAATATCGGGGGTAATAGTCTTTAAAAATTCCACGACTTCCGTTCCGTCTCTGGCGATAAAGACGTCGTAGCCGTTTTTCCTGAAGCTGTATTCCAATGACATCAATATCTTATGTTCGTCATCTGCAATAATGATCCTTTTCATGTTTTCTTTTCTTTATTAAATGAGAACCCGAAGGGTTCAATTTTCTTCAATCATTTTAAGCAGGCAAAGTAACTGTAAAAGTTACCCCCAACCCGCTGTTTTCTGCTTTTATCGAGCCTCCCTGAGCCTTTACAATTTTCTTTGAAATGGCCAGTCCGAGTCCGCTTCCCGTCTGCTTCAGTAAATTTTGGTTTTTGGACTGGTAGAATTTATCGAAAATGAGTTCCAGATCTTCTTCAGGGATATGTTTTCCGGTATTAAATATTGTAATGACCAATCCGTTTTCTTTTTCAGTAAATTTGGTCTGGATGGTTCCCTGCTCGTCTGTAAATTTCAATGCATTTCCCAGAATATTCTGAAAAAGCTGGATCATCCGGGCTTCGTCATATGTAAATACTTCGTGATCGAGAAGGCTTACCTCGCTGATGTGGATATTTTTTTGCTGAATCAGATGTATCAGGGGATTCAGGGCTTTTTTATAGGTTTGCAGAATATTATTTTCTTTAATATGCAATGCAATCGCGCCATGTTCCAGCTTGTCCAGATACAGGATGTCGTTGATAATCTCGCTTAAACGGTCAGATTCAGTAATGATATTGTTCAGGAACTCTCTCTTGATGTCCGATGGGATGTCATCGTCTTCTGCCAGGATCTCTCCGGCGGAACGGATAGCGGTGATCGGCGTTCTGAGTTCATGGGCTACGGAATCCAGAAAATCATCTTTCTGCCGGTCTTTAATGATGAGGTTTTCATTGGCATTTCTCAGATCATTGGATAGTTTCTGCAATTCTTCAGACTGCTCGGTAAGTTTTTTATTCAGGATGATATTTTCTTTGGACTCCTCTAAAATATTCAGGACTTCTTTCAGCGAAATTTTATCTTCTTTGGTAACGCCTTCGATCAAAATTTTTGCCGAAGCGGTTCCAATCCTACCTGCCAGCAGGTTTTCCGAAAACTTGATGAATCTGGAGTCCGCCGTTTCCGCCTGGGAGTCGATATTATATTTTAAATTGAAAATTCGCATGGCCTGTTCGGTTTTCTTTCTGCCCAGAAACCGTTCCAGGATATTCTTGATATCCGAAACATAAGCGGTTCCGCGCCAGATGAAAGCATTTTCGTGGTTCTGAATGTATTTGTCGATATCAATGTAAAGCTCTGCAAAATTTCTTTCCCGATAATTGCCTTTGGTACTCACCGAAATGATGCTGAACAGCCCCGTATTTACCAGAAGCGACCAGAAAAAGATCTCCGGGATCCTGCTCAGATACGGAATGGTGAAAAATCCGAAAGCATCGTATAAGTCTCTTAGTACACCTTTGAACTCCTGGGTATAAGAGAAATAATACTGAGGGATGATTAACCCGAAATAACAGATGATGAGTCCGGCAATTAATCCGGCAAGAGCGCCTTTATAGCTTCCCCTGCGCCAGAAAATAGCCCCGAAAAACGCCGGTGCCAGTTGGGCAATGATTACAAACGAAATTAATCCTACCGAATCCAGCGAAGTTTTTAAAATAAAATATTTATAAAAGGCGAATGCCATAATGATCAGTGCAAAAATGCTGAACTTTCTGATGTTGGTAATGCTCCTGTTATTTTTAGCCTCATTTTCCGCTTTGAATTTACCCAACAACCCATAAGGGATGATCAGGTTGTTCGAAAGCATTATGGATAAAGTAATGGCCGAAATAATGATCATTGAAATAGACGAACTCAGGCCGCCCAGGAAGACACAGACTGTAATCCAGGTATTGTTGAAATGCTGCGGAATTAAGATAGAGTAAAATTCCGGATTGACGTTCTGCCCGTTGAAGATCAGCCTTCCCGCCCAGGCGATCGGAAAAATAAATACGGTGAAAATCAAAAGGTAAAGCGGAAAAAACCAGATGGCCGTTTTGATATGCTTTTCCTGTCGGTTCTCGACGATCCCGGTATGAAACTGGCGTGGCAGTATGCAGATGGCTGTTCCTGAGATCATACACAGCACCATCCAGTTCATGGCTCCTTCAATCCCGTTGAAGGTATTTTTTTGCTTAAAATCGGCAAACCGGCTGGCCTTTTCATAGATGTCCGAAAATCCGTCAAACACAAAATAAATAACGAATAGTCCCAGGATAATAATGAAGAACAGTTTTAAAAAGCTTTCGAAAGCAATGGCTGAAATAATACCCAGTCTTTTTTCAGAAGCATCGACATACCGGGTGCCATAATAGGATGAAAATAAAGCAATTAAAAGTACAACAAATGTAGCACTGTCGGTTAAAATATTCTTTGAAATTTCCGTTTCGGTAACCAGATGGAACGTTTCGGAAATCGCTTTAATCTGAAGTCCGATATAGGGCACAATGGCCAGAAGGCAGACGATGGTGATGATGGCACTGAGACTTCTGCTGTTGCCATATCGCAACGAAATGAAATCGGCCAGGCTGCTGATTTTATTAACCCTGGAAATCCGTACAATCCGGGTGTTGATGTAAATCCAGGCAGGAATAATCATAATGGGGCCAACGTAAATCGGCAGGTAATTGAGGCCGCCGGTTGCCGCTACGCCAATGCTTCCGTAATACGTCCAGGCCGTGCAGTAAACCGCAAGCGAAAGGGCATAGATGTAGGGATTATTGATCCACAGCTTGCTCTTCTTCCTTTCCGCCAGATAAGCGACCAAGAACAAAAGGGCCAGGTAAAACAAGACCACGGTGAACAGGGCGAAGCTACTCATCATATTTTTTTACGATTATAAAAGAAATAATGATGGAAACCATCCAGACCACGAAAATATAAACCAGAATCATCGGATACCCGAAAACCTCCCGCGAACTATTGAACAGCAGCGATACGGGGATGCTGAAGGTGATCATAAGACCAATGCTCAGGATAATCAGTTTCTGTTCGTGTCTCTTTTTCATGATTGATAATTGATAAATAATGATTGATTATCCAATAAAATGGAATCCATCATTTATTTTTATAATTTTTTTATGGCAAATAATGAATGATAATTGATTCTAAACAGAACTTTATCCGTCGCAGATCAATTATCATTCATCATTTATCTTTTAGCTTTTCTCATCAGCATATTCCCCTGTCAGTGCATAATATCCGAAAATAGCCATTCCGCCTGAGATAATCGGCATCAGCACAAACAAGATGATAATCCCGAAAACCAGATCTTCCTGTTTTCCAGAACTTATTTTGGGGATTCCCAATACCGTAATCCCGAAATATCCCACCACCAGCGCGATGGCGATCCAGAATATACCTAATATTTTTTTTAGTCCGTTCATTTTAGTAGATTTAAAATTAATAAAAATTTGAATGATTCAGGGCTTTAATCGTGAATATTGTTGTTCTTGTTTTTCAGATAAAACAATCCGATCAGCAGGCAGACGGAAGCCACTCCGATCGGGTACCAGAGCCCTTCGAGGTACCAGGTTGCATGTCCCGCTTCTTTTCCTGTCGTTACCAGATAAGTCGCTACTGCCGGAAGAAGTCCTCCGAAAACCCCGTTTCCGATGTGGTAAGGCAGCGACATCGATGTATAACGGATTCGTACCGGGAACATTTCTACCAAAAAGGCTGCAATTGGGCCATATACCATTGTTACGAAAATCACCTGAACGAATACTAGCAGAATTAGCAGTATATTGGTGTCGGTGTTGATCTTAACAGTTTGGGTAACTGTCGGTTTTTCCGGTTTTCCGTCTTTCATGACAGGTCCGGCTGGAGACCAGTGAATAATGCTGTCCTTTTTCATAAACGTACCGTCGGTGTAAGTCAGTTCTTTGTGGAAGGTAATCAGGCTGTCTGTTACAATCTTATCATGAACTTTTGCTGTTCTTTTTTCAACCAGGCCGCTTTCTGCCACGGTTTTGGATTTTAGATCGATGCTGTTGAACATTTTCTCATAAATCGGGCGGTAGGCCAGAATCGCAACCAGCATTCCCGTCATCATAACCGCTTTTCTTCCTACCTTATCGGAAAGCCATCCGAAGAAAACGAAAAATGGGGTTCCCATCAGAAGCGCAATGGCCATCAGTTTATCAACCTGCGCCGATTCGATGTTCATTACTTTCTGAAGGAAGCTCATGGCATAAAACTGACCTGTATACCAGATTACCCCTTGCCCCATAGCTGCTCCGAATAAGGCCAGTAATACGAATTTAAAATTGAATTTATTTCCGAAGCTTTCTTTTAATGGATTTTTGGAAGTTTTTCCTTCGCTCTTAGCCTTGGCAAAAAGCGGCGATTCTTTCATGTTTTTTCTGATGATATAAGAAACACCTACCATCAGGATCGATATCCAGAAAGGAACCCTCCATCCCCAGTTGTCAAACTCCTCGGAAGATAATGTACTTTTGGTAATTAAGATGATAATTAAAGAAATAAACAGCCCGGCTGTTGCCGTAGTCTGTATCCAGGAAGTCCAGTAACCTCTCCGGTTGGGTTGGGCATATTCTGCTACATAAGTGGCTGCGCCTCCGTATTCTCCGCCCAGTGCCAGCCCCTGTAATAATCTCAGGATCAGAACCAGTACAGGTGCCATAAAGCCGATGGTTTCATAACTCGGAATACATCCGATCAGGAAGGTGGAAAATCCCATAATCAGAAGAGTAACCAGGAAAGTGTATTTTCTTCCGATCAGGTCTCCCAGTCTTCCGAAGAATAATGCTCCGAAAGGCCTCACCACGAATCCTGCAGCAAAAGTGGCCAGCGTAGATAGAAATGCGGCGGTAGGGTTATCTGCCGGGAAAAATTTTGTTGCTAAAACAACGGCAAGGCTTCCGAAAATATAAAAGTCGTACCATTCGATCAGGGTGCCGAGTGAGGAGGCGGTGATAACGCTCCAGATCGTGCGGTTTTTCTGCTTCTCAGTCATGTTTTGATAAGCATCGTGATGATTTTCGCTCATATGGCTTGATTTAATGTTAGTTTAAATTGATAGTAAGTTTTTTGAATGTATTTTGATGGTCGGAGCCTGTTGTTCTACAGATAAATCTGGAACTGGACGATGAATTCCCCTTTTGAAGAAGGACTTTCCGTCGGACTCGTATATACCGGCCTTGTGGAATACTGAGTCGTAATTTTAGCGTGGTGGCCGTCCAGGAACCAGTTGGCCCCGACATCGAATTGAGATGACGATTTGTCTAACGCTTCAAAGCTTTTGTGCGTATAGGCGGCAAATGGCTGGATTCTGATTTTAGGTTTCTCCGCCTGGCTGGGTAATAACAGTCCGGCCTGGGCATAGATCATATTTCCGGTACCGATCACAGGCTGAAGATTTCCGGGGCCTGCAATGGCTTTCTGACCGATAAAATTCGGATCTGAAGCGGCTATGTTCATTGTTCCCAGGTTTCTCAGGTAATTCGGTCCGAACTGGTAATTGTAATAGCCGGCATACGCAGAAACGGCCATTTTATTTTTTGCATTTCCCAAAGGAATATCGGCAAAAGCATCCACGGCAAAAAGGCTGATGTCGTGCTTTTCGATATTTGAATTTACGGAAGTTCTTGTTCCGTCTTTTTGATGGTAAAATCCGGCTCCGACATTGAAAACCTTTTTAGTACCGAGATAAGATCCCACTTTGAAGGGAAGCATATTCGACTCTTCATCTAAAAACTGATATTCCACGTAGCCGGCTTTTGAAAAATTCGGGTTTCCATTGTTGTCTACGGCTACTGCTTTTGTCGGATCGGTAACGTTGGCAGGGGTGAGATCGGTAGCAAAAGGTTTGTTCAGGCTGAAGCGGTATTCCAGCTTTCCGTATTTTCCTTTGGCGAACATTCCCAGCTGGCGGGCAAACTGGTCCGAATTGTCGATCAGCGGCCAGGTAAAGACAGGAGAATCCAAAGTAAGGAAATTCAGGGTGGAAGCCATGGTCATCCTGGAAAGCCCCATATAATAATGCAATCCGGCTCCTAATGATAAGCTGAATTTTCCGGCTTCTCCGGGCATCACTACGGCATATTCATTCCAGGCATCATGAAAAAAAAGCTGCGTCTTTTTTCCATTGCCATTTCCGCCGGTACCGGTGGTTCCCGGTGCACCGCCATTGATGAACGTCTGATTGTTAATCCCGAAATGGAGCAGGATCATATATCTTTTGGAGATCTGGGCATACGCCAGAGTACGAAGTCTGCGGTTTCCCAGGCTCCAGGAATTGTCAGTGGGTTCTCCGCCCACCATGCTTCCCGGATTCATCTGGGTATTTCTCAACCAAAACTGGTCCCACAGGATGAATCTTACATATTTGTCGCCCTGCTGATTGAGATTAAGTTTCAATCCGCTTCCATAATCAGGTGACCCCTGAGAATATAACGAATTGCTGATTAAAGCTAATCCGATAAAAGTGAATATTTTCTTCATAAATTATCAATTTTTGGCGTTGTTTTTTGTGAAAGCCAAATTGTAATTAATAATTTAGTTACGAAAATTTAATATATATTAATGCTAAGGATATAGTCATAGTTTGTCAATTATGAATTATCAATGATGAGTTATAATATAAGTATCTAATTTTCAGAATTTATAATTCATCATTAATAACTTATAACTCATCTCTTAAATCGCTCCCATTTGATCAG
This sequence comes from Chryseobacterium sp. sg2396, assembly GCF_042610505.1. Taxonomy (NCBI): domain Bacteria; kingdom Pseudomonadati; phylum Bacteroidota; class Flavobacteriia; order Flavobacteriales; family Weeksellaceae; genus Chryseobacterium; species Chryseobacterium sp. sg2396. Next base: position 111,274 of record NZ_JBHGAQ010000005.1, on the reverse strand, counting down.
CATGTATTTATCGGCGAATTGAGTAATAATGAGTCCTGAATTTTTAATGTTTTCTTCTTTAGACATATATTCGATCAGCTCATTCTGCTTCAGGATTTTATAGACCGGATGAAACTCCGAGTGAGGCGGACGGGTAATATTGTATTTCTTGATCCAGGAACTGATGGTGACATGGGAGACCCCGATAATTCGCTCGATTTCACGGAAACTTAATCCTTCAAGATAAAGCTGCAAGGCCTTGGTTACATAATAATCGTCAATCTGCTTCCCCAATTTTTTTACGGTAAAATAGTACCTGCAGTCTTTGCAGAGAAAACGTTGCTTGTCGTTAACGATCCCGCTTTTTACGATCTTACCGCTACTGCATTTCGGACATCTGTTTTCCATAACTATATCTTTTTAGCAAATATATAATAATTTAGCAAAGTATTAATTTTACGTAAAGATAAATTAACTTTTTAATAATATTTTAAGCTAAAAAATATCTTTAAAATTTGTTTTTTAAAGTGATTATGTTTTAAATTTGTCGAAAAATTCAGATAAATACATGAATATAGAAGTTTCCTCATCCATTCATTTAATGTATGTGAATGAAATTCAACAGGAAATGTACGATTCTGCACAGCGCAGAGGAACAGGGATTGCCAAACGTTCCATAGAATACCTCAGTAAAAAAATTACTGAAGGCAATGCGGTAGTGGCTACGGATAACGGGAAATGGGTAGGTTTCTGCTACATTGAAACATGGTCTCACGGACAGTTTGTGGCCAATTCCGGACTGATTGTTTCTCCGGATTTCAGGCACCTGGGAGTGGCAACGTTAATAAAGGATAAGGTGTTCGCTTTATCACGGAAAAAGTATCCCGAAGCGAAAATTTTCGGATTAACCACCGGATTGGCCGTGATGAAGATCAACAGTGATCTTGGTTATAAACCGGTCATTTATTCTGAGCTTACTCAGGATGAAGAATTCTGGAATGGCTGCAAAAGCTGTGTGAATTACGATATCCTGATGAAAAAAGAGCGGAAAAACTGCCTGTGTACAGCCATGCTTTTCGTTCCCGATCATGAAAAAAAAAGTAGTGCCGGATATATTCAGCCGGATAATCGATATAATAATGAGCAAGAAAGTAGTTTTAGCGTTTAGCGGAGGTCTCGATACCTCGTACTGTGCTAAATACCTCAGTGAAACACTGGGGTATGAGGTGTATGCCGTAACGGTGAACACCGGAGGTTTTACGGAAGAAGAAGAAAAAGAACTGGAGAAAAGGGCATTGAATCTTGGTGTAAAAAAATACAGGTGCATTAACGCTCAGGAAGATTATTATAACTCTTGTGTAAAATACCTGATTTTTGGCAATGTGCTGAAAAATAACACGTATCCTTTATCAGTAAGTGCGGAAAGAACGATTCAGGCACAGGAGATTGCAAAATATGCGATCGAAACAGGTGCGGATGCCATTGCCCACGGAAGTACGGGGGCCGGAAACGATCAGGTGCGTTTTGACCTGATTTTCCAGGTGATGTGTCCAGATGTGGAAATCATCACGCCGATCCGCGATATGGCTTTATCCCGTGAAGAGGAAATCGAATTTCTGAAAAGCCATGGATACGAAAGTGAATTTCAGAAAGCCCAGTACTCGGTGAACAAAGGACTTTGGGGAACGTCGGTCGGAGGGAAAGAAACCCTGACTTCAAGAAATTCCCTTCCGGAAGAAGCTTTTCCGTCGCAGGTTAAAGAAATCCAGTCTTCGGAACTGGAAATTGAATTTAATAAAGGTGAGGTCGTGGCTGTAAACGGAGAATACTTTGAACATCCGGTATATGCTATTCAGAAAATCGAACATTTGGCTTCGGTGTACGGCATTGGAAGGGATATCCACGTAGGAGATACGATTGTGGGAATCAAAGGAAGGGTAGGCTTTGAAGCGGCGGCGGCCTCTGTAATTATCAAAGCACACCATTTGCTGGAAAAGCATGTGCTTTCCAAATATCAGCAAATGATGAAATCCCAACTGTCCGACTGGTACGGAAACTGGCTTCACGAAGCGCTTTTCCTGGATCCGGTAATGAGAAACATCGAGTCTTTTCTAATGGATTCCCAGAAAACGGTAAGCGGGAAAGTCTTTATCACCCTTCATCCGTACCGGTTTGTTTTAAATGGAATTGAATCCGCACACGATCTGATGTCCGATCAATTCGGAAGCTACGGAGAAGCCAACAGAGCCTGGACCGGGGATGATGTGAAAGGTTATACCAAAATCCTGAGCAATTCATTAAACATATACCATCATATCAACAAGGCTGATCGTTAGTGGCTATTGGCTTCAGGCTTCATGATGTATAATTCATCAAATATACCGACAGAATTAATTCTGTTAAAAATAGTATTTAAATAAATGAAAACAGTAGGAATTATAGGAGCCAACGGCTATACAGGAAGTGAACTTGTCCGTCTGCTGGCTTTTCACCCGAACGTTTCACTGTGTTTTTTGTACAGCCGTTCAAATTCGGGAACGAAAATATCAGAAGTATATCCGGATCTGGAAGGAGTTTGTGAAATAGCGCTTACAGACCGGCCGGAAGAGGTGGATGTTTTGTTTTTATGCCTTCCTCATAAAGAGAGCCAAAATTGGCTGTCACAAAATACAGTGAATGATGAAACGCTGGTGATTGATTTGGGAAATGATTTCAGATTGGACGGGAAGTTCGGAAACAGGAATTTTATCTACGGTCTGCCGGAAATCAATAAAAAACAGCTTTCAGGTGCTAAAAGTATTGCCAATCCGGGATGTTTTGCCACGGCGATCCAGCTGGCGTTACTTCCTTTGGCTGAAAAAGGTTTGCTAAATGAAATATTTACAACAGGAATTACAGGTTCTACAGGTGCGGGACAATCTCCACAGCCTACCACGCATTTTACCTGGAGAAATGACAATATATCGGCTTATAAGACCCTGACGCATCAGCATGTAGATGAAATTTTGCAACAGCTGGATGCACGCAGTTCAGATAAAATTAATTTGAATTTTGTTCCGTGGAGAGGCGATTTTGCAAGAGGAATCTTTACAAGTTCCACGGTTAAAACGGATACAGAACTTCCGGAAATACAGCAGTTGTTTAAGGATTTTTATGCAGATGCGCCTTTTGTAAAAGTAAGTGAAAAAGCCATTGATTTAAAACAGGTTGTCAATACCAATCGCTGTGTGATTCAGATTGAAAAATGTGGGAATGTGACAGTTGTTCACTCAGCGATTGACAATCTTTTGAAAGGTGCTTCGGGACAGGCGGTGCAGAACATGAACATTGCGCTGGGATGGGACGAAAACCTCGGGCTGAACCTGAAACCGATAGCTTTTTAAAGGTGAATTGGCAATAAGTCAATGGTGATTTTTATAACCCATTAAAACCGACTTGGGAAATGCAGACGCTAAGAAATTTAAAAGAATTTCCGTTAAAAAATTTCCTCTGTTTGAGTGACGGATATAAAGACTCTTTAAAAAACGAATTTTACTTTCTGTCCGAGTTAAGAAATTTTAGCCGGAGTTTCCAAGTCTTGAATTTTTGTTTCTTTTGCTTCAGGGTAAAAGGAAATGTACAAGTGGCTGTCATTCAATGAACATCAATTATCAACTATAAATAAAACATGAATTTATTCAACGTATATCCATTATTTAACATCAATCCTGTGAAGGCTCAGGGATCATTCCTCTGGGACGACAAGGGAGAACAATACCTTGATTTTTACGGAGGCCACGCTGTTATTTCTATCGGCCATAATCATCCGCATTATCAGAATAAATTAAAAGAACAACTGGATAAAATTTCCTTTTATTCAAACTCGGTTCAGAATGAGTTACAGACCGAACTGGCTGAAAAGCTGGGTGAACTTTCGGGATTGGAAGATTACAGTCTGTTTCTGTGCAATTCGGGGGCGGAAGCCAATGAAAATGCACTGAAGCTTGCTTCCTTTCATAACGGGAAAAACAAAGTGCTGTATTTTTCGGGTTCCTTCCACGGACGGACTTCCGCAGCTGTTTCCGTGACGGATAATCCTAAGATCGTAGCTCCTGTCAACTATGACGAAAGGTTCATCAGATCCGGTTGGAACGACATTGGTCAACTGGAAGAAGTTTTTAAAAAGCACGGTCATGAAATTTCATCCGTAATCATCGAAGGCATCCAGGGGGTCGGCGGAATTATGATCCCGAAGGCGGAATTTTTAAAGAAAATTAAAGATCTGTGCGAACAGTATAATGCGGTTTTAATTCTGGATGAAGTACAGTCGGGCTATGGAAGAAGCGGGTATTTCTTTGCGCATCAGGAGTTTGGAGTAGAGGCAGATATTATTACAACAGCTAAAGGTATGGGGAATGGTTTCCCGATCGGCGGGGTGCTGATCCATCCGAAGTTTCAGGCGACCAGCGGTATGCTGGGAACCACTTTCGGCGGTAATCATCTGGCCTGTACGGCCGCCATTGCCGTTTTGGATGTAATGAAAGAAGAAGATCTTATAGAAAATGCCCGTATAATGGGGGATTATATTGAAGCGGAGATTAAAGGCTTACCGCATATCAGCGAGATCAGGCGCAAAGGATTGATGATCGGGATTGACCTTGACCGGGATTGTGCAGAGGTAAGGAACAGTCTGTTGTACGATCATCATATTTTCACAGGCAACTCCAATGATAAAACAGTCCTGAGGATTCTTCCGGCACTGAATATTAAAAAAGAGGAAACCGACTTGTTTATTACAGCCCTGAAAACGGTTTTGAAAAGCTTAAGTGCAAAAGAACAGGAAATTTTAACCCATAAGGTACATTAGATTTAGATTACAGAAGAAGAAAAAATCGAAAATTTTCAAGGGGTTAGCCTGTAACTTCGGCAGGATTTAAACCATAAAAGTCACAAAAGGTTTAATAAAATGAAAGAGATAAAATTCCCGCTATGAAACAATAAGATCACAAAAGTTTTAAGAAAATTTTTGATTTTCATCTCATTTGTTCTAATAATATTCTCAAAGCAATTTAAAATTCTCTCATGTGACTTATATATTAAAATAAAGCGCAGCCATCTGTGAAATCTATGGGAAAAAAACAATAACCGAAAGCTATTTAAAATCCATTACAATGAAAAAATTTACCGCTGTAAGTGACGTTGAGAACTTACAGGAAATGATAAAAAAAGCCTTACAGATAAAAAAGGACCCGCTCTCGGAAACAGAGAAAGGAAAAGGAAAAACCATCGGACTGGTATTTTTGAATTCCAGCTTACGGACCCGTCTCAGCAGCCAGATTGCCGCTCAGAATTTAGGATTGAATGTTTTAACGTTAAACGCCGCCCAGGAAGCCTGGAATCTTGAATTCGCAGATGGAGCTGTTATGAACGGCGATACAGTGGAGCATATTAAAGATGCCATCGAAGTCCTGAACCAATATTGCGATATCATTGCCGTGCGTTGTTTTGCCGGGATGAAAAACAAGGAAGATGATGTGAATGAAAGCATTTTAAGCCAGTTTGAGCAGCACGCCAAAGTTCCGGTTATTTCGCTGGAATCGGCAACGCGCCATCCGCTGCAGAGTTTTGCAGACTGCATCACGATTACCGAAAACTGGACGGAAGAACGAAAGCCGAAAGTGGTTCTGACCTGGGCACCGCACATTAAGCCGATCGCACAGGCCGTCGGGAACTCATTTGCCGAATGGATGCAGGAAATGGAGGTTGACTTCGTGATTACCAATCCTGAAGGTTATGACCTGGATAAAAATTTTACCAAGGATGCAAAGGTGATTCATGATCAGGACGAAGCCTTAAAGGATGCAGATTTTGTATATGTGAAGAACTGGTCTTCTTTTGATGAATATGCGGCAATGCCGGAAGTGAAAGAGAGCTGGATGCTAACCAACGAAAAGCTGGAAGCTACCAATAAAGCGAAGGTAATGCACTGCCTTCCGGTCCGCAGAAATGTAGAGCTGAGCGATGAGGTGATGGACGGAGAAAACTCCATCATTTACCAGCAGGCTAAAAACCGGATCTTCTCGGCGCAGGCCGTATTTTCTGCAATTCTGGATGAACTTAGTATTGAATAACTGACTAAACCTCACAGGTTTTTAAAACCTATAAGGTTTGAATGAGGATTGAAAAGGTTTGAATGAGATCTTTAAAAAGGATAAAGATGAAAGAAAAACTATACATCATAAAAATAGGCGGCGCACTGATCGATGACGAAGATTTGCTGGATGAATTCCTGGGACAGTTTGCCGCAATTGAGGAAAAGAAAATCATGGTTCACGGGGGCGGAAAGCTTGCCACGACACTGGCCGATAAACTGGGGATCGAGCAGAAGATGATCGACGGGCGCAGGATTACGGATAAGGATACCCTGGATCTGGTAGCCATGGTCTATGCTGGCGGAATCAATAAAAATATCGTAGCAAAGCTACAGCAGAAAAAATGCAAAGCCATCGGTTTTTCAGGAGCGGATGCCAATTTAATCAAGGCTAAAAAGCGGGAAGATGCGGAAATCGATTTTGGGTTTGTAGGTGATATTACGGAAAAGGGAGTGAATAAAAAGCTGATTGTTAAGTTGCTGAAGCTTGGTCTGGTTCCTGTTTTTTCTGCCATCACGCACGATAAAAAAGGGCATCTTTTCAATACCAATGCAGATACGATTGCTTCGGTAATGGCACAGGCACTGTCCGCAAAATATGATGTGGAACTGCTGTACTGTTTCGATAAGGCGGGTGTCCTGGAAGATGTAAATAATCCTGAATCGGTCCTTAAAAATATTTCCGAAGAAGAATTTTCCATACTGAAAAACGAAGGCAAGCTGCATAAAGGTATATTGCCGAAACTTGAAAATGCACTCGGAGCCATACGAAATAACGTAAATAAAGTTTTTTTAATAAAAGAAACCGAACTGAAAAACCATATAGAAAACCATCATGCAGGAACTGAAATCTGTTTATAGCAAAGAAGAATTGCTGAATAACGCGGTAGAATTGTTGAAAAAGCTGATTGAAATTCCTTCATTCAGCAAAGATGAATACAATACATCCTTAGAAATTGAAAATTTTTTCAAAAAGCATCATATTCCTACAAAGCGTTTTAAAAACAACATCTGGGCGGTAAACAGGCATTTTGATGTTTTCAAACCATCGATTCTGCTGAATACCCATCATGATACCGTAAAACCCAATAAAGCCTACACGCTCGATCCTTTTTTACCGTTAGAAAAAGACGGAAAGTTATTCGGATTGGGAAGCAATGATGCCGGAGCTTCTCTGGTTTCGATGGCTCAGGTTTTTTTACATTTTTATGAGCAGGAAGATTTAAAGTATAACCTTTTAATTGCACTGACGGCAGAAGAAGAGATTTCAGGATTTGACGGGATTGAAGCTTTATTCCCGCAGCTTCCCAACGTGGAACTTGCGATCGTTGGCGAGCCGACACAGATGAACCTGGCAATTGCGGAAAAAGGGCTTTTGGTGATCGATGGAGAAATGAAAGGAACGCCTTCCCATGCCGCCCATCCGAATGATGATAATTCCATTGTGAAATGCATGCAGGACCTGCAGCACATCCTGGACTTCAGATTTCCGAAAGTTTCGGATTATCTGGGTGAGGTTAAAGTGACGCTTTCAGGTATTCATGCGGGTGTTCAGCATAATGTTGTTCCGGAATCGTGTACTTTCACGCTGGACGTCAGGGTAACAGATGAATATTCAAACAAAGAAGTTTTTGAGATCATCCAGTCGCAGATGAAATCAGCTTTAACGGCAAGATCATTCAGGCTGAATTCTTCAAAAATTGACAGGGATCATCCGTTTGTAAAAGCGGGACTGGAAATCGGCAGGACCACTTATGGTTCCCCGACCTCATCGGATCAGGCGATCATTCCCTGCACCTCGGTAAAACTTGGACCCGGTGACAGTACCCGCTCCCATACCGCAGATGAATTTATTTTTATTGATGAAATCGCGGAGGGAATTGAGGTTTATATCAAGATTCTGGAGAGCGTTTTGTAGGCTGGAAGCGGGATGATGGATGCCGGAAGTAAATGTTACCTGCAAACAGGCCTTTTTCCTGGATATATGACAAATTTTTACAATTAAATGAAGATAGAGCAGTTAGTAGTAAACTTCCGGCCTCCTGCTTTCATCTTCCAACAAAAAAAGAAACTTATGAAAAAAATATGGCAGAAGGACGATCTCGCCACGAATATATTGGTTAACAATTTTACGGTAGGAAAAGATCTTGATTTTGATGAACGTCTGGCAAAATATGACGTTAAAGGCTCTATGGCCCACTGTAAAATGCTGTCTGAAGTCGGGATTATTTCCGTTGAAGAATCGGAGCAGATGCTTTCTTTGCTGACGGAAATTTTAGAAACCATTGAGCACGGAAATTTTGAGATCGATAAAAATGCGGAAGATATTCATTCTCAGATTGAATCTCTTTTGATCGGAAAACTCGGCGATACCGGAAAAAAAATCCATACGGCGAGATCAAGAAATGACCAGGTTTTACTGGATATCAAACTGTATTTGCTGGATGAAATCAGAGAAATTACAGCTTTGACGGATGGGTTCTTCCAATTGCTGATCCAGCTGGCAGAACAGCATAAAAATGTCTTGCTTCCGGGTTATACGCATTTGCAGATTGCCATGCCTTCCTCATTTGGATTGTGGTTCGGGGCGTATGCCGAAGCTTTGCTGGACGATATAGAACTGCTGTTTTCAGTGAAGAATATCATCAATAAAAATCCGTTGGGTTCGGCGGCCGGTTATGGCTCGTCTTTCCCGATCGACCGTGAAAGCACTACGTATAATCTTGGATTCCGGTCAATGAATTACAATTCGGTGTATGCGCAGATGACGCGCGGAAAGTCAGAAAAAATGTTGTCGATGGCTATGGCAGCTTTGGCGGGAACTTTAAGCAAATTTTCTTATGATGTCTGTCTGTATTTAAGTCAGAATTTCGATTTTATTAGTTTCCCTAAAGAATTTACCACGGGAAGCAGCATTATGCCGCATAAAAAGAATCCGGATATTTTCGAGCTGGTCCGCGCGCGATGCAACAGAATCCAGTCGCTCCCGAATGAATTTATACTGCTGACCAATAATCTTCCATCAGGCTATCACCGCGATATGCAGCTGACGAAAGAGATTCTTTTCCCTGCGATCGATTCATTGAAAGAATGCCTGGAGATTTTAAACTATACGTTGCCTAATATTCAGGTGAAAGACGGGATTTTAGAGGATGAAAAATACAAATACCTGTTCAGCGTGGAGAAAATCAATGAGGAAGTGAAAAACGGCAGCTCTTTCCGGGATGCTTATGTTAAAGTAGGGCAGGAGATCGAGAATAACGCGTTTGATTTTAAAATTGAAAACTTAGAGCATACCCATCAGGGAAGTATTGGGAATCTTTGCCTGGATAAAATTGAATATCAGTTTAATAAGGTGAAAAATAAATTGCTGGGCTAATTATTAGAAGACCTAAAATTAACGTGTGTTTTCGTTAACGCAAAGATTTATTTTGCGGATAAGCAGATGAAATGAGCAAAGAAAGACTGAATCAGCAAGCTGATTGATGAAGCGAATTTTTATTCATGAGCTTCGTCAGCAGCTACACTGCTTTGGTCTCTTCTGATTTCGCGCTGTCTTAATAATAACTTTGCCTTTAAATTAATCCAGATCAATTTTAAACTTCGTAGATTTCTTTACCTCATGAAGTACGATGGAGCTGTGATACTGCCCGATATTCGGAATATTTGAAATCACATTTACGGTAAAGTTATTGTAAGAATTGATGTCTTTGGCAATAATTTTCAGCATGTAGTCGTATTCCCCGGAAAGGCTGATGATTTCCTGTACTTCATCATACTGCATGATGTTTTTCTCAAACGTTTCCAGAACCTTTTTCGACTGTTCCTTGAGGCGGACGTTGCAGTACACAACAATATTCAACCCCAGTTTTTCACGGTTTAAAAGCCCGACATATTTCTCGATGATCCCGTTTTTTTCCAGCTGTTTGATCCGTTCGTAGGTTGGTGTAAAGGTAAGGCCGATCTTTTCTGAAATTTCTTTCACCGATAACGTAGAATCTTCCTGAATTATACTGAGAATCATCCTGTCTTTTAAATCCATATAGTCGCGTTTGAGCTGTAAATATACGATTTTATAAAAAATTACACGAAGAATTTGCGAAGGAAACTTCTAAATCCATGTTAACAAATGTTCAACAGATAAACGGCTGAGCCTTTGCCAATGGCAGCATAATTGCAGTAAAATGTCTACCAAAATCCCGTTCTTATGGATCAGAATATATCTATGGAAACCATTTCCTGTACAGACTGCGACAGTCATCAAAAATTTGAAAATGAAATTGTCGCTAGTCTGAAAGCCCATCCCAAGCACCTTCTTTCCAAATATTTTTATGATCAGAAAGGAGATGTACTTTTTCAGCAGATCATGAACATGCCGGAGTACTACCTAACAGACTGTGAAATGGAAATTTTTACGAAGAAGACAGAGGAAATTGCCCATGCGGTAAAAGCATTTGACGCTCCGTTTGATCTGGTGGAACTTGGTGCAGGCGATGCAACAAAATCTTCACATTTACTTAAATACCTCGTCACTAAAAATGTAGACTTTACTTATATGCCAATCGATATTTCGGGAAATATCATCTCTGTTCTTAAGGAAAGGTTTTCCCGTGAGATTCCCGATCTTGATCTGGTAGGACTGAATGGCGAATATTTCGAGATGCTTGATAAAGCGAACAGCATTTCATCCCGAAGAAAAGTTATCCTGTTTTTAGGAGGAAATATCGGGAATATGGAAGTGGAAGAAGCGCATCAGTTTTGTCACGAACTACGTAAGAAGCTTAATCCGGGTGATATCCTGCTGATTGGTTTCGATCTTAAAAAAGATCCGGACATTATCCTTTCCGCTTATAATGATAAGGCTGGAATCACGGCTTCGTTCAATCTTAACCTTCTGGAAAGGATAAATAATGAGCTTGATGCCAATTTCGACATCGGTAAATTCAAACACTATCAGACTTATGATCCGCTTGCAGGAGCTTGCAGAAGCTATCTGATCAGTCTGGAAAAGCAGAATGTAATGATCGGAAACCAAGTCATTCACTTCAGCGAAAACGAAGCAGTTTACATGGAAATTTCCCAGAAATATGCTCCTGAAGAAACTGAAGCAATGGCTGTGGAAAACGGTTTTAAACCGGTAAAGCACATTTCGGACACAAAAGGCTGGTTTATCGATGCCATTTGGAAAGTCATTTAATTTAAAAACTGAAATCATGCCTGAACAAAATACTTTATTCGCAGAAAAGGAACTGCTTCAACGATACGATTCTATCAGAAACCGTTCTGTTGAAATATGCCGGCCGCTTGAGATTGAGGATTATGTCGTACAGCCAATTGTGGACGTTAGTCCTCCGAAATGGCATCTGGGACACACTACCTGGTTTTTTGAGATCTTTATATTAATGCCTCATCATAAAGGATATGAAGTTTTCGATTCGCAGTATAACTTTGTGTTCAACAGTTATTATGAAACCATTGGTGCGCGGGTAATCCGTACGGACAGGGGAAATCTGAGCCGGCCATCCGTATCGGACATTTATAAGTACCGGGAATACGTTGATGAGAAAATGGCCGCTTTTCTGTCACAGAATACGATTACGGAAAATCTCAGGGAACTTTTTGAATTGGGCTTAAACCACGAACAGCAACACCAGGAATTGTTGTTAACCGATATAAAATTTATTTTGGGCCACAATCCTTTGTTTCCGCCTTATGATGTGAATTGTGATCTCGAAAAAACAGGAATCCAACAATCCGGAATGATTTCTTTTCCGGAAGGAGTCTATGAAATAGGATTTGAAGGCGAAGGATTTTGTTTTGATAATGAGCTGAACCGCCATAAAGTATACCTGAATGATTTTGAAATTTCTTCAGGCTTAGTTACCAATGAGGAATATCTTGAATTCATAAACGATGGAGGCTACGCAGATTTCCGGCACTGGCATGCGGAAGGCTGGGACTGGGTAAAAGAAAACCAGGCTCAAGCTCCTCTGTATTGGCATTTGGTTGATGGAGAATGGATGCAGTACACATTACGGGGATTACAGGAAATCAATCCCAATGAAGCCGTTACCCATATTAATTTCTACGAAGCCTCAGCATTTGCCTCATGGAAAGGCATGCGTTTACCCACAGAAGCCGAATGGGAAATCGCTTCAGATCATCTGGGTTGGGGAAAACGCTGGGAATGGACCGGCAGTGCCTATCTGCCGTATCCCGGTTTTAAAAAAGTTGCCGGTGCCGTAGGAGAATATAACGGTAAATTTATGGTTAACCAAATGGTATTGCGCGGTGCTTCCATAGCCACGCCTCCGGGGCACAGTAGAAATACTTACCGTAATTTTTTCCATCCGCGGCTGCAGTGGCAGTTCACCGGAATCAGGCTGGCCCGTTGAATAATTGAGAAGAATATTTTTATAAATTTAAATTCTGTTTTGTCATTTTGAAGAATTGTTGTATCTTTGCACCTAATGAATAACACAGTATTTATATCATTAGAATTACCGGGCGTAGACGCCCTTTACGATATTTATTTATTTTAAGCGAAGATGTTTTCTTCGCTTTTTTTTTGTAAAAAATTTTAAGACATATGTTTACGATTACAGAACTGAGCACCGAGAGAATCAACCGTATAGTACAGGAAGCGCTAGCTTTTGCAGAAGGGAAGACTGCTAAAATTGAAGGAGAGGTTTTCTGTTCCAATCTTTTCTTTGAAGACAGCACCAGAACCAAAACCAGTTTTGATATTGCCGAAAGAAAGCTGGGCCTGCAGGTCGTTCCTTTTGATGCCTCCAACAGTTCTGTAAACAAAGGCGAAAGCCTATACGATACCGTAAAAACCATTGAAAGCCTTGGGGTAAACCTGGTGGTGATCAGGGACAAAAAAGACCGGTACTTCGATGAACTGAAAAATGTTAAGATCCCCGTGATCAACGGTGGTGACGGTACCGGAAACCATCCTTCTCAATGCATGCTTGATTTAATGACGATCTATCAGGAATTCGGGAAATTTGAAGGCCTGAAAGTCGGCATCGTAGGTGATGTAAAACACAGCAGGGTCGCCAATTCCAATGCGGAAGCGTTGAGAAGATTAGGTGCAAAAGTGTATTTCTCCGGCCCGGAGCAATGGTTCGACGAAGGCGCCCTGATCAACGGAACGTATCTGAGTGTCGATGAGCTGATTCATGAAGTGGATGTTTTGATGTTGCTGAGGATCCAGCATGAAAGGCATGATTCCAAAATGAGCTTTTCCGCTTCCGAATACCATAAAAAATACGGTTTAACCAAAGAAAGGGAAAGAGCCATGAAGAAAGAAGCCATTATCATGCACCCGGCTCCGATCAACCGCGGCGTAGAAATAGACACCGACCTGGTGGAATGCGAACGCTCAAGGGTTTTCAGGCAAATGCAGAATGGTGTTTTCGCAAGAATGGCGATTATCAAAGAAGCTTTGGAGAAAGAAGGATACACTTTTAAGTAAGAGCCAGGCTAAAGAAAAAAGTAAAAAGTTTGATGTGTCCTGAATCAACAATTCAGCAAAATCAAATCTCTACCTCAAAATTCCCCTCCTCCGAAGGGGTGGCAAAATTCAAGGAATTTTGACGGGGTGGTTTAAAAAATTAAGTAAGAATAAAATAATAAGAGATAAAAGTTTAAAATGAAGAAAAAATTAATACTGGAGTCCGGTGAAGTGTTTCATGGAGAAGGTTTCGGAGCAGCATTGGAGACGGCAGGAGAAGTGGTTTTCAATACCGGAATGACGGGGTATCAGGAACTTATTTCCGACCCTTCCTACTGCGGACAAATCGTCTGCATGACGTATCCGCTTATCGGTAATTATGGTATTAACCGTGACGATTATGAAAGCATCGAGCCGGCCATCAAAGGGCTGATTGTAAAAGAACTTTGCGATTTCCCTTCCAATTTCCGTACTCAGATCACGCTGGACGAACTGTTTAAAAAGAAAAACCTTTCCGGGATTTCAGGAATAGACACCCGAAGGCTGACCAGAGTACTTCGTAACCATGGAGTAGTGAAAGGAAAGATCGTGAATGCCGATGCTGATGAAGACACAACCGTTGCCGAACTAAAATCAACCACCTTTCCAACCAACCAGGTGGAAATGGTCTCTACAAAAACACCTTATGCCAACCCGGGAAGAGGTTTAAAAGTAGTGTTGGTGGATTTCGGTTCTAAACTGGGAATCATCCGCGAACTCTCTCAGAGAAACTGTGACATCACTGTGGTTTCTCAGGATGTAACCGCAGAGGAAATCTTATTGATGAATCCGGATGGAGTGATGTTGTCCAACGGTCCCGGCGACCCTGAAGACAACCAGCAGGCCCTGGAAATGATCCGCGGAATCTTAGGGAAAGTGCCGATCTTCGGAATCTGCTTAGGACACCAGTTAATCGGGTTAGCCTGTGGTGCCAAAACATTCAAGTTAAAATTCGGACACCGCGGAGGAAACCATCCGGTTCTGGATCTGGAAAAAAACAAAGTGGCCATCACTTCCCAGAACCATGGCTATGCCGTAGATCAGGAAAGCTTAAAAGATACGGACCTTATCGAAACACATATCGCACTGAACGACAGAACCAATGAAGGCCTGAAACATAAGATCTATCCTTGTTTCTCCGTACAGTACCACCCGGAAGCAAGCCCGGGCCCGGAGGATGCGAATTATCTGTTTGATGATTTCATTGAAATGATGGAAAATTTTAAGAATAAATAATTCTTAAAGTATACAAGTAAAAATGTCAACCTTTCGTCAGATATATTATCAGATCGTATTCAGTACAAAATACAGAAAGCCTGTATTGAGTATTGAGCATGAAGATAAATTATATAAATATATCTGGGGAGTGGTGAAAAATAAAAACTGCAAGCTTTACCGGATCAATGGCATGCCTGATCATATTCATCTTTTAATTGATCTGCATCCTTCGGTTTCTCTCAGCAGTTTTGTAAAAGACATAAAAATCTCCAGCAATATCTGGATCAAGCAGAGCGGATTGTTTCCAGACTTTGAAAAATGGCAAAGCGGTTATGGAGCATTTACCTATTCAGAAAAAGAGAAAAATGTGATTTTTAATTATGTTAAAAATCAGAAAGAACATCACAAACATGAATCTTTTGAGGATGAATATAAAAATCTGCTGAGGTCCAATGGAATTGACTTTGATGAAAAATATTTGTGGTGATGGTTCAACCCATTTCATGGGTTGGGCGGACGGAATATCATTCTGTCCATAGGTTTCACCTATGGCTAGTAAGGTTCAGCCACTTTGTGGCTGTCTGAAAACAGCAACTGAAACTGTAAATTATAATCAAGATGGTGAATTGAAAACAAGATGAACCATGAAATGGTTCAACAACCATAGCCACGGATGAAATCCGTGGGCAACGATGAAACCAATCACAGACGAACCCTGAAAGGGTTCAACAACAATAACCACGGCTAAAACCGTGAAAAACAACAATGAATACGGATAACCTCCGTAACGGAAAAATTAAAAAAATTAAAATGGCAAAACGTACAGATATAAAAACAATTTTGGTAATCGGATCAGGACCTATCATCATCGGTCAGGCTGCTGAATTCGATTATGCAGGAACACAGGCTTGCTTATCTTTAAGAGAGGAAGGCTATAAGGTTATCCTGATCAACTCGAACCCTGCAACGATCATGACGGATGTGGAAATCGCAGACAAGGTGTATATCGAACCGATTTCCCTTCAGTTTGTAAGCCACATTATCCGAAAAGAACGTCCGGATGCATTATTACCGACATTGGGAGGCCAGACCGGACTGAATATGGCGGTAGAGCTGGAAAAATCGGGGATTCTTGAAGAGTGCAAGGTGGAAGTATTGGGAACCAAGCTTTCAGCCATCAACAGGGCGGAAGACCGAGATCTTTTCCGTGAGCTGATGCGGGAACTGAACGAGCCGGTACCTGAATCTGATATCGTGAACACGGTAGAAGGCGCATTGAATTTTGCCGATAGAATCGGTTATCCGGTAATCGTCCGTCCTGCCTTCACCATGGGAGGAACAGGAGGCGGAATTGCATCCAGTGAAGCGGAACTGAAAGAAATTGCAGAACTGGGATTAAAGCACAGCCCGGTTACCCAATGTCTGATCGAAAAATCCATCGCCGGATTCAAAGAAATCGAATATGAAGTGATGCGTGATGCCAACGATAACGCCATTGTGGTGTGTAACATGGAGAACATCGACCCGGTGGGCGTTCATACCGGAGACTCTATTGTAGTAGCACCTTCCCAGACGCTTTCGGACAGAGAATACCAATTGCTGAGAAATGCTTCCCTGAAGATCATCAGGGCATTGGGAATCGAAGGAGGATGTAACGTGCAGCTGGCTTTAGACCCGCATTCATTCAATTATTATATCATCGAGGTGAATCCAAGGGTTTCCCGTTCATCAGCCTTAGCCTCCAAAGCAACAGGATATCCGATTGCGAAAATCGCTGCGAAAATCGCGGTAGGATTGACCTTAGACGAAATCATGAACCCGGTAACGGGGAAAACATATGCCTGCTTCGAGCCGGCGCTGGATTATGTGGTAACAAAATTCCCAAGATTCCCGTTCGATAAATTTGAAACGGCAGACCGAAGATTATCTACTCAGATGAAAGCCACAGGTGAGGTAATGGCGATAGGGAGAAACTTCGAGGAATCCTTACAGAAAGCCATCCGTTCTTTAGAAACCGGGATCAGACATTTGGGTTTAAAAACCAAGCAGGCTGCGGCTCTTACCGCTGAAGAAATCGAAAGAAGAATCAGGGTATGTGATGACGAAAGACTATTCATCATCGGGGATGCTTTAAGAAGAGGATACGACTGGGAACAGATCGTGGAATGGAGCAAGATCGATAAATTCTTCATCTGGAAACTGAAAAAACTGGTTGATTTTGAAAAGACAATCGCCGAAAATAAATTCGACAAAGAGATATTAATTGAAGCTAAAAAGCTAGGTTTTGCCGACGTAAATATCTCGGTTCTCTGGAATGTGACCGAGCGTGAAGTGTTCAATTTCAGAAAAGAAAACGGAATTATGCCGGTATACAAAATGGTGGATACCTGCGCCGCGGAATTCGAATCTGAAACGCCTTATTTCTACGGAACTTACGAAGAGGAAAACGAAAGTGTGGTTTCCGATAAAGAAAAGATCATCGTATTAGGCTCAGGACCGATCAGGATCGGGCAGGGCGTTGAGTTTGATTACGCAACCGTCCACTCGGTTTGGGCAATTAAGGAAATGGGTTATGAAGCCATTATCATCAACAATAACCCGGAGACGGTTTCTACAGATTTCTCAATTTCAGATAAATTATACTTCGAGCCATTGACCGAAGAAGATGTGATGAATATCATCGAGCTTGAAAAACCAAAAGGGGTCGTGGTACAGTTTGGTGGACAGACTGCCATCAACTTAGCTGATAAACTGGCTTCCCATGGGGTTCAGATTCTGGGAACCACCCTGGAAGATCTTGACCGGGCAGAAAACAGGGATAAGTTTGAAAAAGCCCTTCAGGAAATGGGAATTCCACAGCCTTTAGGAAAAACATCTGTTTCTAAAGAAGAAGCGATAAAAATTGCCAACGAAATCGGATATCCGGTACTGGTTCGCCCGAGCTATGTGTTGGGAGGCCGTGCCATGGAGATTGTTTATTCCGAAAACGAACTGGCGCACTATATGGAATTCGCGGTGGATGCAAGCCCGGAACACCCGGTATTGGTTGACCGCTACATGGTCGGAAAAGAAATTGAAGTGGATGCTATCTGTGATGGCGAAACGGTTGTGATTCCGGGAATTATGGAGCATATCGAAAGGGCAGGGGTTCACTCCGGAGACTCCATTGCCGTGTATCCTCCGCAGAACATTTCGCAGAGTGAGATCGACACTTTGGTAGACTATACCCAGCGATTGGCGAAAGGCCTGAAAGTAGTCGGACTGATGAATATCCAGTATGTTCTTTTCGAAGGGAATGTGTATGTGATCGAGGTGAATCCGCGTTCGTCAAGAACAGTGCCTTTCCTTTCCAAGATCACGGAAGTGCCGATGGCGAATCTGGCGACCAAAGCGATTTTAGGTCAGAAGTTAACCGATCTGGGCTATAAAAACGGACTGGTTCCGAACAAAGAAGGGGTTTTCGTAAAAGTTCCGGTGTTCTCTTTCTCTAAACTAACGAAGGTAGACATCTCTTTAGGCCCTGAAATGAAGTCAACCGGAGAAGTAATGGGAAAAGATACGACCCTTGAAAAAGCCCTTTACAAAGGATTGGTTGCCGCAGGAAGAAAAGTTCCGATGCACGGTTCCATTCTCTTCACCGTAGCTGATAAGCACAAGCAGGAAGCTGCTGACCTGGCTGCAAGATTCCACGAAGTAGGTTTCAGGATCTGGGCAACCGAAGGCACGGCGAAATTCTTCGAGGAAAAGGGAATTCCTTGTAAAATAGGATACAAAATCGGAGAAGATGACGTTAACCTGATCGACCTGATCCAGAAAGGGAAAGTGCAGTATGTAGTCAACACCATGACGAAAGGAAAACAGTCCGAGAGAGACGGATTCCAGATCAGGAGGATGTCTGTAGAAAACGGCGTTCCTTGTCTAACCTCCATGGATACGGTGGAAGCCATCCTGAAAGTGATTGAAAGCATGAGCTTTAAGATGGAGACGATGTAGTTTTCAGATCCTTTTAAATAAATAAAAGCGGGAGATTTTTCTTCCGCTTTTTGTATGGATATTTTCGGGGTTTTGGGAAGTGTGGAATACTCTGTAAATCCTAAGGAGTCGATTTTCCTCTTCAATTTTGTAAATGAAAAATTAGAGGAAATATCTTCACCGGAAGTTAGGAACACACAGTTCTTAACTCAAACCTAACGGGTTTTAAAAACCTGTTAGGTTTTATCAGCATAACACGAATTTATCTTAGCAGACCATTGAAATTCAAAGAATACATGTAATTTTATAAAAATTCAATAATTAATAACCGGATATGTCAAAATTTATTTTAATTCCCAATTTTGTTACTTGTAGTTTCCTGTTCGGGGGAACTGGAAAAAATAAAATTGGTCAATGCTGTCAGTAAAAATAAAAAATATGGATTGGAAATTATTACAAGAGAATTCAATCAAAATGATTCTTTGAATTTTGAGAAAAAAAGACAACTGATTTTTGATTCAAAGAACAGACTGATTTGTAAAAACGGGTTATCCTTTTTCTTTTATAATCATAATGGGAAACTATCTCAGGTGAAATCTGTTTACCGCCGCGGAGGAAGAACAAATATTTTGACTGACCAATACATTTATGACCGAAAACAAAATTTAAGATTTATAACTTATCAGTTCGGTGATATAGATACTCTTAAAATATATGCTTATAGTAAATCGAATCAGTTGATACGGGAAGAATATCCGTTCAGAAAATTATTTATTTATTATAAATACCGGAATAACAGAATTTCTGAAGCGATAAATATTGAAAATGGTTCGGTATCAAAATATTCTGAATTTAAGTATGATCAGAATGGAAATAAATTAGTTGAGAACTGGGTTTCTGGTAATCAAAAGGTAAGAACTTATTTTATAATACAATTCAAAAAATAAACTGATCTATAAAAGGGATAGCTGTATAACAACAGGCAGAAATCCGAATGAATATGTCGAGTATCTTGATCGGTATTATTATAATAAACAGGATTCTTTAATTGAGAAAAGACAATACGGCCGTATACTGAGTGAAGATGATTTTAAATATCGTGGAAAAACCACTTATGAATATAAAAGAATACGATGAACTATGAAAAATACAGTCTTTTACCCTTTAAAGAATACCGTAATAATAATTCTTATTTCTTTAGGAATCGCTTGTAATGAAAGTCAAAAAAAATATTCTCAATACCAGAATGTTACAAGACTAAAAGTTATTTCCGATCCAACAAATACATTGATTGGCAAAACTCAAAAACTTGATATTGAGTATACCGCTTTTGGCTGTGCCTGTCCGGGCTGGATCCGTGTAAAAGATCTGAACTCTGTTAAAAATCAAGGAATTAAAAATTTATATTTCTACATAGAACCTGCGGATGAAAATTTGGAATTACCTGTTTATTTTGATGTATTAAGGCATTTTCTGAGAATAAAAGGGCAGTTTTATACAAAAAAAGATGTTCCGAGGGGAACAATTCAGAATGAAGAGCCTATGCCCAGAGGAAAAGTATTTCGATACACCGAACTTGAAGTCCTCGATAAACCTGATTTTAAATCCGATTCTAAAATAGAAACCCTTATTCTGGATTACAATGCTATTGCATGCACTTGTGCTCAGTGGAGTGAGTCCCATAAAAAACAAAACGAAGATCAAAAAATATATTACTGGCTGGAACCAGCCAATGGAAAACTGATGGATGCAGATAAGCTTTTTACAGGGAATACCCTGCCTGTTAAAATTAAAGTCACAGGACAGGTTGTAAGCGAAAAGGGATTCCCTAAAAATAAAAATCTGGTAAAGATGAGTGAAAAAGAAGCAGGGAAAGTGTTTCGGTATACCAACATCAAAGTGCTTCGAAAATAGAACAAAGTGTGCAATTCAGTTTAGAGAATAATTTTAGCGATCTCTTTTTTAACAAAATTTACAAAACCCGAAAATCAATTTTTCTATCCAATTTCGTAATTTTAAACAAAATTTAAAAAAGTGAAAAAGTTATTATTTGCAGTTTGCCTTTCGACTTCGGTTCTCAGTTTTGCCCAGGATTATTCGGTACCGGCAGCCAGTCCGCGCCAGACGGTGGAACAGCAGTTTTCCATGTCTAAAATTACCGTCGATTATGGAAGGCCAGGCGTAAAAGGGAGAAAAATCTTTGGAGAACTGGTACCGTACGGACAGGTTTGGAGAGCAGGAGCTAACTCCTCTACGAAAATTACTTTCGGACAGTCGGTGAATTTTGGCGGAAAGATCGTTCAGGCCGGAACCTACGGTTTATTCATTGTTCCTACAGAGAAAGAATGGAAAGTCATTTTAAATAAAGATTTCCAGCAGTGGGGTGCCTTTACGTACGATCCGCGACAGGATGTGGTAGACATTACGGTTCCCGTAAACAAGCTTGCCGACAAGCAGGAATGGTTTGAGATTACTTTGAACCCGACCGACGAAAATTCGGCCAACCTGGTACTGAAATGGGATTATGCACAGGCAGAAGTGCCTTTGAAGCCATCAAAGCCTGAAGCGGTAACGAAGATTGCAGAAAAGCTGAAAGAGATCAAAAAAATCGAATCCGACGCGGCAAAAACAAAAAGTTAATCATGAACTTTTCTATTCAGACCATTTTAGAAAACGAAACATATCAACTGATCCCCTTACAGCAAGGGGATTTTGAGTCTTTATACGAAGTGGCTTCCGATCTTAAAGTCTGGGAACAGCATCCCAACAAAGACCGGTACAGAAGAGAAGTCTTCGAAAACTTTTTTCAGGGAGCTATTGAAAGCGGAGGTGCCTTTAAAGTTGTCGAAAAGGCAACTGGAGATATTCTGGGCAGCACCCGTTTTTATGATTTTGACGATGAAAACAACAGTATTTTTATCGGCTATACTTTTTACGGAACAAAATCCTGGGGCAGGAAGATCAATCAGCAGATCAAGAAGCTGATGCTGGATTACATCTTTCAGTTTATAGATACCGTTTATTTCCATGTCGGAAAAGACAACATCCGATCACGGACGGCTATGGAAAGGCTGGGTGCAGAAAATCAGGGTGAACAAGAAGTGGCTTACTTCGGGGAACCTTCAAGAACCAATATTTTATATCAAATCCAAAAACAAAACTGGTTATGAAAAAATTTAAAATCCAACAGACCCCGTTTGTCGTTCCGACTACTGACGGTAAACTGATTGAGGAACATTGGGGAAATTCCACCGGGAATTCCAATATATCCATTGCACACATGGTGGCACCACCGGATTGGAGCGAGCCGCATCAGACCCCGGAATTTGATGAATTTACCTTCATTATTTCAGGGAAAAAGCAGTTTGAAATCGATGGTGAAACCGTTGTGCTGGAAAAAGGACAGAGTATCATGATCGAAAAAGGAGCAAGAATCCGCTACAGCAATCCGTTTCCGGAAGAATGCGAATATGTGTCCATCTGCCTGCCGGCTTTTTCGGTAGAATCGGTGAACCGGGAAGAAGAAGGTGTGGACTGATCGTATAATGTGACAATTTAATAAATGTAACAGTGTAACAATTTACCTCTCCTGTAATTGCTGCACTGTTTTTTTATTCCAGTAGGAACATGTAACCATTTAAACAATAGAACAGTTTAACAATGCAATCCCTCATCATGGGTACATTGCTACACTGTTTTCATTGTTACCTTATTGCATTGCTAGATTGTTATACTGATATATTGTTCCATTGCCCCATTGTTACATTGTTTCAAATTTCGTATGTTCGCAGAAATTTTTAAGATCAGAAAAACTTAAACTATGAAAAACAAATTATCAGGAGCCCTTTTATTGGGCATTACCCTGTCTATGACTTCATGTGCAACAATTATTACCGGAACAAAAGACAAAATCACTTTTAATTCAACTCCGGAAGGTGCAAAAGTAATGCATAAAGGAATTGAAAAATGCACCACGCCATGTACGGCAGAAATTCCACGATCTTTAAGCAAGCAGATGGTGACTTTTGAAAAAGAAGGCTTCAGCAATAAGGAAGTAAAGCTTACCAAAACCTTCAATCCGGTTACCCTGGTTAATATTTTATTAGGAGGAATAATCGGTATCGGGATAGATACGGCCACAGGCTCCCTTACCAAATATTCACCGAAAGCGTATAAGGTAGAATTGGAAGCAAAACCATAAAATGTAATCATCTGATAATGTAACAGTATAACAATGCAGTTCTTGCGGATCAATACATTGTTATACTGTTTTCATTGTTACATTGTTAAATTGTTACACTGCTACATTATTCCGTTATTTCAGGATTTCCTTCAGAAACATCAGCGTATGATTCCAGGCTCTTTTCGCCATCACAGGATTATAGTCGGGTGACTTCGGATCGGTGAACGTATGCTTGGAATGGGCGTAGGTGATAATCTGCCAGTCGGCGTTGCCGTCGTTCATTTCTTTGATCAGGTTGTTGTAATCTTCCGGCGTTACGCTTTGGTCGTCCGCAGGATTTTCCACCAGGATTTTTGTCGAAATAGGTCCGTTGGGTCTCGACTGGTCCTTTCCGATGCTCCCGTGAATGGAAACCACACCAACAACCGGCATTTTTCCCCGGGCCGCTTCAAGCGCACCCGCTCCTCCGAAGCAGTAGCCGATCACGGCAATCTTATCGGCATTGGCACCGTTTTTCTTAAGCTGTTCCAAGGCCAGGGAAATCCTTTTCTGGTAAGCCTCATAATTTTTCTTGTAGTAGCCGGCAGTTTTTGCAGCTGCATTATTGTCGGCAGGAATATTTCCCTCTCCGTAAATATCGGCCACAAAAGCAATGTATCCCTGTTTCTCAAGTTCGGTCGCAGCGTTTTTTGCTTCGTCGTCGATACCTTTCCAGGCAGGTAGGATCAACACGCCCGGAAGTTTTTTCCCGGCATTTGAGGTTACCAGCCCGTTCAGTTTCTGGCTGCCGTCTTGGTACGAAACCGTTTTAAGATTCTGGCTGAATACGGTCGCCGAGGTCAGCAAAGCCGCACCCAATAAGATAGATTTTGTCATAAATTTAATTTTTAGGAGCTATTTCCCACTTTCCGTTGCAATCTTTTTTTTCAAAAAAGGATTTCCACTGCAATCGGGGCTGGGACATTGGTCATCAATACAAAAACCGTGCTCCGGTACGAATTACCGAATAGTAATTTTATGATGATGATCTGTTATTTTAAACTCTTTGATCCGGACAAAAATCTCAAAACCCTGTAAAAAATTAAATATACCCATCAAGCCCCAACGAGGCGGCTTAAAAAAGAATAGGGCAAAGCCCTATTTCCATATCATAAAAACCAGGGTCTGATGCGGCGATTCAAAACAAAATTGGGTGAATCCGATAACAAAATCAAAAAAGAACAGATCACGGTTTGTAAAACACATATTCCCCATTTTCAAAATACGCATGAATATGTTGCAGCCCGTTCGTCAGAACGATCTCTTTCGCACCGATAATCGAGTTGTAACGGGCCGTCTGTTCAAAAGTCTTTTCCGTTAATTTGATCTGCGGGGCCTTGCATTCGATTAAAATTTTAGGCTGTGCCTTTTCGGTAACCAGCAGATCGATTCGTTTCGTGAGCCCGTTAAGGACAATCTTTTTTTCGGTAACCAGGGCGGAGACGGAGTAGGATTTTACCGTCAGGTAATAATGGACCCAATGCTGCCGGACCCATTCCTCGGGCGTGAGCAAAAGATAGCTTTTGCGGATGGGATCATAAATAAAAAACTTATCTTTGTCTTTCCTGAGTTTAAAATCAAAAGTTTCCTGAAAGTTCAGTTTTGGAAGTTCCATTTATAAGATGAAAGAATTAGATGTAATCCTCAAAAATATTAAAAATAAAGAAGTTTTACCGATTTATTTTTTCCACGGAGAAGAATCCTACTTTATCGATCTTGCAGTAAAAGCCCTTGAACACGACTTTTTAACGGAGGATGAAAAAGCCTTCAATCAGACCGTGGTCTACGGCAAAGACACCTCATATCATGAAATCCTTTCGCTGGCCCGGCAGTTTCCGATGATGGGGGACAAGCAGGTGATCATCGTGAAAGAAGCGCAGGATCTCAGGCTGGCGGAAAGTGAAACCAACGCGTTGGAAGCCTACGTTCAGAATCCGGTTCCTTCTACCGTTCTGGTTTTCGCGCACAAGCACAAAAAGCTCGACAGCAGAAAAAAGGTAACCAAATCCCTGGAAAAGACCGGAGCACTTTTCCTGAGCGAATCCATCAAAGAATCACAGCTTCCGAAATGGATTGCCGACGAATGCATTAAGCTCAACATCAAAACCGCCCCGAATATTTCACATCTTCTGGCAGAATATTTAGGGAACGACCTTTCCCGGATCGCCAACGAACTGAATAAACTCAAGATCATCCTTAAACCGGGAGAAATACTGGATGGGAAAATCGTAGAAGATCACATCGGCATTAGCAAAGAATACAATGTTTTTGAGCTACAGAAAGCTCTGGGAACAAAAAATGCCAATGCAGCCTTTAAAATTGCTCATTTTATGGGGAAAAACCCGAAGAATAATCCTTTTGTGATGATGCTGGCCAGCCTGTATAATTATTTTTCCAACGTCATCATCTACAATACGATGGCCGGGCAGTCGCCGCAGGCAATCGCTTCACAGATGGGCGTTAATCCGTATTTTATCAAAGACTACGCGGAATCGGCCAGGCTGTATCCTTTGAAGCATGCCACACGGGTGATTTCCATTTTAAGGGAATTCGATATGAAAGGAAAAGGCCTTGGTGCCGTCAACATGAGCGAAGCTGAACTGATCAAGGAACTGGTGTATAAAATCATCAATGTCGACAAGATCAAGATGAAAGTGTAAAGGGTGAACGGTCAATGGTCAATCCGCTTTGCTGGTTAATTGGGAGAGTGAAAATTCGCTGTTGTTGACAAATTACCAAAACCCTAACCGAAATTCCCCTCCTCCGGAGGGGTGGCGAAAATTCAGAAAGAATTTTTGACGGGGTGGTTTTTAAAACGTGAATGGTGAAGGGGCAATTCACTTCGTTTATCAATTTCAGCAGTAATGAAATTCTCAATTGACCATACAACTTTTCATCGACATTCAACATATCAGATATTGACAAGTATCATTAAAATAACTTTAATTACATATTAAAAATTACGAACTTAGCGGACGTAAATTTTAAATCCTTTTGAAAAGCAAATTATGGAGCAAAACATTTTAGATTGTGTGATCGTTGGATCCGGGCCTTCCGGCTTTACAGCAGCTATTTATGCAGCTAGAGCAGATTTGAAACCTGAACTGTATACAGGTTTGGAGCCCGGCGGACAATTAACGACCACGACGGAAGTAGACAACTTCCCGGGATATCCGGCGGGAATTACAGGTCCTGAAATGATGATGGATTTGCAAAAACAAGCGGAACGGTTCGATACCAAAGTACATTACGAAATGATCACCAAAGCCGAATTCTCCAGAGAAGAAGGCGGCGTACATAAATTATACGCGGGAAACAAGGAGATTTTTGCAAGAACGGTTATTATTTCTACCGGAGCTACTGCAAAATACCTGGGTCTTGATGACGAGAAGAAATATAACGGGGGAGGAGTGTCTGCCTGCGCTACCTGTGACGGATTCTTCTACAGGGGAAAAGATGTAGTCGTAGTGGGAGCCGGAGATACGGCAGCTGAAGAAGCAACCTACCTGGCCAAGCTGGTTAACAAAGTAACCATGCTGGTAAGAAAAGACGAATTCAGGGCTTCCAAAGCAATGATCCACCGCGTAAACAATACCCCGAATATCGAAGTGAAGTTCCACCATGAGCTGATCGGGATCGAAGGGGAAAATAACCTGGTAGAACGAGCGGTCGTTATCAACAACCAGACCCAGGAAACATCAACCATTGATGTGCACGGTATTTTCATTGCCATCGGGCATAAGCCTAACACCGATATCTTTGTTGGACAGATCGATCTGGATGAAAATGGATATATTGTTACTGAAAAGGGCTCTTCCAGAACAAATCTTCCGGGTGTTTTTGCAGCAGGAGATGTTCAGGATCATATCTACAGACAGGCGATCACTGCTGCAGGAAGTGGTTGTATGGCCGCCATGGATGCTGAAAAATACCTTGCTGAATTACGCTAATCGTACATCAGCAGTATAATAATTTTAAAATATAAACGTGTTTCTTATCATAAGGAGCACGTTTTTTCATTTTTAACTTTAAAAGCTGATTACGGCTTAAAAATAACATGAATCCCATAACATTTTAATTCAACAAATAAAAAAAGCAGAAAAATAATTAAGAATTTTAAGTGAATTTTGCTTTCACAGGGTTATTTAATGCCAAAGGTTTTAATCAGTATGTTGACAAAAGAAACTTCCTGCATCCGGCTTTACCTCTTCCAGCCTTTTAATCTGGAATATACGTTAAAAATAATCAGACTGATTTTTAGCCTATTATTAATTTTTGTTAAAATTTATATTGAATTTGTTTTGCCAAAATAGAAAAACGTTTTATATTTGCACCACTGAAAACGACGGTACAACCGGAGTTCAGGGAGAAATGGCAGAGTGGTCGATTGCGGCAGTCTTGAAAACTGTTGACTGTAACAGGTCCGGGGGTTCGAATCCCTCTTTCTCCGCCAAAGCTTAAAAAGCCTGCAATTTAAAATTGCAGGCTTTCTTTTTGATTTTGCTTACTAATTTTTTCTCCTCCAACTTTTGTAACTGATCCTGAGAAACGGAGGAATAAAACCTAATACGCAGTTTTACAAGACCTATAAAACAAAATCCTCAACTGAAAAGCTGAGGATTTTATTTTCATAAAAAGTAATGTGATTGGTAATAAAGAACGAGCAATTAATATGCCATACATAAATTATTTTCAAAAAAATCTGAAATTATTCTCTATTGGTCTATTGGAATGGTAGACTAATTGCTTATCTTTGCCCCCGATTCTCATGTTTAATTGAGTTTTCATGGTTATTAGTTTTTATCCTCGGCTCTGGCTGGGGATTTTTTGTTTTAGATGTGACTCTCCAATAAGAAACCTTGTAAAATGAAATGTGAGTATCAAAGTATTGTTGAGAATTTAAGAGCGATTGTGTGAAATCAATTTTTCGGAATTCACTTTCTGCATCGATTCCCGGCAACAGTCTTATAGACGACCAAAGTTCCTGTAATCGGTTGGAACCTGGGACGAAATGATCAGTTGTTATTGTAGAATTTTCGGTTGCACAAATCAATGATCCGGGGATTGCTGTCACTCAATATTCCCCAGGAAAAACATCCCGGTACTAAAATGTCCGAAATGCCAGCAGCAAAAACTCATCATCAAGGATAAAATCGTAAAATGTTCTGATGAACAATGCAATTGGATTCTGTTCAGCATTGTATGCGGTGTAAAACTCAGCATTAAAGATTTTACATTATTACTAACTCAAAATAAAACATTATTAACCAAAAGAGGAGGAGTAGAAACAGTAAAATGTTTAGTGCTTATTTAACTTTAGATGGTAAAGTAAATTGGATTAATTTTATCAGATAATTCAAGATCAGATTAATTTTAAGCTAATTCCCTGCACAGACTTTTATACTCCTGAAATGCATTTGCAAACTCCTGGGCAAATTCAAAATTACTTATTTGATATTCTTCATTAACACCATTACCGGAAGAAAACCTCAGCCTTGCGTACTGAACGACAGGTATCTGATAATTGCTCTTGAATCTTTTGTCAGGAGTTCCGTTTTTATTCACTTTTGCCCACGTTTTTCTAATAATTTTTGAATCACGGGGAACAACACTACTGGTTTCGGTAAAACTTACAGCAGAAAATGTAATATTAAGTTCATCAAACCCAATAATTGCAAAATTCTGATCACTTCTATACATCAGGATAAATGTTGGATAAAAATATAAATCCGCTCCGTTTATATTTTGAAAATATATAGCTTCATAGTTTGATGTGATGATGGGAAGTGATTTAAAACTAATTTTTGCATCCTTTCTGTTGACCAATGTGCTGGCACTGGACCGGGCAGCCACACGGTCCTGAAAATGCGCTCCGGTAATATCCCATACTTTATGTGCTGTGGTTAGATTTTTAAAAGAATGATATAATTGGTCGTATTTTGTCTTAGAGGGATCATCGAACTGTATATCAATAGTAACAGCCGAATTATTAATTACAATCTGGGTTTCTTTAAGCGCTTCTTTTTGCGCATTAATATCCTTGTTTATCTCTTGGACAATATTTTTATTTACCAATCCATATATGAAAATATAACTTGCAATTTTCTTGGTTTTTGTAAAGGTTAATGCCTTTTTTATCTTCTTTACATCCTCCCTTAATTCCGTTTTTTGCTGTTGAGCCATCAGGATAGATTCTTTGATGCCTGTCATATTGTGGGATGTGATCTCATGAACATCGGCACTAAAAATGTTATCTGATAACTCCGTGTAAAAAGGTTGTGGTTCGTGCTTAGGTTGTGGGGGAATCCCTGGTGATGAAGAACTTGGTAGTCTGTAAGAATTTGAAAAACCTAAGGCATTGGTATTCAATCTCGTTTCGGATGAACTGAAATTAAGACTTGCTCCTTTGACTCCTATACTTGTTGAAATTCCTCTCTTGCTGAAATTCAAATGGACACCGGGAATTATTTTTATTCTCCTTCTGTATGACCAAGCCATGATATTGTTTTTAATAGGATTATAAGAACAAATTTAAACAACCACTGGCAGAAAAATTTACGGAAAACCGTAATCATATCAAGAATTATTCTTCCCTATTTCATTAAGTTTGCTAATCAGCTTCTCCCTTTCCCCGCTTCCCGTCGTCGAAAATCGCAGCAGCGGAAGGCCGTAGGTTTCCAGGATCTTATTCTTCATGGCATCCCGTTCGTTTTGGCGGCTGCCTTCCCGGTGGTATCCGTAGCCGTCCACTTCAATGGCCAGGACGGGATTTTTGCCCAGCTTATTATAAATGACAAAGTCCAGGTGGGTGGCGTAATGTCCGGCATATTGTTCCTCTTCGGCACTGAGCTTCGAAAAATCCGGGAGCAGGTTTCTGAGCGGGAAATGAAGGACGGCATCATACTTTGAAAATTCATCCTGTGACAGGACTTTACGGATCAGCAGGTGCATCAGGTTCTCGCTGTCGAATACCGATTTCTGCTTTTGTCCGGATAACAGCTCCCGCTTTTTCGCTTCATATCCTTTGTACAGGTAATCGAAAACAGACTGCAGTTCACTGTGCACAATCGTGAAATTCTGATACTCAATATAGCGGATCAGGTCGGAGATGTTGTTGTCTTTTTTACTTTCATTCCCGTTCACCACTAATATCAGTTGGTCTCTGGCACGGGAGACAGCGACATTCAGGCGGTTGGGATGGTCGGTAAAGCCTGATATTTCATTATCCACGGTGGAAAGGATGATCACCTCGTTTTCCCTTCCCTGGAACTGATCTACCGTATCCGCTTTCACGGATGTTTTCCGGAAGGCCTGCTGTAAAGCGGAAGTCTGGTTCCGGTAGGGCGTGACGATGCCCAGGTCTGCGGTTTCCAGTTTCTGCTGCGGGATAATTTCCTCTGTGATCACGTCGATTTGCCGCCGGTTCATCCGGTCCCGCGCATGGTTTCCGGCGACGGTCCTGTAAACGAGCAGGGGCTCCCGGCCGGTTGGGCTTCGGACAGAATGATCAGTTGGTTATGGTAGAATTTCCGGTTGCAGAAATCAATGATTTGGGGATGGCACCGGTAATGTTCCCGTAGAAGCGTTTTGGGGATCCCGGGAAATAATCCGGCCACCGATGAAAATTGAAAAGGCTTAACAGAATAAAATAAATTTATTAATGAGATCCAAAGGTACACAGCAGAAATCAACAATGAATTGGTGTCACTTAAGATTCCACAAGAAAATAAACATGAATTAAATGCCAAGATGCCAGCAGCAAAACCTTATCATCAAAAACTAGATAGTAAAATGTCTAATGGAATTGGATTTTATTCAAAGTGGTATGCAATGTTCAGCTAAGCATTGATCACGTAATCTCACTCATGACAAAGCAAAAAACAACTTTGATAAAAAGCAAAAATGGGGAAAAGTTAATGCCTATCTTGTATTAAAAGAAGACTTAACAACGTCTTTTGTTTTTAATTAGAGTAGGAGAATAAGTCTATATTACTGAAAACTCCAAAGTATATTTACTTTGAAGTTTATTATTATTTGAAACTTATTAATTATTTTTTCCTATTTGATATCCATTGATGCATCGTCTTTATTTGTTCTATATCTTCAAGATATTTATCATCTTGTTCCCACGGATATAATTTTAAAGTAAGATTCTTTTCATCTGCAAACTGCTCATTCAATCTCTCTAAAACCGTTGCGATATCATTAACGGGACAAGGCAGAAATACCCCAAATTTTCTCAAAGAATTTCCAGTATCTAAATTGAATATAACTAATATTGACTCAAGTCCTTTGTCGCATACAAAATAAACACCCTCCATTTCTTTAGGATATGGGGGTGTAAACCAAAAGTTTTCAGGATAAATTCTTTCATCAGGATTGTTCAATTGTTCTCTGACTATGTCAAAACAACTGTCATATATTATAGAATTACCAAATCTTTCAAAAGCTAGTATATATGCTGTTTTTAGAAGAGCATATTCAAGTTTTTCAGGTATAACTCTTGTCTTTAAGAATTCTAAATTTACAACTTCACCTCCTTTTAGCCCGACCATTTGTTCTTCCAATTTAATAGGATGGTTATTTTTTTTACTGTGAAACATTGAAATTTTTCCATGGGCATCAACATTAATTGTAGCATTCGTAATTTGATCATCAAACTTTATTTTAACCTTAGTTTCTGTATTGGGGAGAAATGCAGTACTATCAAGTTCTCTTAACCTTTCCGTCAAATGAAAGTCAATTGTATGGCCAGCTTCATTGTTACAAGATTTACAGGTTAAGGTATTAGATTTTCCGCCTAGGGATTTTGGAGGAGCATCTTCTAAAGAAAGAGGGTCTTTTCCATCAATTGTTTTGTGAGCTTCTAGACATATTGGACAGATATATGTATCTTTTTCGCCCTCCAAAAAACCATTATCAATCAAAAGATTTCTATTGCTAACATATTTGTCAAATATCCGCTGTCTTTTTTCATCATTTTTACTCATAAATGTTTATTTAAATATTAAAAAAATAGATTTAATGATACCATCCACCATCAATT
This sequence comes from Chryseobacterium sp. sg2396, assembly GCF_042610505.1. Classification (NCBI taxonomy): domain Bacteria; kingdom Pseudomonadati; phylum Bacteroidota; class Flavobacteriia; order Flavobacteriales; family Weeksellaceae; genus Chryseobacterium; species Chryseobacterium sp. sg2396. The sequence continues at coordinate 79,209 of NZ_JBHGAQ010000005.1, read as the reverse complement.
TTCAATACATATCGATCTTTAGAAATTTTCCAAGCACCATATTTTTGAAGGTTAAACTGAAAGGTATTGCTGTTAAAATCAATAATTTTTAAAATCGAATAATACTCACTATCTCTGTGCGTAAGGATTATATCATTTACATTAAGCTCATGCGGTAAAAATCTGTAGCAAGCGTTATCTTTATCTTCTGTTATTATCCTAATGTGAATCTTGTTTTTACAAATTGGGCAGTCCCAGGTTCTAAATACATCACTACGGCCCAAAGGTTTATGACAATGAATACAAAAGTATTCTTCTGTAATATGTGGTGTTTCCATTTTATCGTAATTTTTTAAATATTATAAGTATTAGTAGAATCATAGTTTACTTCAAAATCCTGGTCAGGATAGTCATCCAATATTTTTTCTCCAACAAATTTATTTTTCCATAAAATCTTTGTTCCAAGTTCATCTTCATCACGACCAGTCAAACAATGATAAACCTGACCGATTGCATGAATAATCTTGTCATTATTAATATATTGATTTAGTTCGTCGTAAATTGAGTCTTGTACAGAGAGAAAGTCTTGTCCATCCGAAGAATTAAAGCTTTCGGCAAGTATATATAAACTGTTATTTGTAATTAAATCAAAACCGTTATAATAATGATCACAATCAGTACAGACTTCCACAATATCTCCGGAAGTTTCGAAATACTTTGATGAATTTTTACTAAAAACTAGAATATTGACAAGTTCGCCATTTTCACAACTTTCGCATTTTTTCAAAGTTTGTAGTTTTTCAACTGTATTTTTTTCTATTAATTCAAGCTTTTTAAATTCGTCATAAAACTTTTTTGCTTCCTCTTTAGTATCCCTTAAAACTATTATGTTTTCAAAGCTTTTACTTGCATTGGTAGACCAGTTAAATGATCCATTAAGTACAGTTGATCTGTCAATAATTGCAAATTTGTGGTGCATATGATTCTTGGTATTGGGCATTTCCAAAAGCTTGACTTTTGCACCTGCTATTTGTAAGTTGTTAATTTCCGGAAGATAATTACGATTACTATCATTATCGGAGCAAATGATGTTTATTTGAACGTTATTTTTTATAAGACTCTGAAAAATATCTTCATAATCTTTAAAATTTATCCAGGCTACGGCTATATAAACACTTGATTTAGCGGATAATAATTCTTTCTCAATAACCTCTTTAAGATGTTCGAAGTGTACTTCAATTTCCATAATACTTTAGTTTTAGTTTTGTTCATCTTCCTGCAGAATAGAAAAATTAAGTGTGACAATCGTTTTTCTAATATTAATTGATGCTTCGTGCAGATATTTTATCAGTGTATTAAGCTCTTCAGGTCTTATTACATATTTGTTATTTGCTCTTTCAAATTCATCTGAATTTTTATCAAATCGAACAATATTAATATCATCTAAATATGAGAGTGATTTGAAAAGTTTTTCTTCCGGTACTCCTAGAATACTAGCGAGCTTTGTACAGTGTATTTCATATCTGTTACGATCGTTCAGATTACCCCGTTCAGCAATAACGGCAATATATTCTCTTTGTGCTCTCGGAATTTCAGCCAGCTCATTATAAAGTTTTAAAAAATACTCCTGATGGGAGGGAGCGCTATAAAATCTATCATAAACTGCCGTGTTCTTTGGAGGCGTATTTGGAACCGTTTCAATAAAATTGTAGATTGAACTTTCAAAATCGCCTTCACTATTTACCGGTTCCAGCTCTACAACAACATTCCTCATTTCTCTTCTAAAGATTCCTTGTAGTGCAGTTAGTTTTAATTCATCTGCTACAGCTATATTTTTAATTAAAAAATCAATATCAATAATATCCTTATCTTTATCAAAATTATTTGTTGTCGCTAAAGCAGGATCTATTGCGTAAAAATTTTGTTTTTGACCGATAATAAACACTATAAATCGATCATAAATCAGACGATTTTCATTTGATATTTTTCTAAGTGTATCATTAATTTTTTCTGTCTTTCTTTGAGAGGTGATCTGAACTGCAATCTTGTTATGTAAATCTCCAAGGTCAAGTCCTGGCTCATTACTTCTGTTTGCGTTCAGATTGCTGAGATTAAAGTCTAGGATTACATTTAAAATCTCTTTAAAAAAATCTTCGCAGACTTTAGTAAGATCAAGATATCCTATCTTATTTCTAAAGGTAATTTTTTGTTGTAGTAAAGCTAGGTCATCAATTAGCTGACCGATAATAAATCCTCTTGAAATCATGGATTATAATTTTATTGACTAGTTTTTAAATTCTTTATTGATAATTGTGTTAAAATCGACGATGTTTATCTAGCTCAGTCAAGTAATCCAAGTATTCTTGGGTCACTTCTTCAGGTGTTGTTAACATTATTGTTGGTGCCTGTAATTCAATAGAACTGATTAAGTGGTTAAACTGCTGTCTCAGGTCTAATAAAAAGTCATATTTTGTTCTAAACTCTCTGCTGTAATCAATCAGTGCATCCAAGGCATTGTCAATAACAAGCATTTTTATATAGATTTTAAGATCTTTATCTTCAAAACTGTCGTTGGATTTGAATTTAAATAGCTCTTCATTAAAGCTGTAACCAGGTCTGTTCAGGTACGAGATTGTAAATGGATTTCCATGTTTTATGTTACTTAAAAATGTATACTGCATGTAGAAGTTTTTCTCTTCAAATGGATGTTGATTGGGGATATCATTGATTTTATGTTCATGCTTGAGTATGTCGGAGACCATACTCTTAACCGTCCACGGTGTTCTTTTTAATTCTTGATGGTCAGTATGCGTTTGCGAATTAACTATTGGGTCAATTAGTATTTTACGTAAGGTTATAGTACGTTCCCAGCATGCTGTTGCTATGGAGCCTGCACTTTCAATGTAACCTTTATCCATAAGATCGGGTAAAGTATTTAATAATTCAACAATGGAATTTATATAAATGCCGCACGTTCACATTGCATTTTGTCTTTCTTCGGTCATACTTTCAATATTGGTAAACTGTAAGGCATTCTCAAATTGATCTAGAATAATATCATACATTGAGATGTAAGCGACTTTGTTACTGTCGTTCACTAAAAGTTCTAAATCTTTAACTGTTATATTCATAAGACAAAGTAATTAATAAAGTGGCAACCTATTTACGTAGGTTAAAAAAAGTATCTTAATCTTTGAGATGACTCTGTGTTTAAAGCTCTGATTAATCATTGTCATCATTTTTCGAGTTTATCCATCTTTTATAATGAAGTTGTAAGCCGGTTTTTTCACCACCTTTAAAAGACTTGCCGCTGTTTAGTGTATCAATCAATTTTCTTATATCGTCTGCGTGCCTTACTTGCCAACCCAATTTATTTATTAAGTATGAACATACGACATCTGAGTTTAGCTCTGGCTCATACTTATGCAAAGCTTTTATGTAGGTTTTCGCTCTCGAATTATCCGAAGGATGGTTTATACCTGTAGAAGTATTAATAACTGCAGTAAGCTCTTTAAATGCTTTCTTTAAAATTGCAGATGGTTCTGGATAAGCTGCTGCATCTCCACCTTCATCGACGCTTAGATCTTTATTTATCTTTTTTGCATTCGTGGTATTAATCCAGCTTTCTGTGCTCTCTTTTAACCATGGTATTGCGATTATTGCGTCAATCTGTCTGTAATCTTGTACTTTAAAAATTTCATCTGAATTCAAACCGCAGCAAATGATGATATCTGATGAATTGTTATAACTGTCTTTATAAGTTCTGATTGTTTCTATTTTAACATTGATTCCCAAAAAGGATGCACCACTAAACATTTTTTTTACTTTTTGTGAACCAAATAATCTTTCGAGCCAACCTGCAGTATTTTTAGAAGCCACCAAAAAAATGATTCTATCTAATTCCTTACTTTCCATTACGAGATCTGCTGCAAAATTTAATGCTTTTTCATAAGATTCATCGTCGTTTAGTTGTGTATCGAAATAATAATATTTACCAGCCATTGTTTTTTTAATTTATAAAGATTTACTATATTATTTATATTTGGTTTTAAATTAAGAAAACCCGGTAATATTTAATTACGGTTTTCCGTAGAAGCAAAAATAAAAACCACCAAAATCTTTTCATTCAGTATTTCTACTGATTTTCACAATGTTTACGGATTCCCATAATTCTTGCATTTCCCTTTTATTTACTTTTGAAAAACATTAAAACACTTTTTTTTAAGTCAGGAGACAACTTTATAAAAAATACCAACTAAAACTATTTTATCATGATCACCTTTACAACAATTCTTGTATTCTTATTTATTATTTTTCTTACAAATTCTGCAATAAAAAATTCTGCAAAGAATAAATTCCCCAAAAATACAGAAGCTCAAAACTTGAGATCGACGGAGAAAGCTCGGCAAACAGTTTTAGTTGTAGGAGTAATAATGATTTTTATTTCAACACTTTTTATTAATGCTTTTTATCAAACAGAATCGGAAATAGCAGATGAAAGAGAGAGAAAGGAAATATCAGATAAAATTTCAGCTGAAAAATTAGCACAAGAAAATGATATTAAAAGGTGGGGGTTAACACCAACTGAATATGAAATCTTGCTTCAACATGAGATTACGGTCAACACGCTAGCGGACGAAGTTAAAAATGCTTATAAGATCTTAAAATCCCGAAAATATTTTGTAGATACTGAAGTTATACGGTTTACAGGAATGGCTAAAAAGACCAAAGGATCTGAATTTGCAAAGAGAATTGAAAAAACCAGGGATTCTTTAATAAAAAATAAAGAGGCAATCGGCAAAAAACAGATTGCTGATTTATACAAAAAGGCATCTTTGGAAGAATCTGGGATGCGATTAAAATATGGAGAAGATCTTAGAAATTTACTGCTGGATAAAAGTTTAGATATTAAAGTAATGGTTTTTGGAAAAGACAATAAAAAGATAAGGTTAACCTATATTCTTTTTAATGATGTATGGTTTAGAAAATTTGAAACACTGGGTTATTTTGATATGATCCACGAGAAAGGCTTTAACCATATTGAATTATCAGATGGGTATCACTACGGTAGATGGATGCAATATGGCAAGTAGCAAGCTTAAAATAAAAATATTTGTACTGAATCAGTACTATTTATATTTTTGATCAAAACTAAAGCATGTATTACTCAGAAGTATTTTTTAAAAAAGACATTTACAACATTACTGAAAGTGATATCATTGATTTCTTTCAGAATTCCCCGGAGGAATCATCTATTTTAGAATTAAAATCCGGAGAAACTAAGATAGAAACTATTTATCAGGAAGTTTGTGCCTTACATAATACCCAAGGAGGCTTGATTATTATCGGTGCTCCAAGACCGAGAAAAGAAGAGAACAGGGAATTTTTCGACGGAGAATTAACCAGGAGCTCTTTGAGAAATAAAGACTGGTTGTATCAGAAGATATCAAGTAATGTATCGCCAGCGCCTTCAGGTTTGAGAATTCATGATGTAAAAATGTCAGACAGCAGATATATTCAAATTATTGACATTCCCAAAAGTTTGCATCCGCCACATCAATGTTTAAATAATGGTATATATTATCTCAGATTTGAAACAGAATCCAGATTTGCACCGCATGGCTTAGTCGAGGCAATGTTTAACCGTAGACAGGAACCAATTGTTGATTTTAGCCTATCTGAATTCAGATATGTGGCAGGCATCAAAACCGAATTTGAATTTCAGGTATTTAATACGTCTGATTTTCCGGTTATTGGAATTGCTGGTCTGATGAAGTTTTACGGTGTAGAGAATTGTTGGGTAACAGGAAAAATACGCACTTCTCGTTATCATACGATGTATAACAGCATTGATACAAGATATAATATAAGATGCTATCAAGATGAATTTAATCGAAATGATACGACAAATGTGAAAGGAATAGCTTCCTATCACCGATATGATATCTCTGTTGCTAATAAACCTTTTCTAGTATCTATGTCTGTTTGGGCGACGAATATGAATCTAAAAAAAATTGGATTTTTGATATTGCCAAACATTCGCAAGGGGCTTAAATTTCATACAGAGGATGATTTCTTCTCCGATGCAAAAATAATAATAGAAAAAGTGTCACAAAAAATGGATGATAAACTCACAAAAAATCAATTGTGTGAATTATTAGAAAACTTACAATAAATCCAAAGTACTGTTATACACATTTTCCTGTTAAATTTACGAAATATGACAGATTTTTATCTTATTGTATCAAAAATGATAGAACATATTAGGTTAAATAACCAAAAAATGGATTCTCAAAAAAGTTAGATATTTTTTTGGAAGTCCATTTTTTGATTAGGATTTAGTCTTTATCTCAATCTCTTTAATAAAATCATATTTCTTTTCCAGAATCGCCTCTTGTGGCCAGAATTCTTTCGGAGAGCATCCTAATACTTTTGCAATCAGGTTTAGATGGATGACATTATACTTCGCTTTTTTTGACGGAGCTTCTATCTGTGAAATAAAGCCAATATTCTTACCGATGGAGAGAGACAGTTCCTCCTGGGTAATACCTTTAGATTCCCTTAATTCTTTAACACGTTTGATAAGATATCTTTCTATTTCGTCTAATGATTCATGCATGAATCAAAGTGACTGAAAAACATTAAAAAATATTATGTACTATAGTACATATTTTGTTATATTTGCTAAATGAATTACAGACGTGTGATTTTGTGATACTCCAATAAAGAACAGTAGATATTGTAGAGTCCCATGCCGTTTTATTTCCATGCCGCACGCATTCTACAGACCTTCTAAGCTTGCTTTATCATAAAGAGTATCAGGAGAGGATACAATAGGAAGGTACCGCCTATTGCCGCGGGCTTCAACAGGCCTGGCTATTAAAGATGATTTATTATGATGTATTGAGCCACAGGGTCATTCCTGCAGGACCGGATAACACGCAAGCCTAAAAAACAAAACAAATGAAAAAGAAAAAAACAGACCTCGAATCCCGGTTTTGGTCCGGCCGGAGCAAACTTTCACCCGTACCGCTGCTGGAAGCGTTTTTCCAGTTCCATGACCTGGCCACGGCCAAAGAACGGCTCAGCCGCATCATAGCGTATGCGGTCCGGGGAAAAGCCCGGATCAGCAAAGACCCTTCGGTTGTCTTTCATTTCCACCAGTCGCTGCGGTCGTTCATCCTCGCCGGATATGGCCTGAGGAAGAAATCCGGGAAATGGTCGGTTAGTACACTTCCCGGACAGGGGAGTGCGCTGGGGCTGGGTTCGCTTTCGGAGGAAGAATACCGCGATCCGGTTTTGGTTTTCCGCAATGCCTTTCAGGAATACCGCCCGGCGCAGTTTCTGGATTTCCTGGCGGACGTGGTGTATTTCTCAATGGCTACCTTCAACCATGCGCCGGAAGGCAATATCGTCGGGCCGTACCTGCACCTCTGCAAAATGCTGGATGCCGCCCGGCTGATCGTGGAAAGAAGAGTTCAGGAAGGGAAGGATCAATGACAGGTGATGGTTTGTCCGGCTGTGAACCATCCTGCAGTTGGAACAAGTATTGCTGGTTTTGGGGAAGACTAAAATGAATCACTTAAGCCACTCCAATGAACGATTTTTACGATAAATTCAGGCATAGAAAAAGATTTGACAAACATGCGGAAGCCATTGTCGCGCATCTGGATGAACGGTTTACCTCCGATGAAATCACCGTTTACCATGAAATTTTTTCCCCTGATTTTCACCTGGATGTCTATTTTGTACAACCTGAAAAATACAATTTCAATATCTTACTCACGGCCGGCATGAGTACGCTCGAAATGACGGTTCCTTCCGCCGTGGAAAACCCGCAGGAGTATCAGTTTGCGGAACTCATGCTCTTGCTTCCGAAATCCGTTGCTTTCGGTGAGGTCACCGGTGATAATCCCAACGACTGGCTCATCGATATGCTGAAAGAAAATGCCCGGTTCCCGCACCATTACGATACCTGGCTGACGATCGGCCATACCCTGCAGGCGACAGCCGATATGGAACCGTATGCGGAACAGACGGAGTACACGGGCGTCGTGATCCTGCCGTCCGTGAACTTTGACGAAGATTTCACGACAATACAAGCCGGGGAAAACCGGATCAACATCTATTCGGTGTTCCCGCTCTACGCTGACGAAATGAATTATAAGATACAAAACGGATACAACGCGCTTCTGGACCGGCTGATTGAGAAAAATGCGAAAGAGGTTTTTGATGAGGGGAGGGAAGGCCTATTGAGTTAAAATCCTTTGTTGATCATGCGATCTATACGATTTGCACGGATCAGGTACCAGATCAATCCTTGATCAAACAAAAAAGCTGAAGCGAAAGCCTCAGCTTTATTTTGATATGGACCCGGCCGTATTCCGTTGTTTACTGAATGGCAAAATAAAACTTAAGCAGTTCACTCAAGATCTCAAATAGAATTTTCATAGTTATGATGCCAAAAGATCGTTTAATCATAACACCTTAGACGCTGTTTTCAACACCGGAAACATCAGGCATTCAGTTACCTGTCCACCTGATTTCTGATAATCATCATACCTCTGGCTCTATTGTCAACACCGGAAACATCCAGCTTCCGGCACCCAGCTTCCGGCCTGTCAACCTTATTTCTTCTTCGGTTTCAGGATATGTATCCGTCAGCCGCTTATTTTCAGCGACTCAATAAGTCCGTCAGCCAACTGAAAATGGTATTCCAATACAATGGGGCTGCCCGGGAAATTGCCTGAAGTTTTGGCGGAAAGGATGTTTTCCTTTTCGTCATAATCTAGGGGTTCCATCGTAGCCTGGTATTCTTTATTCGCTTTGTGTATCCAGTTTTCAATTTCGGCCTTGCCGTGGTGGGTTCTGCCTTCATCGAAGACCTGGGCGTTTTCAGCAAAACACTTAGCATAGGCGGCACTGTCAAATTCATTCTGGGCTTGGACTAATACTGAGATGATGTGAGGTAAATTCATAGGTTGGTATTTTAAATTAATTTAGTTGTATTGTGTTGATATGCATTATTTTATTGAAGCAGAAATAAGGCTAAGAGTTGTTGGTAGGATTTAGATAGAGTCCGCTTTTACAGAATTCTCAACGATCTCGTTTACCTGTCAACACTTTTGACCGTATTTTGACAAAAGGAACCTCTGGCACCCAGCTTCCCTCTTCCAGCCCGTTAACCTTCTTTTGATAATCAGCATCCTTCTGACTCTGTTTTCGACACCGGAAACACCCAGCCTCCAGCACCCATCTTCCAGCCCATTAATCTGATTTCTGCTTCGGTTTTATCTTATTTTAAATCATTAAACGGTAGGTACGGTACCGCCGTCAATGACAAATTCGGTACCAGTTAAATAACCGGCTCTCGGTGAAACGAGGAAACCTACCAGTTCAGCGACTTCTCCGGGTTCGGCAGGTCTTCCGAAAGGGATCCCGCCCAGGGCATCCATCACCCCTTGCTGCGCTTCCGCTATCGTCGTATTGGCGTTTCTTGCAATTTCGCCCAGCCAGGCTTCCGATGCGGTGGTATTGATCCAGCCCGGCGAAACCGTCAGCACACGGACGCCTTTTGGCGTGACTTCGTTCGATAAACTTTTGCTGTAGTTCCGCAGTGCTGCTTTGGCAGCGGCATAGGGCAGCGTGGAATCGTAGAGAGGCAGCTTACCCTGGATGGAGGCAATGTGAATGATAACCCCGCTTTTCCGTTCGATCATCTGAGGCAGAAATCCCCGGTCCAGACGTACCGGAGCAAGAAGGTTAGCCTGCAGGGTCGATTCCCAGTCTTCATCGCTAAGTGCAGCAAATCCGCCGGCGGGCGTGGAAGAACCACCAAGGTTGTTTACAAGAATATCCAGCCTTCCGTACGTCGACAGCACTTCGCCGATCAGTTTTCGGGTTCCTTCCGCTTTGCTTAGATCCGCTGAGATAAAATGCAGGGAGCCATTTTCTTCTTCAGGGGCGTTTCTGGCAGTGATAATCACCGTTGCGCCTGCCTGTACCAGCCGTTCTGCGATCGCTTTGCCGGCACCTTTCGTTCCTCCTGTAACCAGGGCGATTTTACCCTGAAGTTCGTTGTTGTCATTGAATACGTTTTCCATTGTCGAATTGTTTGATACAAATTTCCGGAGTATCCCCTTCCCGGGCAATAACGGAAAACCGAATCGCATAGGGATAATTTTTTCCCCTATTGTCCGGTTTGGAACATTGGGTTACATTTGTATATGCACGAAAGAAAAATACCTCTGAACCTTAACTGCGGCCTCGACCTGATCGGCGAGGTACTTTACGGCAAATGGAAAATCCGCCTGCTATGGTTTATCCATCAGGGGCATTTGCGCCCCAGTGAACTGCAGCGCAAAATTCCGGATGCTTCAAGGCGTGTTCTCAATCTCCAGCTGAAAGAACTGGAAGAACATGAGCTGTTATCAAAAAAGATTTACGCCCAGGTTCCGCCGAAAGTTGAATATTATCTGACCGATTTCGGCAAGACCCTGATCCCTGTAATTTCTGCTTTGGGAAACTGGGGCGACCAGCACGAAGAACGGCTCAGGAACGTAATTATGAAAAGGATGGGGGAGAATGCCTGAATGCTTTTACATTATTAAAAAAGGTTTTAAAAAAGAGATTTCGTAATTGCCGGAACAAAAAGAATCTTCGGAATCTGCTCAATCTGCGTAAGCCTGTAAAAAATCAGATAGAACTTACCTTAAAATTTAATACGAATCTTTAAAAGCTTCTGAAGCGAAAGAGGTAAAGAAAATGATCATAAAACAAAATGCCGTCACAACCGGCGGCATTCATTTTTCACGAAAAAAACTTCCGGCATCCGGCTTCCCTCTTCCAGCCCGTGAACCTTACTCTGATAATCATCACACCTCTAACTCTGTTTTCAACACCGGAAACACCCAGCCTCCGGCTTCCCTCTTCCAGCCTCTTAACCTGATTTCCATTGTGAGCTCAAACTGATCCTATTTACTTTTTATCCGAAGAAGGCTCCGCTCCGGCGACCACTTCCCGGTTATCTTCCTGTGGAATGGTCTGCGGGTTCCATTTGGCGTGTTTCGACGGTTTAAGCTTATATCCGTTTACTTTGGTGTATACTTTGGTGAATTCGGCACAGAAAAAGATGAGCTGACAGGTATAATTGATCCAGAGCAGGAGCAGGATCACGATTCCTGCCGTTCCGAAGGTAAACTTATCGAAATAAAACGTCAGGATGGATTTTCCTAAAGTAAAGAGAACGGCCGTTACTGCCGCACCGACCCAAACGGATTTCCATTGCAGCTGCACATCCGGCAGGATTTTGAACATCGCGGCAAAAAGGAAAAGGGCTACCAGAAAGCCGATGACGATATTCAGTATATTGACGAGAACAAGCGTTTCAATACCGAAATGACGGATGAACCATTCACTGGCCAGGCCGATGAATGAGCTTATAAGCAGCGTAGCCAGTAGAAGAAAAGCAATAACAATGATGAGCCCTAAAGAATTCGCCCGGTCCAGGAGGTACTTTTCCCAGGCTTTTTTCGGAGCGGCCACCACGTCCCAAAGCTTGTTCAGCGTTTTCTGGAACTGGAAAAACAGGGAAGTCGCCCCGAAGATCAGCGTCAGAATCCCGACGATTTTCATGACGACATTCTTTTTATCGATCATTCCGACGATGACCATTTCTTCCAGGCTTTTGCCGACATCCCTGCCCATCATGCTGCCGATGAATTTTGTGATTTCACCCTGTACCGCTTCTGAGCCGAAGAAAATTCCGGCGATCCAGATCACGATAATCAGCAGTCCGGGGATTGGAAAAAATGGCACTGTAAGCCAAACTGGCTGCCTAGGTCCCGAGATCGCGGGCGCTCCAGTCTTTATACGTTGCTTTAAGAATGTTCCAAAAGTTGTTCAGTATTTTCATAATTTAATTTTTTCGATTAAACAGTCTGCAACAACTCAATACTGAAACGCTCTGTAAGTGATGGTATGACCTTCAAATTCCGTACCCAGTTAAAATAAACGTGAAAAGCTTATGGATTCATGGGGATTTTAGTATGCAATAAAAGCATGGAACTTTATCTGTCCAGATATGGAGCGTTATATAAACTAATGTCGAAGAAATCTTTGATTATTGCTATTTATAATGGTTATCAATTACAGTCCCGTCCGGTAAAGGGGTATAATTGTTGTTCCATCATAGGCGACTACTAAATCACAACAAATTATTATATTATGAAAAAAAAAGATTTTTCGGACGAAAAATTAGATCAGCTTCAGGATCATACCACCGATAATTCCGGAGCGGCACTTACCACCAATCAGGGTTTAAAAATCAACAACAACCAGGATTCCCTGAAAGCGGGCGAAAGAGGGCCTAGCCTGCTGGAAGATTTTATTTTAAGGGAGAAAATCACCCATTTCGACCACGAAAGAATTCCTGAGAGAATTGTGCACGCAAGGGGATCCGGTGCACACGGAACTTTTAAGCTTAATAAAAGCTTGGCCAAATATACCAAAGCAAAATTCTTGGCAGAAGAAGGCAAAGAAACGCCTGTCTTCGTACGTTTTTCTACCGTTGCGGGAAGTTCGGGCAGTACGGATCTGGCACGTGACGTAAGAGGTTTTGCCGTTAAATTTTATACCGAAGAAGGCAATTACGATCTGGTAGGAAATAACATTCCGGTGTTCTTTATTCAGGATGCCATTAAGTTTCCGGATCTTGTTCATGCCGTAAAGCCGGAACCGGATAACCAGATTCCGCAGGCGGCCTCTGCACACGATACGTTCTGGGATTTTATCTCTCTTATGCCGGAAAGCATGCACATGATCATGTGGGCGATGAGCGACCGGGCCATCCCGAGAAGTTACCGGATGATGGAAGGCTTCGGGGTGCATACCTTCAAATTCGTTAACGGAGAAGGAAAAATGCATTTCGTAAAGTTCCACTTTAAGCCGAAATTGGGAGTGCATTCAGTAGCCTGGGACGAGGCGACGAAAATCTCAGGAAAAGATTCCGATTTCCACAGAAGGGATCTTTGGGAAGCGATCGAAAACGGAGCGTTTCCTGAATGGGATTTTGGAGTACAGATCATTCCAGAAGAAGACGAACACAAATTTGATTTCGATCTGCTGGACCCTACAAAACTGATTCCCGAAGAAGAAGTTCCCGTGGAACTGGTCGGAACGCTGACGCTTAACCGTAACCCGGATAACTTTTTTGCGGAAACAGAGCAGATCGCTTTCCACCCGGGGCATCTGGTACCGGGAATCGATTTCTCCAACGATCCGCTGTTGCAGGGAAGATTGTTTTCCTACACCGATACCCAATTATCAAGACTGGGGTCGCCTAATTTCCATGAGATTCCGATCAACCGGTCCATCAATACCGTTCACAACAATCAGCGGGACGGCCATATGAGACAGCAGATCGTCAAAGGAAAAGTAAGCTACGAACCGAATTCCATCGGCGGCGGCTGCCCGTTCCAGGCCATGATGAAAGACGGCGGTTTCGCCACGCAGGAAGAAAGGATCGATGCAAAGAAAATCCGTGCGAGAAGCAAAAGCTTCGTGGATCATTATTCACAGGCCAAGCTGTTCTATAACAGCCAGTCGGCACCGGAGCAGAAACATATTCAGAATGCGCTGATCTTTGAATTGTCCAAGGTAACGATCCCTGCCATTCGGGAAAGGGTTGTGGGACAGCTGGCATTTATTGATGAAGATTTGGCTGGTAAGGTAGCAAAGAAAGTCGGCGTTCAGGTGACTAAACTGGAACAGCCGAACGGAAGCATTCCCGCAGACGCAGATCCGAAAACCCTTCAAAGCGAAGAAAGGGAGCCAAATACAAAAAGCTCTGAAGCTTTAAGCATGAAAAATACGGTGAAAGATTCTATCCAGAGCCGAATTATCGGTTTCATTATGGAAGAAGGCGTACATGCGGCTGAGGTGAATGCCTTACAATCGAAACTTGAAGAAAAAGGAGCAGTGGTCCAGGTGATTGCCGGAAGCCTTTCGCCAGTTACTTCGGACGACGGAACCACCTTCACACCGAAACACTCGCTGACCAGCACGGCCAGTGTATGCTTTGATGCATTGTATATTGCCGGCGGCAAAAAATCGGCCGAGAACCTGCTGGATGAGGAAAACAGGCCGGGAACCCTTCTTTTTGTGAATGAAGCCTACAAGCACTGCAAGGCCATCTGTTTCGGAAGCGGAACCGATGATATCCTGAAGCAGAGCAACGTGGGCAGTAAAAAGCATGAAGATCCCGCCATCATTAGCCCGGACCAACAGAATGCCGACGATGCTTTCATCAAAGCGGTTGCCAATCACAGGGTATGGGAACTTGAGGCTGAAAGAAATAATCCTGCATAGGAATTCTCCTGTCATTTAAAACATTAAAGAAAGAGACCGTTGCGACGGTCTTTTTTTTTGATGATATATTGAGTACTGTTGAATATTTCTTATCTATCGATTTCTGATTTGTCTATAGGCAGTATTTAAAAATTCACCCGTCAAAATCTAAATGGACCTAGGGAATTCACCATTCACTTATTCGTTTTGATCAGTAAACGGTAAATGGCCAGACATCCCGGGATCATGGGAAACACTGCGGTCCACATTCCTGGAAAGTAGTAGTGCCCTGTAGTCCGGAAATAGAAGTTCGGCATCTGCGGAATCCGGGTTCCTTCGATGAAGGCTGTCAGCGGATGCGGATCATTGGGGCGCAGATCGGGAGCAATCAATGGGAAGATGAAGTGCGTAAACTCGGCGACGCCCGGACCGATGAAGATGAACCAGGCCACAAATCCGGCAATCGGGATTTTATAGTAAAGCCCAAGGGAAGTCAGGGTGTAAATTACCGGGCCGATAAGCGCAAACACCATCAGGAAGCTTCTTTCACTCCACGGAATGCCGAAGAGCCTGCTCATGGCCGGCGCAAATCCCATCAGGTATTCTTCAACGATATGGATCTGAAGACCGGCGACCGTCAGGATAAAAAGCGGAAGGATGATCCGGGGTTCCACAGGGTTTCTTAAATAGATGAAAGACCAGCAGATCAGGCCGGCCAATGCCGAGCCTCCTACGATAATAACAGGAGCAAGTCCTATGGTGAGATATCCTATTACCGGAGCTACGATGGTAAAAGCACAGGCTGCGAGAAAGCTCAGTTTCTGCAATAAAGATAACGGGTTTTTCATAACGGATGAATTTGATCCGAAGGTACAACACCGGTTGTACGGCCCGGCATTTATCAAATGATAAAAAACTACTTCACTGCCAGGATCCTGCTTAAAGAAACCTGGGTAATTCCCAGATAGGAAGCCAGATCAGCGAGGCTGATTCGCTGCAGTAAAGACCCGTGTTCTTTCAGGAATTTCCGGTAGGCGACAAGGGCTTTTTCCTCCAGTGTGCCGCCGATCCGGTCCATCATATGTACCGCCGCCAGTGAGAGGAGCTTCCGGTAAAAAGTTTCCATGGAGTGATACCGGCTGCAGAGCATTTCCAGGTCATCGTAATTAAGGCAGGTTACCGTGGTATCTTCAAGGGCTAAGACGGAATAGGAGGAAGGCTGCTGAAGGAGGAAGCTGTCGAGAACGGTAAACATATGGCCTTCAGGAAAAAAACGCATGATAAATTCACGGGTACCCGTATAAAAGAAGGTTTTCACCAGGCCGCTGTCTACAAAATAAATCTGTTTGCAGACCTGGCCGGTTTCCAGGATCAGTTCGCCTTTCCGGTATTTCTTTTCAAAGAGTTTGGAGGCTAAAAGACTTTCCGTTTCACTTTCAGGCTGGGAAAGCAAAGAAACCAAATTTAAAAAATCCGTCGCACCGGGAAACTGATGGCTGATCATGACAGCAAGTTACGAAAACAACAAGCAATTAAAATAAATAGATTTCAAGAATGGATAATCTGACGCAAAATCAGATGATGTTTTGCCTTATTTCATTTCTTTTTTAAATTTCACGATTCAACGGAATGATAGAACAGCATGGTCTTTCCGATAATCGGTATATCTTTTGGTTATATCAAAACAGCTATTGTATTCATCCTTTCATTCAGTTATTGAAGATTGAAAATAATCAGAAAAAAAGGAGAAGCAATTCATACACACCAAAACCATTCACAAAAAATAATACAATGAAAAAAGCATCCTTAGAAACCATTGCAGAAAAAATGAAAGACCTTGACTTCTGCATGATGGTTACAATAGACGAAAAACAGGTTATGCACTCCAGGCCGATGAGCAACAACGGGAAGGTAGAATACGACGGTGATTCCTGGTTTTTCACCTATGAAGACAGCAACAAAGTCAGGCAGATTAAAAATGACAGTACCGTAAGCCTGATCTATCAGACCGACGACATGCTGTTTATCGATTGCTGTGGAACGGCGTCTGTGGTAACCGATAAAGAAACCTTAAAAGACAAATGGGTAGACGGCCTTGACCAATGGTTTCCGGAAGGCATCGACACCCCGGGAATCTGTCTGCTGAAAGTAAGCGCAGAACGGGTAACCTTCTGGCATAAGGAACAAGAAGGGGAGTACACCGCTTAATTTTACCATAGATTGTAAGCGGAAAGCCGGAAGTTTTTTCTTCTCAAATTGCTGATCAATTGATCGTTAAATTAAAAACCAAAGAAAAGAATAAGAATAGTAAGGAAATCTGCCCGGAGGGGCTTTACAATTACAGCCCCGGGTGAAACCTTGGGATTTAAAAAAGCATATACGAAAACACCGGACTTTATCTTCGGTGTTTTATTTTAACGCAAAGTTTACTGTACTGTATGGATAATATAAGGAAACAAAGAAAGGATAAGCAAGCTGATCTAATGAATGAAGCATACGCATGATCCGTCCGCTTAATCAGCGGCTTTGCCGCTTTACTTTGCTCTCTTTTTTATTGCGCAAAGAATCATTAAACTTTGCGTTAAATTAACGTGAATTCGAAGTAGAATCCGTATAAAAAGGCTGGAAGAGGGATGCCGGAAGTTTCTTCTGTCAAAAAATAGGATCAATATCCCGATGATCAAATTACCATCTTTTATCATCATGGCAAAAATTATTCTATTTAATATCCCGACTGAATTATCCATAATTCCGTTTTGATTAATTAAATATATGAATTACAGCGTTTTATTTGTTTGGAATGTATAAGTTTATATGATTAACTGTTTTTAAAGATTAAAAGTTTCTCCGTCAAGCGACAGGACAAACGAGAATACCGAACCCTGATCCGGTGAACTCTGCACTTCAATGCGGCCGTGGTGAAGCTCGATGATTTCCTTGCAGAGGTAAAGCCCGATGCCGAAACCTGCAATGGAGGTACTCTGGATGTCCTTGGCGCGGTAATAGCGTTCGAAAATCCTTTCCCGGTCTTCCTCGGCAATGCCCTGGCCCTGATCTGTTACACTGATTTTCAAATGGTGATCATCGGTGACGGAATATTCTGCCGTGACGGCAGTTCCGATGGGGGAATACTTCACGGCATTCCCGATCAGGTTATGGATCACATGGGAAATCTTCTCCCGGTCCGCCGAAACCAAGAGCGGGCCGGAGGTATTGAAAATAAACTTGTGGGTATGAATCACCGAAAGCACTTCATCCTCGATTTCCGAGAAGAACAGCTGAAAATCGAAAGGCTTTTTCTCAATATGCATCTGCCCGGAATCCAGGCGGGAGACATTCAGGAAGCCGTTGATCATGGCGGCCATGTTATCCACCTGCTTCAGTGATTTTTCCAGGGTGTTCTGCTGCATGAGGTTTTCCTCTTTTACAGCCATGCGTTGCAGGACCTGGAGATAGGCTTTCAGGGAAGTGATCGGGGTTTTAAGCTCATGGCTCACCATCCCCATAAAATCGTCTTTCCGTTCTTCTTCTTTCTTCTGTTCCGTAATATCCCTCAGGGTTCCGTTAAGGCTTAAAGGATTGCCCTTCGTATCGTAAAACACCCTGCCGCGGGCCTGCAGCAGCCTTATTTTATGATCTGTTTTATTCCGGATCTTGTACTCGATGAAATAGTGGCCGTCGGAATTTGTACTCAAAGTATGGGCAATGGCGGAAGCCACGCGTTCCCGGTCTTCCGGAACAATAACTTCCAGAGCAATCGAAAGGTCCAGGTTTTCACTGGAAGAAAGGCCGAACCAGTTTTTAAGCAGAAGATTCCCGGAAAACAGGTTGGTTCCCGGCTGGTAATAGAAGGTTGCCAGTTCCCCCGCATCGATAGCCAGGGCCAGCATCTGCTGGTCGTTTTCATTTTTTCGCCTTTCCAGAACCTGTTGGGTAATCTCTTCAAGGATGATCAGTACTCCGGAAATTTCCCCGTTTCCTGAAAATATGGGTTGATAGATGGAATTTACGATGGCTTCCCGCAGGCCTCCGTGATGATGTAATTTAACGACAAATTCATTGTTGATTTTCGGGATCCCGGTTTCATAAACATCCCGGATCCATCCGTTTACCGGCTGGCCGCGCAATTCGGGACGTATCAGTTCATGCGGCTTATCGATCACTTCCGATTCCGTACGTCCCCAGGTTTTCAGGATCGCCGGATTGGCAATCTCGATCAGGAGATCGGGGCCTTTCAGCATCGCGATTCCTACGGGAGCCTGTTCGATGATGGCACGGACATATTCCTTACTCTGGGCGAGCTGCTGGATGGAATGGCTGAGCTCTTCATTGGTGAAGGTCAGCTCTTCAAGGGTGGCGGCCATTTCTTCATTCAGGGCCTGTTCCCGTTCCTCCTTCTCGCGGATCTGCTGGAAGAATTCACGGCGCGAAGTCACGTTCAGGGCGGTATTCAGGATGCACCAGGTTTTTTGGCTTTCATCTAAAAGGGCCCGGTATTCGTAATCGAAATAATCCAGCGTTTCTTTGCCGTTCCTGATCAGCTTTGCCGGAGCCCCCGATACCGAATAGGTTTTCCCGGAATGCCAGACCTGCTGCAGCAAACCCAGGAAGGGCTGTCCTTCCAGTTCCGGCAGGGCCTCCATCAGCGGTTTCCCGATTACGGAAGCATCCTTGCCCCAAAGTTCCAGCATGCCCTGGTTCGCAAAACGGATGATGATGTCTTCGCCCGAATAAAGGGCCGTCGGTGCGGGAGAACAGGCCAGTGCCTGAATCAGTAAATCGGAAGTAAAGTTTTTTTCGAAGGAACGTTCTGCAGTACTCATAAATCAACAAAACTTGGAAGAAGCAATTTTGTTGCCATGATGGTGTGGAAAATAAGTAATATTATTAGGTATTAAAAAAAAGAAGCAAAGTTTTCACTTTGCTCCTAATTTCTGTGCTGACCAGGCCTTGACCTGCAGTGTTGGATTACATTCTCAAGTCGCCCGAAGCGTACTCTTTGATAAGCTCTCACAAACACTGGTTTCCAACCAGCGCAACATAAACATCGTGTCATAATTAGCAATTTTAAATTAAGTTTTATAACTTAAATCACTATGACTTGTTTATAGATGCAAATATATCTCAATTTTTCAGAAATTCAATAAATCTAAATCTGTTTTAGTTATACACTTTATTTTATTATTCATAAATCTAAAGATAAATCAGAAATATATTATAGCTCATCTACAAATTAGAAATAAAATATTACTTTTTGTTCCAAACTATAAGACAATTCTTATTTTGTTCTTTAGTTCCCCATGCAGGAACAATATTTCTAATTTGTTTTGTTGTATTAATATGAAGAGTTGCTATTAAATTTTTATTTTGCCGCGCATAACTACACGATCTTTTTCTTAAACTACTTTTATATATATGTATTTGTAAATATTTATCAGGAAAAATATATTCCTTTAAATTACGTGAGTACTTTTTTCTTTTTTCCAATTTTACAAAAGATATAATATACTGTGCTTTCTTTCGAATAAAATCTTCAATTTGATTGTTTGGAATATTTAAGGATACTCCAGCGTTTTCAATTACATTGTAAAACTTTTTACTATGGTGCTTTATATATAGTAAATTAATTATGTTTTTATTATTTGTATTTTTCTGAAATAAGAATGTTTTATGAATTTTTAAAGAATCTCTTTTTTCTCCTAGATATTTTTCTTCAAAAAAATAAGTTCCATCGGTAATTATTACATTTTTACCAGAATTGTATTCTCTTAGTTTTTCTAAGTCAATAATTTGCCAACACGATAATTTATATTTCGTTTTTATTTGGACAAAAAAATTATCATATTTTAGAGGAAGTAATTTTTCTAAAGTCATCGCAGTATAAACAGCAGACAAATTCATGAATTTTCGACTATTTAGATTTGATTCTACTAATATATTATACTGCTTACCTTTGGGTATAATATTATCATAACTGTGAATTATTTTCCATCCATAATGATTTGCTTTATGTCTTAATTCAATTTCCATTATAGATGATGGTACTGTTATATTATGTTTTAGCAAAACATCTAAATATTGAAATAATACTTTTTTATATGTAAGAATAATAGCATTAGCATAATTAATTAAAAGATCAAAATTCCTTATAAAATCGGGAGCATAAAATTCAGTAGCTTCTTTTCTATCTTTAAATTTAATCTTTGAAGATTCAAAAGTAACTCCTCCATGTGCAATAGCATTGCGAAGAACACTGTTATAATTAATTGTAATATCTTCAAGAATTTTATTTTTTTTTAATGTATCTATACAATTATAAAGGTCAAGATTATCTGTTCCTTTTTTAGTTATAACTCTTAAATAACAGGCGATGGGTTTTAATAGACCTGATAATACAACATCATTTATTTTTAAATATTCATAAACAATTTTTTCACTAAAGAAATACATCAGTTCGGCATCATTGTCAGGTAATAAATTTTCATGAATTTCCTTTAAATTCAATTCGTTCATAGTTTTTATTGCATGATTAAATTCAAAATTAAAATCATTTAATATTTTTAAAAAGTTTAAGAAGTTGCTAGGATCATCAATTAAATTTTCAAAGAAAAAATTTAATTCATTATAAATTTCTACGTCGTAAAATTTGCTTGGAGATTCATAAATATATTCACCTAATGAATAAAAATTATCATGCTGGCAGGCCTTTAATTCAGGGAATTCTTCAAGTATTGTCTTCTTTTTGTTTTCTAAAATTTTATATGTGAAAAAATTTTTCTCGATCATTTTTGATTTTAAATCTTTGATTATTTGCTAATTATTTAAATCTAATGTTGCAACCTACAGTTGATAAAAATTAGTTTAATCTTTTATTTTTTTAATATTTCCACACATTCTTTAAAGAAGGAAATATTTATCAGATTTAATACTTTTATCAATATAAACATTTTATATAATGTTATTGCTAATTTTCAAATATACAAAACAATATACATGCTCTGCTTTACGGGTTTCCGTAAGGCAAAAAAAATCCCGACGTTCGTCAGGATTTACTTATTTTAAATTTTCAGTATCAAAATCAAAAAGATCTTTAGGATGGATTTCTAATCCTTTGGTGAGTTCAAGTATGGTTGAAATCTGAATATTTCTCTGGCCTTTTTCAATTTTGCTTATATCGCTGTAATCAATATCACACAATTGTGCCAGCTGCCTGAGACTTAAGCCTTTTTCTTTTCTTAATGTTTTTATTTGATTTCCAAACAGTTCGAGAAATTTCATCCGATCGATGTGCATCATTAGATAGTATATGAAATGCAATTTCAGGAGAAACAAAAAATATTTTGTGGGTAATTTTTCCCACTTTTAAATTTTTTATTATATTTGAAAAGTAAAAAAGACACAATAAAAAAGAAAGATTATGCTTTTAAATAAGCTAGTTAATCAATTGTAATACAAATTCCGGCTGTGTTCTGTAAAAATTTTCGGCTGCCGAAAAATAAGAAGTCTAAAAAAACAAAATGATGAAAAAGAAAAACTTAGATCTGGAAGCCCGATTTTGGTTAGGCAGTGAGGTGCATTCCGGGGTGAAAATTTTGGAAACCTTTTTCCGGTTCAACGATCCGGCGACCGCCCGGGAAATGCTTAATAAGGTCATGATATGTGCCGTAAAGAAGAAATCCGTAGGGTCTCAGGATGCGGCAGCGGTCTTCCATTTTTACCTGGCGCTGCGGTCTTTTGTCCGCGCGTGTTTTCTCATCAGTTGGAAAAGGAACAAATGGGCGAGTAATGCATCTTCCGGAAATGGCTCGCTCATCATAACAGGAAATCTTTCTGATGAAGAATACCGGGATCCAGTGCGGGTATTACGGAAGGCGTTCAAGGCTTACCGCAGGAAAGAATACGAAGCGTTTTTGTCTTCGGCCGTTTATTTCTCCCTTTCAGATTCCGGATGCGAAGAGGAGCGAAAGATGGTCGGGCCGTATATTCACCTGGTTAAAATGCTGGAGGCGGCTTATGTGATTGTAAAGAGAGCGGTAAAGGAGTGATATTTAATCAGACTCGTGTAAATACTTAATATCTGCTGTAAAATAAAAAGATAATTTTAAAAATTCGTTAAAAATATCTGTTCAGCTGAGCGGTATATTCTTCAGTTGACAAATGAAAATCTTCAGTTTCCAGGGTCAGTGTAACGGTGATTCGATCTACGGTAATAAGATAATGCAGATCTGAAGAAGGCCAGCGCCTGTAACGGGAAGGTTCAGCCCTCACACTGGTGAACGCACGGCTGATAATGCTTTTATAATAATCTCTTTCCAGGCAGTATTCTTTAAACCTTTTCAGCTCTGTTAAAAAACTGATCAGGCTCCGGGTGGAAACCTGGGTCTCCATTGCTTTGTCATAACGTCCGTATAAGGTTACATCACCTTCAGAAGTTACATTGAGCAGGTCGGTGCCCCAATTCAGGTAGTCCATCTGTCCGGATACCACATCCTGTAAGTCAGTAATGACCTGTATGATTTCGTTGATGCCCATAGATGAAAGCTCTGATGTCTCTTCCATCGCCGGGGTGCTTATCGCAGCATCAACACCTCTGTTATTTATATGAGCCGTTACCGATATATAATAATGATATGACATATTCTTTATTTTTACTTTAACCTCTAATGTTTATTCGTGAAATTCGGAGTCAGCCGGAACAACCGGTTCCGCATGGTGGTAATATTCCATTTCCGGCCAGTTGAAATCGGGCAGGCCGGGCAGATCTTCCAGCCGGAATTCCTGCTTGAATTCGTTTAGATAAGGATCATGATTGGGATTATAGCTCATCATACAACTGAACTGGCCATTCGTTCCGTACCAGAAAACATATAATTTTTTATTGTGGTCGTTATAGAAATATTTATTGGTCTCTTCATAATCATGCCGGTTGGTTACGGCATCGATCGGACTGCTGTAAATTTCATTGCCCTTATGGTCAAATACCGAAATCCCTTTGGCCCACAGAATTCCGTCCGCATACTCAAAGTCATCGACCCGTATGTAGTTTTCCGCCCTGTGCCTTTCGCGGATTTCGATGGTCGGAAACAACTTGTAGTCTGCCAGGATCGCTTCAACCGGGTCATCAGGATCCCTGTAATATATTAAATGGATCCGTTCCCCTTTCCGGTATTCTTCTTTTCTTTTGGCCATGCCGTTTACGGAAAATACCTTGATGTACCTTTCCAGGGTAGCCGCCTGAGCCGGAGAGAGGGCTCTTTCAAACTCGTTCTCGTAAGAAATTTCGGTTGCCGTCATACGCTTATTTTATTTTACCTGATGAATGGTTGCTGTCTTTAACTGATTTAAGGGAAAAAAGAATGGCAAAATACGGATTTACAGAGATAATCGGCTGTCTCGAACCCATATTTTTTAACAGCAACCACAATTTTAAAAATTCCGTTCCGTGCATCTCCTGATGAGTAAATAGATAAATCCCGAACACCGATAAGTACTTTTACGGAATAAACCGATTGGTAGCTAATACTGAATACTACCTGCCGTATTCTTCGTTATTTTGAGTCAGTGAAGCTGTGAATTTTAACTAATCGTATTTGTTTAAAATCACAAATTAGTGAATAAATTTATTGATTTTCCGATGCTTAATTCAAATTAAAAACCATTATATCATGTCTCAAATTAAAAAAGTCATCATCCATCCGGCAATTGGGGTGGCCAGAGTAGGAAACAGCCCGGACGAATATTTCCTGATTCCGGACCAGATCAACGAACCGATTACAGATCCCGGTAATTTCCGCGACGGTAAAGGCCGCATCAAACGACAGGCAGCACGGTTCCGTCTTTTCGGAGCCGATGAAAACGGTAAGATTATCCGGGAGCTGACTGCGGAAGACGGGGAAATTACCTGGACGGTCCACGTAGCGAACAAAAAAGCGGCCTGGTACGATTTCGATCTGGCCCTGGATATTCCACAGGCCAAAGGTGTTTTCAAAGGATATCCTGCTGTAAAAAGTACGTTACGGAATGCCTCCATTACCGATCACCACCGGAAAAGGCTGATTATCGACGGCGGAAAAATAGAAATTTCAGGAAAGAGTACAAATGCCGACGGTAAAGACAGTCGGTTTGCATTCGATAAAGGAACTTTTTATTCCTTAGACTGCAACGATAAACCGGTGTATCTGGGGGAAGTTCGTACCGATGCCGAAGGCCGTCTTCTGTTTTTGGGAGGTCGCGGTCTGTCTGCTTCCTACGCCAATCTTCCGGCGACTACTTTTGCTAACAACGAGACCTGGCATGACGATACCTCGGATGGGCCGGTAGATGCCAGGATCAAACTGAAAACGGGAGAAGTGCTTGAAGCTAGCGGATCATGGGTGCTCACGGCACCGCCGGATTATTCTCCGGGCGTGCAGGCCTTTGTAACGGGTTATGACCTGCTGGCACAGACCGCTGCCGATATGGGGAAATCCGTATTGCCGGAAACGCCGGAATTCTGGGAGCATATTTATCCGATGCTGGAGCGGATGCCGCTGAACGGTTGGGTAAATGCAGGAATCTTCAAGCAGAACGGATGGGGAAGTCCCGGCAACCTGTCGACACCTGAAATGATCGCCAGGCTGTCCGATGCTTCCGACCGCTTTTTTGAATTGCGCCAGGCCATCTTCCGCCAGTTCCGTAATCCGGATTATGTAACCATGCAGGCGGAACTTTTTCCTCCGGTCTACGGAGACGGTCTTCAGAAATTCCTGAGCACCGATACAGATCCGCGTAATTTCATGGCCGTGCTGCCGTTTCAGTACGAGTATATCCGGCAATGGGCCAACGGCAATTTTACCCTGGGGAATAAACCCGGAAGCGTAGAATGGAAAGACCTTTCCCCTGAAGAACAGGCCGCCCAGCTGGACCGTTCGGCTCTTGATGAAACCATCGGCGGACCTTTCCACCCGGGATGCGAATTTACCTGGCCGATGCGGCAGCCGATCCTGTATTCTGAACCTTTCCGGATCAAACGCAGGCTGGATGACCCGCTGACCTTTGGGCCGGTTCTTGACTCTGAAATAGCTTTGGCACCCGGCGGACCGCTGGACGGCTCGGCAGCAGGGGATATTACCAAGTGGATGGCCGTACCGTGGCAGACGGATACCTCAAGCTGCCTTAGCGGTTATGTCGGCATCATGGGCCAATATGTACCGACCTTCTGGCCGGTGCGGGTACCGAATGACGTAATGACCGAAGCCGATTATGAAGTGATGATGAATCAATCGGCGAGTCTTGAAGAAAAGAACGAAGCTTTCGGCAACCGGGTGAAGTGGCTGAGGGGCATCGTTTACGAATACGGGTATCCATCGAAAAAAGTGAGCCCTTATACCAAAGGCATCAACGAATTTATTACGAAATGGCCGGATGTAGGCATCCTGATTCAGAAAGAAGGAAACGGCGATGCCAATTTCCCGGATAAACTGTGGGTGGAAAACGGACGGACAATAATAGAGCATCCGAAAATGAAATCATCAATGAAAGGGGCTTTCGATCAGTCGCCTGCTGAAGAAGATCCGGGCTACCTCTGGATGGTCAGCCGTGCAGAGAAAAGAAGAGGCGAATGATTGATGTACTGATCATAGGCAACGGTCCGGCCGGGCTGGCTTCGGCCATCACTTTGCGTCAGCAGGACGCATCGGTGATGGTCGTACACCGGCCGGCCGAGACCAACAGACTCCGGGTGGGGGAAAGCCTTGCTGCTTCCGCCCGGAATTCTCTGACGGAACTGGAGGTATGGGAAGAATTTCTGAACGACCGCCATAAGCCCTGCTACGGGAACGCCTCCTGCTGGGGAGACGACCGGCTGTACTTCAATGATTTTATCCAGTCGCCATCCGGGCAGGGATGGTATGTCGACCGCGCGGCTTTCGAGTCGATGCTGACCCGGAAAGCCTCTTCTTTGGGAGTACCGTTTCATGAAACGGACCGTAGTTTCAGGATTTACAGGAAAGACAACATTTGGGAATATACCGGAGACCTATTAAAAATCAGTGCAGCGATGGTCATCGATGCCAGTGGCAGAAACAGCTGGCTGAGCAGGCAGCTTGGCATCAAACGTATCCGCAGGGATGAGCAGATAGCCGTCATCGGCATCCTCGCCGCTGCTGAGCCTCTGAATAACCAACAAAGCCTGATCGAAGCGGTTTCCGATGGCTGGTGGTATGTCTCGGACATCGGCGAAGGAAAAGTAGCCCGGATCTTTTTCACGGATCCCGATCTGCATGACCGGAACTCCTGGCTGGATCCGCAATATTGGCAAAATAAGAGCTTGCAGACAAAGTTCATCAGGCACCGTATACCCTTAAGCCGCTACAAAGAGATCATACCGTTACAGTATACTTCTGCGGGAAGCCACCATCTGGAACATTATGCAGGAGAAAGCTGGCTGGCAGCGGGAGATGCCGCCTGTTCGCTGGATCCTTTGTCGTCACACGGCATTGCCTTTGCCCTGCGTAGCGGTATCGACGCTGCCCTGGCTGCAAAAGATCAGCTCACCGGTATTTCATCTGCCGGCAAAGATTATCATGGAAAAATCGATCTGGCTTTCCGGTTGTATAATGAGCAGCGAACCGGATTCTATCAGCGGGAAAACCGTTGGAAGGATGATCCGTTTTGGATAAGAAGGCATGAGGAGCAGCTGGTGGTAAAAATCGAAGAATAGAATATCTTAACGTGAACCCGAAGTAGAATTCGGACGAAAAGGCTGGAAGAGGGATGTTGGATGCTGGAAGTTTCCCATGTCAAAAAATAGGATTGAAGCTTCAGATGATTAAACTTATCGTTTTATCATTCTATCAAAGAAAGTTCTTATCTAAAATCCTGACTGAATTAGCCTTAATTTTATTTTTAATTAAATGAGAGCTTGAATATAAATTGAATATGATCAAATTTATACGATCTTAAGTCCTGAAGGGACGGCTTACTAGAGGACAGAATAAAATCCTATCGGAAGCATGAACCATCGGTTTATCCTACCGAGAGCTATTCTATTTAATATCCTGACTGAATTATTGTTAATTTTGTTTTGGATTAATTAATTGCTTGAATATAAGTCGAATACATTTGGATTTGCGTTATCTTAAGATCTAACAAAGCCAAA
This sequence comes from Chryseobacterium sp. sg2396, assembly GCF_042610505.1. NCBI lineage: Bacteria > Pseudomonadati > Bacteroidota > Flavobacteriia > Flavobacteriales > Weeksellaceae > Chryseobacterium > Chryseobacterium sp. sg2396. Next base: position 51,746 of record NZ_JBHGAQ010000005.1, on the reverse strand, counting down.
AAGTGGCGGAATCATCAGTATAGGGTGCAGCCCTATATTAATGCAACAAATCGTTAAGCCCTGAAAGGACAGAACTAATATTCTTTGGTTTGTTTTCGGAAATTAACGATATCATATTAGAAGATTTAAAGCCATATAATTTCTTAACATCCATGAATAAACAATTGCGTATTTATACCGAATATTTTTTCTGAAAGATCCTTTATCTTTGGAAAGCATCAACGTAAAACCAGACGCTATAATTTTAAAAAATAACTTTTAACCACTGTATTACAATTAGACATGACAACATTTACAAGAAAGAATGCCTGGAATAATAACGGGACATTCGACAATCCGGATCTTTTATGGTACGCAAGAGCTGTACAGGTAATGCAGTCAAGGCCGATTAAGGACGCCACAAGCTGGTGGTTCTATGCCGCTGTGCATGGGCAGTATCTTATCAATAACAATACCGGGGAACCGCCTGTCGGTTATCCGAATTGGAAGGATATTCCGTACATCCCTGAAGTTGCGGATCTTTCTTCACTTCCTGCGGCTAATGTTTATGAGCTTTTCTGGGACCAATGCCAGCACGGAACCTGGTTTTTTCCGCCGTGGCACCGTGGCTATCTGGTGGCTCTAGAAAATCTGCTCCGTACCATTATCGTAGAGCATTTGGGTGGCCCTGCCGACTGGGCCCTGCCATACTGGAACTATTTAAACCAGTCCGGACCGGATAATCAATCCAAAATTCCACCTGCATTTACCGTTACAACATTACCTGACGGTTCTCCGAATCCATTGTATGTGCCGGAAAGATATGGCCCGAACGGTGACGGTGATGTATACGTGGTGGTAGGACCAGACAGCCCAAACGATCCGATGGCCAACGACAAATGCCAGCTGGATACCATTTACAGTGAATCGTCGCCCGGCCAGACGGGAACAGGTAATCTGTACGGCTATTATTATGGCGGGCAGGAAACCGGTTTCAGCCATAGCAACGGCGGCTTCGGAGATCTTGAATCCAATCCCCATAATTTCGTCCACGTTATGGTGGGCGGTTTCGACGGTGATTCTTGGACGGATCCCAATGCTTCGGAAAAAAACGAAGGTCTGATGTCTGATCCTCCTACAGCCGGGCTGGATCCCATCTTTTACCTACACCACGCCAATATCGACCGTATGTGGGATGCCTGGAATGTAACCGGTAAAAATAATAATCCGAGCCGGCCTGATTGGCTAAAAGGACCTTCCGCCCACGGTAATTCGCAGTTTGCGATGCCTATGGATGCTGTAGGTACACCCTGGTATTATACCCCGGCGGATGTAGACAGCACAACGGATCTGAAATTTAACGGATCTTCCTATTCTTATATTTACGATGACCTTTCTTTAACCTCATATGAAACTGCTGCTCCACAAACAGAGCCTGAGAATTTATCAGAAAGATTAAGTAAATTAGGTGCGTCTGTGGCTCAAAATAAAATTCCTATGAGTGAAAAGAAGAGACATGAAATCATTGGGGCAAATGCCGGTTCCCTTTCGCTGAACAGCGGAGAAACGGAAGCTGTGGTAAAGCTGGATACCCCATCGTGGAAAACGGTTTCAAAAAGCTTGAAGAATGCTTCCGTTTCCAAATTGCCGGATGAAGTATTTCTTCAGCTGGAAAACGTGAAAGGAACTAACAATTCCAATTTCCTTTCGGTATTTGTGAATGATAAATTCGTACGGTCGGTAGCGCTTTTCGGGATCAGGATGGCTTCCCAGAAAGACGGTGCCCACGGCGGATCGGGCCTTACCTTTACCTTGAATATCACCAATGTTATCGATGAATTGTACCTGGACAACGATATCGATCTCAGTGCGCTGAATGTGGTGATCAAAACCAAGAATCCTCTGCCTGAGAATAATGACCTGACGATAGACCGGATCAGTGTTTACCGTGTAGCCCAATAACCGGATCATGAAACTTTCAGGAACTGACCGTCTTAAGATCAACCTGGTGATCCTCGGGATCAGCATGATCACCTGGCTGTTGCTTTTGGTAAATCCCGGGCATATCATAACTATGGAGCATTGCCACCTTTCTGCCGCCGGACCATCGGCTGCTTCCCTGAAAATGCTGTTGCAGATGAATCCCTTTTCTTCTCAACTCATGGGCTGGGGATTGATGGTGGTGGCCATGATGCTGCCTAAGCTGATTGTGCCTGTTCAGGCCATTTATCTCCAGAGCCTGAGAAGGTACCGGTTGATATGCTCTCTATTATTTGTGTGGGGCTATCTTACCATCTGGATGGTAGCGGGTGTGGTTATGGTAGGAATCATCATCGGTCTGCATCTGCTGATGCCGGGATCTTACCTTCCTGCATTGGGCGTGTTGATCATCGCGGTGATATGGCAGTTTTCGCCGGTGAAGCAGAAGTTTCTTAACCTCAGCCATGACCATTATGCCCTGCGTGCATTCGGATGGGCGGCCTGTTATGATTCATTGGAGTTCGGCGTTAAGCATGGTCTCTGGTGCGTAGGTTCCGGATGGGCATTGATGCTGTTCCCGATGTTGCTGCCACAAGGTCATAACCTGGCGATGATTATAGTGACCTACATCATGATCGCCGAGCATATGGAGCATCCTGCTGCCAAAGTGTGGCGCATCCGCGTTCCATTCAGGCTGTTGAAATATGTGTTTGCCCGGACCCAAATGAAATTGGAGGGACTGAGATAACGAAATCAGCTATGCCCGAACTGCCTGTATGGATATTATTTAAATCATTAAAATCAATATTGAATAAAACCCACTTGCAAAAGTGGGTTTTATTATTTGGTATTGTTAATTTTAAATAGGCTTTGAAAAACTTTGTCAAAGTTCTGAACTTTGACAAAGTTGAGATTGAATACGTTGATAGTTCCAGTTGGATTGCTGTCTTTGACGGCAATTCCCACGACCTCATGTTTTGAAGTAATGATCCCCTCCATCTTTGCTTTAAGCCTGTTGATCTGTGCAAAAAACTGACAGTAAATAGTGAAAAAGAGAATAACGGTAAGCTTGAAATGAATTTTCATTGTTTATTTTGTTAATGATCGTTCTTATTTTAAGAATAGGAGCAAACAGCTAAAATCCCTTCAGTAAAGAAGTAGATATGAATCCCTTTTTTAATCCTGAATAGATGAAATTATATGACTTCTGTCTGTGATATCGGAAAATTATATTTGTTAATGAAATGGATTTGGGAAAAACTTTGCATTTTCGTAAGAATAAATAATACTCACGATTTTCCATTTTCCTTCCGCTTTGATAAGGTGCCAGGATTCGGTGCCCCAGTTCGTTACTTTATCTTCTTCCAGAAATAAATAATCAAACGTAACGCTCGCAACCACATCGTCATTGATGATCCTGATGTTCTTAAATTTCTCTTGTTTATGGCCTTTTTCCATAATGTAGCGGAAAAAGTTTTGGTAGGTGTCTTTAAAATAATTTTTACGGTTTGCGGGATTTTTTTCTAGTCGTTTCTGCTGGGACCGGTTTTTAACAACGCTGGTCCAGACCAGCGGGTTTTCATGGAACAGACTGTGGAAGGCAGCCGAATCTTTCCGGATAATGCTTTCTTTGAACTGCCGGATAACGTTATGGATTTCAGTTTTCTCCGTATTATACTTCTGGGCTACGGCAAGATGAGAGAATAGCATGAAAATGCTTAGTATAAATGTTTTCATAAATAAAATAGGTGTTGTTTTAGAACTTGTTAATGTCTGTTCGTTTTTTTTGAAGCGCAGCGGAGAACAATGTATCTGGAATTCGTAAAGTGGTATATTAGGTTGCTGGTTCCATAACTTCCGGGTACGATTTATCAATGGTGATGGTTTGATGAGCTAAGAATTTTATTTTTAAGCGCAGCAGATGGTTTCTCAATACAATAGCGGTAAAATAGTCCGGCCAGAACACAGAAGATGAAACAGGTAATAATTCCTGAGGTACCGGATACCGGAAGTTCAGTTTTTTCAGCAAGCATCTGTACCAGGTGAATCACGCCTTTATGCGATAAATAAACAGAGTAGGAGAGTACTGCTAAGTGCGTGGTGATGATATTGGGTTTCCTGCTCAGAAACGAAGTGTCCGAGACGGTTCCTGTTACCAATATTCCATAGCTGATGGCTATCATGGTAAATCCGAAGAGAGAAGCCTGTTGTGAATATTGATCTCTGCAAAACCATAGTGAAAACGCAACAGCCATTATTCCGGTAAAAACCAGAAGATTCCCGTTCCGGTTGATGATTGTCCTGAAATTGGAGGATTGGAACAGGAAACCGATCAGAGCACCGACTGCCAGGCCGTCCAGCCTTGTATATGTAGGATAATAGATATTCATATACCATTCTTTCCAGAAATCAGGGGTTTCCAGATGGGGGAGCACAAATCCACTCCAGCAAACAATACGCAGTAGGAGGGTGGTGATCATCACTGAAACAATGATGAGCTTCAGGTATTTTATTTTTTTTAACCTGATTAAAAGCAGCAGTAAAAGCGGAAGTATCAGGTAAAACTGTTCTTCAATGCACAAGGACCAGGCATGGGAAAAGGTTCCCTGACGAATGACATCCAAACCAAAATTCTGGGTGAAGGTAAGAAACTTCCACAGCGGCGGTAAAGCTTCCCGTTCCCGGAACACCGGAAAGAAGAAATACAGCCCAAGCGTAAACAGATACGGCGGAATGATCCTGAAAAAACGTTTGGTGAAAAAGACTTTCAGCCGGATAGTCCGGTATTTTCGGATTTCCTGGAATAGCTGGTTGGAAATTAAAAAACCACTCAGTACAAAAAACAGATCAACGCCCGTCCAGCCAATCCATCCGACAGCATCCACCCAATCGGGATGCTCAAACATCCGGTAATGATAAAGGAAGACAAGTAAGATTGCAGCCGCCCTCAGATGATCCAACCCAATGAATTTTTCTCTTTCCATTCTTTTTTTGTGACAAAAGTCTTCTTATTTACAAAAGAGTTGAAACAAAGCATGCAGAACTACCGATTTTTTCTGTATACAACAAATTCTGCTTTTCAAATGCCTGTTGCTGTTATTCATCACCAAAATATATCCTTTTAAAGCCGGTTAGCGCATGCAAAGCTTTTTAGTAATATCTTTACGCATTGTGAAAAAAACATCAGGCGAGAAACTAAAAAACGAAATCATCCGGCAGGCGGTATTCTGGATCGCCTTATTCGTGTTCGGGATATTCCGGAATTACGGCGAGCATGAACAGCCGGATTTCCGTGAATTATTTTACTATGACGTATGCCACTGGATTTTTCAGATCATCGGGGCCAACTGGATTTATTCCGTTCTGATCCGTCAGTTTTTTGAGGCTAAGCGGTATTTTCTTTTTACCGTTTATTTTATTGGCAGCATCTATATTTTGGGCGTCCTGAACCGTCTTTTTATTGTGTATGCTGCCGAACCTTTGTTCGCCGACTATCCTCAGGACCGTATTTACGATATTTTCACCGATATAAAATACCTTTTGTTTTCTTATATCCTGCCCGTTATTTCCGGATCTTTTATTTTCATTTCGATGAGGTTTATGCTCCGGTACAGGGATCAAAAACAGCATGCTCTCCAGCTTCAGAAAGAGAAATCCGAACTGGAACTGAAAGCCCTGAAAGCACAGCTTAATCCCCATTTTCTGTTCAATACTCTGAATAATATCTATTCTTTGTCCGTTACCGGTTCAGATGCGGTTTCACACTCGATCAGCCACCTCTCGGACATTTTGGATTATCTTTTATACCACGGACAAAAAGAGAGGGTTCCCATTGCCGAAGAATTAAAAATAATAAGAGATTACATTGCTCTTGAGCTACTGCGTTACGACGAACGCCTGACCATCGAAATGCAGGAAAAAACAGGATTTCCCGGCCTTATTCCGCCTTTGCTGTACCTGTCTTTCGTTGAAAATGCCTTTAAGCACGGCGCTGAAAAAACAAGTGGCGAGGTGATCATCAGGATTTCTGTTAAAACCGATGAAAAGTACGCTGTTTTTACCGTAGACAATCCGCTTTTAGAAAAACATCAGGATACAAATACAGGAATCGGGCTGGAAAACATCAGAAGGCAGCTCGATCTGTATTATCCGAACCAATATTCATTAGAGATAAAACAAACGGATAACCGGTTTAATATCGAATTAATGACTCCCTTAACATGATCAACTGTATTATAATAGATGATGAGCCTCTGGCGGTAAGGCTGCTGGAAAACCATGTTTCAAAAATAGCGGAACTGAATCTGGTAGCCACGGCCAAAAACGCGCTGGAAGCCTACCGGATCTTACAGACGCAGAAAATAGATCTTCTGTTTCTTGATATTCAGATGCCGGACCTGAACGGGATTGAATTTTTAAGATCGCTGAGTAAAAGACCGTCGGTCATTTTTACGACCGCTTACCGCGAATTTGCCATCGACGGCTTTGAGCTTGAAGCGGTAGACTATCTCCTGAAACCGGTCACCTTCGAACGGTTTTTCAAATCGTTGGACCGGATACTGAGAAGGGCAGAAAACGAAAACGACGAGGATTTTGTTATTTTTAAATCCGAGGGATTCAGCCGCAAGCTTCTGCTGAAGGACATTCTTTATTTTGAAAGCATCGGCAATGATATTAAGGCGGTACTTCAGGATGAGGCGGTTACCGTTACTAAAATGTCGGTTTCCGAAATGGCTGCCCGTCTTCAAAATAAGGGTTTTTTAAGAATCCACCGGTCGTTCGTCATCAATCAGAATCGGGTAACGGCCATCAGCCATCATGAAGTTTTGATCGGTAAAGTTTCCGTTCCTGTCGGCCGGAGTTTCCGTGAAGCATTTGATGGTTTCGCCCGGCTGTTTTCGGCGAAAAGGTTGCTTTAAAGTAACAGGCGGTTTATGGGCTGGAAGAGGGAAGCCGGATGCGGGAAGTTTTTGTGTCAATGGTCAATTCCCTCGGGGTCAATGGTTAATTTTTATTATTTAAATTCACTTGCGGAGCAGAATTCACCGTTCACATCAATTATACGAACCTCTGAACTCCAGCGGCGAAAGGCCTGTCCGGAGCCTGAACATCTTACTGAACGACTGCGGGTGTTCAAAGCCCAGCTCATAAGCGATCTCTGCTACCGTTAAACCGGTTCCGATCAGTTTTTCCTTAGCTTTTTCAATAAGTTTCATGTGGATGTGCTGCTGGGTATTGAATCCGGTAACCGAACGGAGCATATCCCCGAGATAACGCGGTGAAACTTTCAACTGATCCGACAGGTATTTTACGGTAGGGAGTCCTTCGATGACGGCTTTTTCCGAATTGAAATACGCATCGAGCACCGTTTCCATTTTGCTCAGCAAATCGTTGTTGATGATTTTACGGGTAATGAACTGCCTTTTGTAGAACCGTTGGCTGTAGGTCAGCAGAAGCTCTACCTGGGAGATCAGCACATCCTGGCTCAGGTCATCGATCGATGTTTTCAGTTCGTCGTTGATCGTACCGGCAATATTGGTGATGATATTTTTCTCTTTGTCCGAAAGGTAAAGCGCTTCATTAATCGAATAGGTGAAGAAGCCGTACGTTTTGATTTTACGCTCCAACGGATAGCCCCGGAAAAAGTCAGGATGAATCAGCAGGGTAAAACCGGCGGGGTCTCCTGAAGATGAGATGCCGGCCAGAGACTGTCCGGGTAAGGTAAAGCACATGCCGGCCTCATTAAAATCGTAGGTGGTCTGGCCGTATCTCATCCGGCATCCCGAAGAATCATTGTAGGTAATGTGATAAAAATCCATCACAAAATCAAACGACAGCATCTCATGGGTAATGGCGGCTTCCCGATAATCCAGCAAGCTGATTAAAGGATGTGCCGGCTTGGGCAGGTTCAGGGCGTGCTGCATTTCGGAAAGCGTCCGGAAATGCCTGGGATGATGAATTTCTCTGGATTTCATAATTTCAAATGTACATAAAAATCCAACGGCCGGAATCGTGGCCGCCGGATTTCTTTGGAGGGCTTAAATAATGTGAACTCCCGGTACCAACCGGACTGACAGAATGGGAGAGGGAAGCTGGTGCCTGGAGCATCTTAGGTTACGATTGCCGGGAATTTTGAATATCAACTGATTTTTCACTAATGTAAAGTCTTTCAGGTGTTCACTTTTCTTTTAATTCCATTAAATCGCTTAAAAATAAATAGTTACCGTCGAATTCACATTAAGCTAAAACCTTTAAAATTTCCACTTTTTCTCTTGTTTCCTTAGGTCGCTAAAATAATCCATAATTTCCTTATGCTGCTATATTTAAGATTTTAAATAAGAGATCTGCCGCCATTCAGCATTTCGAAAATTCCCTCGCGGAAGGACTCGTCGCCAACTTCGAGGCGGTGTGTGTACATCGCGATGGCATCTTCACCGCAGACGTACCTCAGTTTCTTTGAGCCATCGGTAGCCGCTCCGTAAACCACCTCGGCAATCTGTTCGGGGGTTGTCATGTTTTCCTGCTGCATGAACGCCGCTACAAATTTATTCAGCAGGGAATCGTAGGCAGGATGGGAAACCACCGGGGATTTGTTCATGATTTCCGTAGATACCATACCGGGTTCAATGGTTTTGATCCCGATATTGAATTCGGAGAGTTCGTAGGACAGGCTTTCACTCCATCCCTCGATGGCCCATTTGCTGGCATCATACATCGATCCCATTGGGAATCCTGCCAGGCCTGCAGACGAACCGGTCGTAATAAACAATCCGTGGCCTCTTTCCCTGAAATACGGGATAAAGGCTTTGGTTACCCGAACGACGCCAAAGAAATTGGTTTCCATCTGGGCACGGATCTCTTCGTCGGACACGGCTTCCAAAGCACCCATCAGCGCATAGCCCGCATTATTGAAAACCACGTCCACTTCATGTTCCTGCAGAATATTCTGTACCGTTTCCTGTATCTCCTGCGGTACGGTTACATCCAGTTTCAGCAGGGTAATCTTGCCGATCGTGTTGAGTTCCGTTTCTTTTTCCGGTGTACGCATCGTAGCGATGACGTTCCAGCCTTTTGATGCGAATAACCTGGCGGTTGCTTTTCCGATTCCGGAAGAAGCTCCGGTAATGAAAATGGTCTGATTCATAATTTTTAAGATTTAATACCGCAAAGGTATCTTACCGGCCAGGCATGGGAGAAGCCTAAATGGTAATTGTCGTAGCCAAAATGGCGATGTGGTGTTTTGTACAAAATGAGGACAGGAGGAAACGGATCAATTGATATTGTTTTTGCATAGCATGAAATATTGAATTCTTACCAGCTAACCGGCTGTAGAAGCATCAGTTTTTTTGAAACAGACTTCCGGCAAGATAATTTTTATTTCCTGGTTCGTATTTTCTTTCATCCAGTAAACGATAAAGTTTACTTTTACCGTTTTTAATTCGTATGACTGTTGTTTCAGGGTTTCTATTTTTTCGATAAAACGCTGAGAGAATTGCAGAACAGGCTGGTGGCGGGAATTCATACAAATATTTCCATAAAAAATTAGCAAATCACCGCAGATAAGCCCCGGAATCAGGTGTTGGCTGTTAAGAAAAAAGTCCAGATAGACATCCTGATACGTAAGGTGCATGGCTAACTCGTCCGGCTGGGAATATGTTTCTTTATTATGGATCCTGATCAGGTTTTCAATAAAAAAATGATCCAGAAATGGAGCATCCGTATGGATGGTTAAGTTGTTTTTTGCTCTGGTCATGGCTACATATAATTGCCTCTTGGCCTCATCTGTTGAGAGGCTGAAATTCTCAAGCAGCATGAAAACGTTGTCGAATTCCCTTCCCTTGCTTTTATGAATGGTGGAAACAAAAACCGTTTCACCGTTGGTATTAAAAAAATCTTCCAGCTTTGATTCCCTGATAAATGCATCCAGATCGGATTTATATTTTCTCTTTGTATTGATCGCTTCAAATTCTTTAATGATGTTGATACAGATCTCTAATTTATTACTGCTGTGAAATTTATTTTTTACCTCCTGTTTGGCGGAATCCCAGACTTCATCGCTGATGGTAAAAGCATCACTGTATAAATTCAACCGGTCCAGGAAAAATCTGACTTCCGCAAGGTTATATAAATTAAAATTGTCATTGGTCTGGATCAGTTTTGCCGGTATTTTATTTTTTAAAAGCAAGCCGGTAATCTGCAAAGCTTCATGGTTGGTCTTCGTCAGTACGCAGACCGTGCCGGACAGACCGGTATGAAGCAGGTCTTCAATCAGAGGGACAATGAGATTTGTATTTTTGTAATTAACGATTTTTATTTTTCCGTTATCATTTTGCACGGGTACGATCGGGATATTCTTCAGTCGATGAGGGATCTGCTTTACAAATTCATTTGCTAAGGCTACTAGGTTGTTTTTACTTCTGTAATTTTCAACCAGTTCGTGCTTTACGGCATTGTTGTTTGAAATAAATGCTTCCAGATATTTTGAGCTGGATCCTCTGAATTCATAAACATTCTGATCGTCATCGCCTACTGCAATCACACGCATCTCTTCATTCTGTTCCATCAGTGTATTGATAAGCAGGTATTCATCCTCATTCATATCCTGGGCTTCATCAATCACCAAAACGGTTTTGGTGATCCTGCTGGCTTCCACTTCACCACTTCTTATTTTCTCGATCGTCTTTTTAATAATCAGATCTGATTTTTCCAGGTTTCCCACTTTACCCAATAAATCAAAACAATACGAATGAAAAGTCTTTATCTCCACATATTGCGCTGCATTCCCGATCAGTCGGATCAGCCGCTTTTTAAATTCTGTTGCCGCCGCCCTGGAAAACGTAATCATCAGCAACTGTTCCTGTTTCACATCTTCCATTGAAAGCAGAGCGGCCAATTTATGAACAAGGACCCGGGTTTTTCCGCTTCCCGGTCCCGCCGCTACCACAATATGCTGTGCTTCCTTATCATGGATAATTTTGAGTTGAGTAGGGGAGAGTTCTCCGAAAAGCTGTCTGAACTTTGCCGGTGTAAGATTACGGCAGATCTCCTGCTGCCGGCTGCCTTTAAAATATTTACTGAGAAAAGATGAATAATTTAACTGAAAGTAATCTTCTACAAACTGTAATGCATGCTGATAATCGGTAATCATCTTCTTCGCATATTCTCCGACAATATGAATTTGCTGGACTTTATTTTCATAAAACTGATGCAGCCTCTGATAGTCATCCTTTGTATACCTTTTATTGTTGTTCTGTTCTGTACGTTCGATGGTCAGCCTGTTATAGATCACCATAAAGCCGCCCTCGATTTTTATCGCTTCAATTCTTGATAAATAAAACAGGGTATCTTCGACATCTTCCAGGACTATATCCCTTTTAAACAGATTCGGGCTGTTTTCGTAAGCAGATTTAAGTTCGTGAACGGAAAATTCCACCAGTACTTCCTGTTTGCCTGCGTCATCTTCTGAAGTTTCCGAAAGGCTTTTTTCATACAGGAAATCAACAATAAAACCGGCCAGTTCATGCCTTTTTTCAAGCTTGTCTTTTAAAAGTTCCGTGGGATACAAAGCAGCAAGGGCCAAATGGTTTTTAGAATATTCCATACTGCGTCTTTTGATCCAGTTTTTGATCGACCAAAAGTTAAAGACTGTTTTTATCCGTTGCGTGCTGCTGTTTGAACATCCTGCCTGTTCCGCTTTTTCATTAAGTTCCTTGATGTGGAAAATTTTTTCCTGTTGTTCGACAAAAGAGAGCAGGAACTTTTCAATTTTACAGAAAGTCTCCAGAATACTGAGGGAGCGGTTTTTATTTTCTCCTTTTTTTATAAAAGCGGAAAGGTCTTTGGTATCGGCTAAGATTCTTTCTTCGCGTAGAAGATTGATGATATTGATTACTTCCTCCTTCACGATACCCAAATGGTCGCTGATATAATCGACCCTCGATTCTGCCGTTTCTTCGTTTGTCTGCTTCCTGCTTTTGCTCGAAAAAAGCTTCTTGATGATCCTGATGCCTTTCTCTTTCTGCTTCTCCGTAAATCTTGCGGATCGATTGATTTTGTCGATGGCTTCCTGGGCGTTTTTGGTTAAAATACTGTTGGCAAAAACCCTCGGCATATTCTGTCCTCTTTTAAGGTATCCGGCATCTTCCAAGGCTGCAATAGCAGTTGTTACTCTCGTTTCGATCTGCATGATATTATCGTCCCAACCTGCTTTTCTGGCAATTTCCAATGCAGAATGGGAAACCGTGTACCGGAATTTGGTAATGGCTTTAATGGCCTGCCAAACCTGCTGTATTTCCTTAATGGAGAGTTTGGTCTGATTTTGCAGGATAAAGTGTTTGCCAAGATCTTCTTCGTTAAACAGCACATAGCATTCGGCAACGATATTTTCATCTCTCCCGGCTCTTCCCGCTTCCTGGACATAGTTTTCAAGCGAATCCGAAATTTCTTAATGAATCACCATACCCACATCTTTTTTATCTACGCCCATTCCGAAAGCAGACGTGGCCACCATAATCTGTGTTTTACCGCTGATAAAGGAATTCTGGTTTTCAGATTTTTCCTGCTTGTCCATTTTTCCATGATATGGCTTTGCATCAAAACCGTCCCTGGTTAATCTTTCTGCAAGCAGGTAAGCTTTCCTTGTCCGGGAAACGTAGATAATAACCGGGCAGTTTTTCTCCTCTATCAGATCGCGGACGGCCTGGTATTTTTCTTCTTCATCAGCTTTCTCAAAAACTTTGTACCGGAGATTCGTCCTTGATGCTTTTGATGTGAATAATTCAAGGTCAAGATCCAGTTTTTCCCTGAAGTAAGTCCGGATATCTTCTATTACTTTTTGTTTTGCCGTAGCGGTAAAACAGGAAACGGGTATGCGGTAATCGAGGTTTTTCTTTTCCTGGATGGATTTGATAAAATCACCTATATAAAGATAATCAACTCTGAAATCCTGTCCCCATGATGAAAAGCAATGCGCTTCATCGATGACGAAACGGATGATCTTTCTTCCCAGCATCAGTCGCTCGATGCTTTTCGAACGCAGTGATTCCGGAGAGATGTACAGAAGGGAAGCGGATCCGTCTTCCACCCTTTCAAATGATCTGGCCCTTTCGATAGGGTCGAGTAATCCATTGATTGTGACGGCATCCGTAATATTATTTTTTTCCAGGTTATCCACCTGGTCTTTCATCAAAGACTGTAAAGGTGAGATCACAACCGTAAGGCCCTTTGAATTCTCTCCGCCCATCAGAGCAGGTACCTGGAAAGTAATGGATTTTCCACCGCCCGTCGGGAAGACGGCAAGCAGGGATTTATTGTTTACGGCAGCCTGCACTGCTTTTTCCTGTAGGGCCTCACCACCATACTTACGGTATGCATCGAAGCCGAAAAACTTTTTTAAACCTTTGTATATATCCAATGCTTCACGGCAATAGGTACATCCTTTGATGCAGGGCCTGTTTCTCAGCATCAGCATTAATCTTTCCACCTCCGGATAGTTCTTCAGCACCCAGGGCGGAGTAATGGAGTGGATTTTTTTATGATGAACGAAAGAGTCAACCAGTGAGAGGCAGTAAGCTAATTCGATAGGATAGGTCTCTATTATTTTTGCCAAATCGACATGTTCACAGAACTGATTCCTGAATTTCTGCCGGATCAGCTCTTCGGTATCACGTTCCTTTCCGGTATAATTGATAAAACGGAAAAAACCCGAAAACTCTTTTTTGTCTTTCAATAACAGGCAGAAGATCTGCCTGAGATTCTCATCGGTCCGGTAAAATGCATCTATTTCATCGTGGAACAAATCCCTTGCTTTAATCGAATCGTAAAGAGGATTATTAACCTCTTCTGTCTGAATTTTATCGTCTTTTAAAAGCGCATGATAAGGTTTTGTAGGAAAGAGTAAAGGGGAAAGGGGCAGGGTGTCGATAATGTTTTTAGCATCAATTCCTGCATCACGGATAGCTGTCCGGAGATATTGAAGGTCGTGCTTGATGATATTATGCCCGCAGATAAATGGAGTTGTTTCAATAAACTGAATAAATTCTGCAACAGAAGTCTTATGAAACGAACTTCCGTCTTCTTTTATTCCTCCGATATCAAGGATTTTGCGACTGGTAGGTTCAATTTCCGTATCGATATAAGAAATAAGGCCAATATGCTTCTCTATTTCTGTCAAAGTAAATCAATAGTTATTTTGTTTTTTATGTCTGAATAAAAAAAATGCTTATTAATCTTTGTTTAATTTCAGATGAGTTAAATTAAATAAAATATAATAAACGGAAAAACAAAATACCATAATATTTGGGTATTTTGTAAAATAAAATTTTCCTTTTATACCATTCGGGTTTAAAATCTTAATTAAATGTTCTTTTTTGAAAAATCTGTAGATTTCCTGTCTCATTCAAAAGAGCCCCTAAACTCCAGCGGCGACAGGCCCGTCCGGAGCCTGAACATTTTGCTGAACGACTGAGGGTGTTCAAAACCCGGCTCATAAGCGATCTCCGCTACCATCAGATCGGTTCCGATGAGTTTTTCCCTGGCTTTTTCAATGAGCTTGCTGCGGATATACTGCCGGGCGTTCTGCCCGATCAGCGAGCTGCTGTTCTTCCTTTTTGCAGGTCGCGGGAGCCTGTATACACTGTGTATCCGTTTTCTATAAGGGCTTTGCTGGTCTGGAAGCTCACCCCGGTATTCGCACCCGATACCAGCGCAACTTTGTTTTTGTGGTTCTGCATAATTCTAAGTGATTTTAAAATTTAATGAAACAAAGTTGATTATTTACGGGCGTAGGGATGTAACCCGATCGAGACTATTTGAAGCCGACTTGAGATAAGTGAAATTTCTATACAATTTAATCTGATTTTTAAAAAAGCAGCCGGACTGGATTTAGCAAAGTTGCTTTTCCGTTTGATAAAAGAACATTAATGGGATCTGTTATAATAGTCAGACCATCATAAGTGATTGTAGACGCCCTGCCCATTACAGGTATACCCGTTAATTTTAATTACATCCGATTTTAAAAGCCTTCCCGCATCATGTAAACATTTACCAAAATTCCACTTTTTATAACTTTAGTGAGCCTTACATACAAAAACGGTAAAAAAATTAATGTTTTTTTAATGCTTTTTTGGCTATAAAAGTGTTTTTTTTACACTTGTTTATGTTTTTTTTTAAAATATTTTTTAACAATTCTTATCATATTATTTTGCCGGAAAAAATAAGATCATTTTTGTGTGAATTTTTTAGATAAATGCTTGTTAAATGATCTTTTACATTATTTGTAAGTGTGTTTTTTATGATAAGCTTATCATTATTAATATACAATTGTTATCATAAAAAATCGATATGTAAATTGCTGATATTTAAGTGTTAGCAATAAAAATATTTTTTTTATTCATCTGAATTTTTATATTTGTCATGTTACATAAATGTTAACACTTTAATGAGCCCTGAATTTATACATACCTATGTTTCTGTTGATTGTGTCGTTTTTGGATTTGACCATGAAAACAGATTGAATATTTTACTCGTGGAAAGGCATCTGGATACGGAAAAGCAGATTAAGCTTCCGGGAAGTCTTATCTTTAGTGATGAGGATGTAGACGATGCAGCAGAAAGAGTTCTTCACGAGCTTACAGGGATCAGAAAAATGGTATTGAAGCAGTTTAAATGTTTTGCAGACCCGATGAGGGCAAATAATGAAAAAGACATTAACTGGATGGGAGAGGAGTATAAACATCATATCGACCGGATCATTACCGTAGCGTATCTGTCGCTTTGCAAGATCGATCATAAGATCAACAGCACCAAGTACAGCACGGTAGATTGGTTCCCGATCGATCAGGTGCCTTCGCTGCCTTTCGACCATAATAAGATCATCAGTGAATCGCTGATCGAGATCAGAAAATGGATCGAGTCGGATTTCTCGATTATTTTCGAGCTGTTGCCGAAGAGATTTACCATAAGGCAGTTGTACCAGCTGTACACTGCATTGAGTGAAAAATATATAGATATTAAAAACTTTCATAAAAAAATATCATCCTTCAACTATATCGTGCCGTTGGATGAAATTGAAAAAAACGTATCGCACCGTGCCGCTAGATATTATAAGTTTGATGCCAAGGTCTTTAAGAAAAACAATACGAAACTAATTAAATAATACCCTCCTTTATACTATGTACTTATTAGGCTATGACATCGGCAGTTCTTCTGTAAAAGTGTGTCTCATCGAGGCATCCAGCGGAAAAGTGATTGCTTCAGAATTTTCTCCGAAAAAGGAAATGAAAATCACGGCGATCCATCCGGGCTGGGCAGAACAGAACCCGGGCGACTGGTGGACCAATCTGAAGCTGGCGCATGAAGCGGTGATGCACGAATCCGGTGTACAGGCCGAAGATATTAAAGGGATCGGGATTACCTGGCAGATGCATGGGCTGATTCTTGTAGATAAGGACCAGAATTTGCTGAGGCCTTCCATCATCTGGTGCGACAGCCGTGCCGTTCCTTATGGGGAGAAGGCTTTTAAAGCCATCGGAGAAGAAAAATGTTTATCGCATTTATTGAATTCTCCGGGAAATTTTACCGCTTCAAAACTGGCTTGGGTAAAAGAAAACGAACCTGAGATTTTTGAAAAAATAGATAAGATCATGCTTCCGGGAGACTATATCGCGATGAGACTCTCCGGGCAGATCGGAATTACGATAGAAGGATTATCCGAAGGGATTTTCTGGGATTTTAAAAACAACTGCATTTCGGAAGATGTCATCAATTATTATGGAATCCCGAAAAGCTTTTTCCCGGAAATCGTACCTACGTTCGGAATCCAGTCTACGGTTTCTGCAGCAGCTGCTCAGGAACTGGGATTAAAGGAAGGAACTCCGATTTCCTACAGGGCAGGGGACCAGCCGAATAATGCACTGTCACTGAACGTTTTCAATCCGGGGGAAATCGCTTCCACCGCGGGAACTTCAGGTGTTGTTTATGGAGTACTCGATCAGCTGGAGTACGATAAACTATCCAGAGTAAATACTTTTGCCCACGTAAATTATACCCCGGAACAGACCCGATTAGGTGTTCTGCTTTGCATCAACGGAACCGGGATTCTTAATTCATGGCTGAAGCACAATTTTGCCACTTCGCTTTCTTCTTACGGAGATATGAACGATATGGCTTCGCTTTCGCCGATCGGTTCAAAAGGATTAAGCATCATCCCTTTCGGAAACGGAGCGGAAAGGGTATTGGAAAATAAGGATACGAGCTGTTCGATCCACGGGATCAACTTCAACATCCACTCGAAAGGAGATATTCTGCGTGCGGCTCAGGAAGGAATCGTCTTCTCTTACGAATACGGAATGAATATCATGCGGAACATCGGGATGGATATCCAGGTGATCCGTGCAGGAAATGCCAATATGTTTTTAAGTTCGATCTTCCGGCAGTCGCTCGCCAGTGTCAGCAACGCGGTTATCGAATTATATGATACTGACGGAGCCGTGGGTGCTGCCAGGGCTGCGGGAATGGGAATCGGATTCTATGCAGATTCCAGAGAAGCCTTTTCATCACTCGAAAAGATCGCCGTTATCGAGCCGGAACATGAGAAGCGCGAGCAATATACAGAAGCCTATTCGAGATGGAAAAACCATCTTAACGAAATCATTTAATAAAAATCACAAAAGAAATTCCAATGTACTTGCTGACCTTCAACAATCAGTGAGCCGGGAGTTTCCGTGCGAAAAATTAAAGAAAATAAAAAATAAATAAGACAAAATATGAACACTTTAACAGGTACAAAAGAGTTTTTCACAGGGATCGATAAGATTAAGTTTGAAGGGAAGGAAAGCAGAAATCCGATGGCGTTCCGCTATTATGATGCAGAAAAAGTAATCATGGGGAAACCAATGAAAGACTGGACCCGTTTTGCAATGGCCTGGTGGCATACATTATGTGCCAACGGAAGCGATCCGTTCGGTGGAGCAACTATTCACCACCCTTGGGATATCGGAAACGATGCAGTAACCAGAGCAATGCACAAACTGGATGCAGGTTTTGAATTCATGTCCAAAATGGGCTTCAACTTCTACTGTTTCCACGACATCGACTTGGTAGATCCTGCAGACAACTGGAAAGATTATGAAAAAAACCTTCAGGCGGTTGTAGAATATGCCAAGCAAAAGCAGGCAGAAACGGGAATTAAGCTTCTTTGGGGAACGGCAAACGTTTTCACCCACGAAAGGTACATGAACGGAGCTTCTACCAACCCGAATTTTGATGTATTGGCATGTGCCGGAACTCAGGTAAAAAACTCTATTGATGCAACTATTGCACTTGGAGGAGAAAATTATGTGTTCTGGGGCGGAAGAGAAGGGTATATGAGCCTTCTGAATACGGATATGAAGCGTGAAAAAGACCATTTGGCACGTTTCTTAACGATGTCCAGAGATTATGCCCGTCAGCAAGGTTTCACCGGAAACTTCCTGATCGAGCCTAAGCCGATGGAGCCGACCAAGCACCAGTACGATTATGATTCTGAAACGGTGATCGGATTCTTAAGACATTACGGATTAGATAAAGATTTTAAATTAAATATCGAAGTAAACCATGCTACACTGGCAGGCCATACTTTCGAGCACGAACTTCAGGCAGCGGTAGATGCAGGAATGTTAGGAAGCATCGACGCGAACAGAGGAGATTACCAGAATGGTTGGGATACCGATCAGTTCCCGGTAGATTACCTGGAAATGGTTCAGGCATGGTTGGTGTTGCTTCCGGCAGGAGGTCTAGGAAAAGGAGGGGTAAACTTCGATGCTAAAATCAGAAGAAACTCTATCGATCCTGAAGATTTATTTATCTCTCACATTTCAGGAATGGATGTATTTGCAAAGGGTCTTTTGGCTGCTGCCGATATTCTTGAAAACTCGGACTACAACAAATTAAGAACAGACCGCTATGCTTCTTTTGACAACGGGCACGGAAAGGCATTTGAAGAAGGATCTCTTACCCTAGAGGATCTTCAGAGAATAGCACATGAAATCGGGGAACCTCAGCCAAAAAGCGGAAAACAGGAATTGTTTGAAGCTATTGTGAATATGTATATCTAAAAATAAGTAGAAAGGCTGCTAAGCACTAAGGATTTTTAAAATAATTATTACCAGCCTTTTTATTTCAACCCTAATATTTAAAAATAATAATTATGAACCGATTTTATTTTGCTAAAACCAATAAGGCCGCCCTCTTTTTTGCTATGGCCTTATTACCTGCCGGCATGGCGTATGCTCAGGTTAAAAAAGATACGGTGCCGAAGGAGAAAAAGATAGAAGAAGTTGTTGTCATCGGATATGGTACCCAGAGAAAAGAAGCTGTAACGGGGTCGGTAGCTTCCGTAAAAGGTGATGTTCTTCGTGAGGTGCCTACCGCTAATATTACGCAGGCATTACAAGGAAGGACAGCGGGTGTTGATATCAGCCAGACTTCTACCAAGCCAGGAGCTACGATGCAGATCCGTATCAGGGGAACCAGATCTTTAACACCTGGTGCTAATGATCCATTAGTCGTTCTTGATGGAATTCCGTTTGTGGGATCATTATCTGATATCAGTTCTAGTGATATTAAAAGTATCGATATTCTCAAGGATGCTTCTGCTACGGCGATCTACGGTTCCAGAGGAGCGAACGGGGTTATCTTGGTAACGACGAACAGAGGTTCCAAAGGTCAAAAACCCAGATTCACCTATAATTCCTTTACAGGTGTTCAGACACTGTTCTCAAGATTTCCAATGATGGATGGTCCTAAATTGGCTAAATTAAGAGTTGATGCCGGAAATGTTTATGGATTAGGAAAAGATGAAACATTAGATACAAACACCGACTGGCAAAAGCTATATTACAAACCGGCTATGATGACCAGTCATGATGTAGGTGTTTCAGGTGGTACTGAAGGTGGAAATTACAATGTAGGTTTGTCTTATTTTAAGCAGGACGCTTTAATCCCAATCCAGAGCTACGAAAGGTTCTCATTAAGAATAGCTTTGGATCAGCAGGTGGGTAAGAGCTTTAAATTCGGATTCACATCCAATACTAATTATACCGTATCAGAGGGTAATGGAGTAGCTGGAGCGCCGGTTCTGGGAAATTCTCCTTTAGCAAATCCTTATAATGCTGATGGTAGTATTAAAAGAACAATTAGTACAGCTTCAAATATTGACCAGTCTTGGGTATATATAAGAAAGACCTTAGAAAATCTTGGTGACAAATACGTTGATGAAAGTAAGGGTCTGTCTTCATACAACAATTTATATGGAGAAGTAAGTTTACCGATTACCGGTTTAAAGTATAGATTGAATGTAGGTTTGGATTATACCACTGCCAACAGCGGAAACTATGTAGGAGTAGGGGTATTTAATGTAAATGCAGCAGCACCTTCCAGCGCAGGAAGAGGAAATAATCAAAATTATCATTGGGCTTTAGAGAATTTATTGACTTATGATAGAACGTTTGGAAAGCATAAGATTAATGCAGTAGCTTTATATTCTGCAGAAGGAACCAGGACTATCAGCACCTACATGAGTGCTAAAAATGTACCTTCTGACTTTTTCCAGTATTATAATTTGGGACAGTCTCCACAGGCAGATATTTCTGTAAAGCCTGAAGATCAGATATATATCCAAAGAGGTCTTTTGTCTTACATGGGGCGTGCTATGTATACGTATGATAATAAATATATGATTACGGCAACGCTTCGTGCAGATGGTGCGTCTGTATTAGCACCAGGTAACAAATGGCACACTTATCCGGCAATATCTTTGGGTTGGAATCTGGCTAATGAATCTTTTATGCAAAACATCAAAGCCATCAACCAGTTTAAACTAAGATATGGATGGGGACAGACATCTAACCAGGCTGTTGGTCCATATACAACAAAAGGAACTTTAGGTGTAGTTCCGTATAATTTCGGAAATACAAATACTACAGGGGTGTATATTACTACAGCACCAAATCCTGAACTTGGTTGGGAATATTCCAAAACCAATAACTTTGGTTTGGATTTCGGCTTGTTCAATAATAGATTGACAGGTACTGTAGAATATTATAGAACTAAAACAGAACAGGTTCTATCTCCAACAAATCTTCCTATATCAGGAGGTATTGCTAGTGTAACTAACAATATAGGTCAAATCGAAAACAAAGGTTGGGAAGTTTCACTCAATGGGACTATTATAAACAATCCTGATGGCTTTAGCTGGGATGCAGGTGTAAACTGGTATGCTAACAGAAATCAGATTTTAGCTTTGAATTCAGGGACTACTCGTGATGTTGCTAATAATTGGTTTGTTGGACATAATATCAATGCTATCTATGACTATCAAAATATTGGGTTGTGGCAACAAGGTGATCCTTATCTGAATATACTGGAACCGGGTGGTAATGTAGGAATGATTAAAGTCCTTTACACCGGAGCTTACAATGCAGATGGTACTCCGGTAAGAGCAATAGGTCCAGACGACAGACAAATCATTGACACTGCACCGGATTGGCAGGGTGGTTTCAATATGCGATTTGCTTACAAAAATTTCGAGTTGAGTACAGTTGGTGCTTTTCAGCACGGTGGTGTTTTGATCAGTTCTATTTATGGCTCTTCAGGTTATCTTAACCGATTAACGGGAAGAGGGAACAATGTAGATGTAGATTATTGGACAGCAGAAAATCCGAATGTAAGATATCCTAAGCCGGGAGGAATCATGAGTGGAGATAACCCGAAGTATGGCTCTACTCTTGCTTATTTCGACGGATCATATCTTAAACTCAGAACAATAACACTCGGTTATAATGTAAAAAAAGAATTTTTGGATGATCTGAAACTAAATAGCTTAAGAATTTATGTTACGGTAACCAACCCTTTGGTTCTATTCTCTCCATATCATAAAGAATCCGGTATGGATCCTGAACCGAACTCTTACGGTAACCAGAATCAGGCGGTAAACAGCAGTCTTCCATATAATAGCCGACAGCTGATTATCGGAGCAAATAACCCGTCTACACGTAATTATCTAATGGGAATCAATTTATCTTTTTAAATTACAAAATCATGATCAAGTTTAATAAAAAAATAGTTTTAGGAGCGTTCTTCTTTACGCTTTGCCTATCTAGCTGTAACGAAATTCTGGACGAGCAGCCAAGATCTAACTATACGGTGGATTATTTTAATACGCCGGATGGGGTTACAGCAGGTGTAACGTCTTTGTACAGAAGTTTACGCTTATTATATGGTAACGGTTACTTTATGAGTAACTGCCAGAACGGAACAGATGAATCAACGTGGGCACAAAGTGCGGACGGAAACTTTAAAGAGTTGGATTTTTCCGGAAATGGTAATGTTACATCGTCTTCTTTTCCACCAAGCATGATTTGGGGATCTGTTTTCCCTTCTATTAATACGGCAAACGGAATTGTAGAGAGAGGTCCACAATTTGGTGTTGCAGAATCATTAATTTCTGAAGCGAGATTTTTCAGAGCATTTGATTATTTTATGCTGGTTCAGACTTATGGAGGGGTGCCATTGGATTTGGGAGCCGGAGAACTTGCGCTAAACACAAATGCAGTAACAACTTCCAAGAGAAATACGGTTCCGGAAGTATACACTAGAGGTATTTTCCCTGATTTATTGAAAGCAGTAAATAACCTTCCTGCCAGTCCAAGAGTTACCGGTGGTGTGACGAAGAATGTGGCACGGCTGTTTTTAGCTAAAGCATACCTTACTTATGGTTGGTGGTTACAAAATCCTAATAACATCCCGACTTACCCAGATGCTGCAAGAACAGATCCGGATGGTCACAATGCACAATGGTATTTCCAACAGGCTTATGATACGGCTATGATGGGTATCAGCACTCCTGGGCCATATGCTTTACAGCCGACATTTTATGATGTAAATGTAGGTTCAAACGACAGAAACAACGAATGTATGCTATACGCCGATCACACTCAGGCTAGCGCATTCTATAATGAATCTGATCCTGTTGGCTTTGGTTCCGGATGGGCACCTGATAATTTTGCCGCATGGATGCAGACGTGGAACTATACCAACCTGAAGAGCAGCAGTTCTGCAACAACCTTTACTGCAGTAAGTTCTGTACAACGTGCCGCCACACAGTCGCTGGGACGTCCATGGGTTCGTATGTGTCCTCCGATTGGAGTATTTCAGAATACTTTTGCTGATAAAACTACCGATTCAAGATATGACGGAACTTTCGTAACGACTTACAGAGGCAACTGGGATAAAGCAGGTGTAACAAATCCTGTTTTGTACAATGCTAATAGCTTACCTGTACAACCGGGAGGAGCTATTCTAAGTTTCCTTAATGATGATTCCCAAACACCGACTTATCCTTCGGGGGCTGGTCAAAATGGTGTAGGAGCAGGTACATTGCCAGGAAGAGCAGATTATGTAGTTGCACCAAACGGCATCAGCAGAATCGTTTATCCTGGACTATGGAAAATAGGAACTTACAGAACTGATGATCCAAATGGACTAGGATATCCTAACGCTGGTTTAACGAGACCTTTTAATGTGGCTAAATTTTCAGAATTCTACTTTATCGCAGCGGAAGCAGCAGTAAAAGGAGCTTCAGGATCAATGTCTGCAAGAGATTTGATAAATGTGATCCGTGCAAGAGCAGGTAAATGGAAATTTAGTAATGCGCAAAACACAACTTATATTGCAGATAATAGTGCAGCAATGACGGCAGCAACTCCTTCTGCAATTACCATAGACTACATCTTGGCAGAAAGATCGCGTGAATATTACGGGGAATTCTACAGATGGTATGACTTGGTGCGTACACAGAAATGGGGAGAATATGCAGCTACTTATAAAATTGGAGGTACTGCATACGGAAATCATACTCCGCAAACAGTAACACGTAACATTCAGCCTTTCCATTATCTGAGACCGATTCCACAGGGGCAGATCGATGCCATGAGTGGAGCAACTGCTGACGAAAAAGCAAAATACCAGAATCCTGGATACTAATTAAATTTTATTCTACATTCATATTAGCAGCAAAATAGGTGTTGAAAAGCACCTATTTTGTTTAGTATGAAGAAAAATTCAAAACTTATGGAAAAAACCTGGCGTTGGTTTGGCAAAAAAGATAAGATCACATTGGAGACACTCCGTCAGATCGGAGTTGAAGGAATTGTTTCGGCACTACACGATATCCCGAACGGGCAGGTCTGGAGTTTGGAGGCGGTGAATGATTATAAAAACTATATAGAAAGTTACGGTCTTCGCTGGTCTGTGGTGGAAAGCCTCCCGGTAAGCGAAGCGATCAAGTATGGAGGTGGAGACCGCGACTTTTTGATAGAAAACTACATCACCAGTCTTGAAAATCTGGGCAAAGCAGGTGTAACAACCGTTTGTTACAACTTTATGCCGGTGCTCGACTGGGCAAGAACAGATCTTTTCCATGCATGGGAAGACGGTTCGTCATCCTTATATTTTGACAAAGCCAAATTCGCTTATTTTGAGATCCATATCTTAAAAAGGAAGGGTGCGGAAAATGATTACACCCCAGAAATTCTTCAGAAAGTAGAAGAGCTGAAAAATAGCCTTACCGAAGAGGATAACAATGATCTGATTGATTCGGTGATTGTAAAAACCCAGGGATTCGTTAATGGAAACATTAAGGAAGGCGATCTGAACCCGGTGGAAAAATTCAATAATTTACTGGCGCTGTATGACGGAATTGATAAAGACCAGCTTCGCCGAAACCTTAAATATTTTCTCGAAAAAATAATGCCGGTTTGCGAAAAATGGGGCATCCAGATGTGTGTACATCCTGACGATCCGCCTTTCGCTTTACTTGGCCTTCCAAGGATTGTTACCAACGAGGACGATATCGACTGGTTCTTAAACGCCGTAGACAATCCTCACAACGGACTGACGTTTTGCGCAGGATCACTAAGCGCAAACCTTAACAATGATGTTCCGAAACTTGCGCAGAAGTTTGCGCATCGCACGAAATTCGTTCACCTCAGAAGCACCAACGTTTTCGAGAATGGAGATTTTATTGAAGCGCATCATTTAGGCGGAAGAGGAAAATTAATTGATGTCATCCGCGTATTCGAAAAAGAAAACCCGGATCTACCAATGCGGATTGATCACGGAAGACTGTTAACCGAAGATATTGATAAGGGTTACAATCCCGGCTACTCATTCCTGGGCAGAATGTTGGCTTTAGGACAGATCGAAGGCGCAATGGCTGCCATTCAAAACGAAATGTCAAGATAAAATCGGCATTCGTTTTCGATCAATTATCAATCATCAATTATCAATCATCAATTATCAATCATAACAATGAACGAAATATTCAGCATAAAAAATAAAGTAGCCGTAATTACAGGTGCTTCCGGCGTTTTAGGCGGAAGCCTGGCTAAAAGTTTCATCGAAGCCGGGGCAAAAGTAGTGGCACTGGGCAGAAGCCAGGAAAAACTGGATGCTTTTGTTAAGGAATTAAAGGCATCAGGCGGTGATGCCTTTTCCGTAGAAGCCAATGTGATGGACATTTCAAGTCTTGAAGAAGCTTCAAAAAAAATTATTGAAAAGTACGGTAAAATCGATATCCTCTTAAATATTGCAGGCGGAAATATTCCCGCAGCGACCTTATCTCCCGACCAGTCATTCTTTGATATGGATATGAAAGGATGGGATGAGGTGATCGATCTCAATATCAACGGAACCGTTTATCCGAGCTTTGTCTTCGGAAAAGCAATGGCGGAACAGGGAAGCGGTAGTATCGTCAATATCTCTTCCATGGCAGCCTATTCAGCGATCACCAGAGTGGCGGGATATTCGGCTGCAAAAGCAGCCATCACCAACTTTACCCAATGGCTGGCTTCGGATGTAGCCCTGAAATTCGGGGATAAAATCCGGGTGAATGCCGTAGCGCCGGGATTCTTCATCGGCGATCAGAACCGGGCGATTCTCCTGAATCCGGACGGTTCTTTAACCGACAGAAGCAAAAAAGTAATCGCCAAAACTCCGATGCAGCGTTTCGGTGAAGTGCAGGAACTCAATGGAGCTGTACAGTTCCTTTGTTCTGGAGCCGCAAGTTTTATTACCGGTGCCTTATTGCCGGTAGACGGAGGTTTCAGCGCCTTTAGCGGCGTTTAACAAAGTTTGTTATTTTTCTTCATATATAGTTAGAGAGACCTTGACTATAACACGTTGAGGTCTCGTTTTTTAAATTTTGTTTGTCAATACGCAGATGATGATGTCTAAAAAGAAACTGTTAAGTTTAACAGACAAAATAAAAATTAATGAAACCCAAACATTGCATATTTATCCTTTGTCTACTTATAAGCGGATTTTCCTTTGCTCAGAAAGGAGGAAAATACAAGCTGTGGTATGACAAGCCTGCCAAACAGTGGGTGGAAGCATTGCCGATTGGAAACGGTAGGCTGGCAGCAATGGTTTTCGGAGATCCTCTTAAAGAAAAGCTTCAGCTTAACGAAAGCACTTTCTGGTCCGGCGGTCCTTCCCGGAACGATAATCCTGACGGTCCGAAAGTGTTGGATTCGATCCGGTATTATTTATTTAACGGAAATTACAGACGGGCACAGGTTCTTGCGGATAAAGGTTTAACGGCAAAAACCCTTCACGGTTCAGCCTTCCAGAATATTGGTGATTTAATTCTTGACTTTAAAAATAATGGTGATTTTAAAAATTACTACAGAGAATTAGATATTGAAAAAGCAATTACAACAACCACTTTCTCAACCAATGGGAACAATTTTAAAAGAGAAGTTTTCGCTTCGATTCCTGATAATGTAATTGTTATCAAATTAAGTTCAGACAAAAAAAATGCACTGAGTTTTTCAGCTCAATTCAACAGCGAACTCAAAAAAAACAGCAAAGCAATTGATACTAATACATTGCAAATGGACGGTTTGTCTTCAACTTTAGACGGCGTTCAGGGAGAAGTCAGATTCAGTGCAATCGCAAAAATCCTTAATAAAGATGGCAAAACGGAAGTTTCAGAAAACAGTATTGGCGTAAGCAACGCCAGTGAGGTAACCATTCTGATTTCCATTGCAACCAATTTTACCGATTACAAAACTTTAAACACCGACGAAGTTTTAAAAAGCAAAAAATACATTTCGGAAGCAGAACCTAAAAGCTTCAGCACTTTACTTAAAAATCATCTGGCTGCGTATCAAAAATATTTCAAAAGAGTATATTTCGATTTAGGCACTTCCAATGCAGCTGCAAATCCGACTGATATCAGGATTAAGAATTTTGCAACCGGCTATGATCCGGAACTCATCTCTTTGTATTATCAGTTCGGACGCTATCTCCTGATTTCCTCGTCACAGCCCGGTGGTCAGCCTGCCAATCTCCAGGGTATCTGGAATAATTCCAACAAACCGGCCTGGGACAGCAAATACACCATCAACATCAACACGGAAATGAACTACTGGCCGGCCGAAAAAGCAGGACTTCCGGAAATGCACGAACCGCTGATCCAAATGGTAAAAGACCTGAGCGAATCCGGAAAGGAAACGGCAAAAACCATGTACAACAGCCGCGGCTGGGTGGCTCACCACAATACTGATATCTGGAGGATCACAGGAGTGGTGGATTTCGCCAACGCCGGAATGTGGCCGATGGGTGGCGCCTGGCTTTCCCAGCACCTGTGGGACAAATACCTGTACAGCGGGGATCTGAATTACCTCAGATCGGTTTATCCGGTTTTAAAATCGGCTGCACAGTTCTACGAAGATTTTCT
Source organism: Chryseobacterium sp. sg2396 (assembly GCF_042610505.1). Taxonomy (NCBI): domain Bacteria; kingdom Pseudomonadati; phylum Bacteroidota; class Flavobacteriia; order Flavobacteriales; family Weeksellaceae; genus Chryseobacterium; species Chryseobacterium sp. sg2396. The sequence continues at coordinate 24,010 of NZ_JBHGAQ010000005.1, read as the reverse complement.
TATCGAAGAACCGACGCACTACTGGCTGGTCGTAAGTCCGTCGATGTCTCCCGAAAACATTCCGCAGGGTCATCAGGGCAGTGCTTTGGCGGCAGGCAATACCATGGATAACCAGTTGATCTTCGATCTGTTCACCAAAACCAAGAAAGCAGCACAGCTTCTTCATATGGATGATGACAAAATTCCGGTCTGGAACACCATCATTTCAAATTTACCACCGATGCAGATTGGAAGATACGGACAACTGCAGGAATGGATGGGCGATTGGGACGACCCGAAAGACAATCACCGTCACGTTTCTCATCTGTACGGATTATTTCCGTCCAATCAAATCAACCCGTTCACCACGCCGGAACTCACAGATGCTGCAAGAACCGTCCTCATCCATCGCGGCGACGTTTCCACAGGATGGAGTATGGGGTGGAAAGTGAATCTCTGGGCAAAACTGCTCGACGGAAATCATGCGAATAAATTAATTAAAGACCAATTAACTTTGGTGGAAAAAGACGGCTGGGGAAGCAAAGGCGGAACCTACCCGAATCTGTTCGATGCCCATCCGCCGTTCCAGATCGACGGAAACTTCGGCTGTACCTCGGGAATCACCGAAATGCTTTTGCAGACCCAAAACGGTTTCATCGATATTCTTCCCGCCCTTCCGGATGAGTGGAAAAACGGCAATATTTCCGGGCTGAAAACCTACGGCGGATTTGAAGTCAGCATCAATTGGACCGGCAATAAAGCCAAAGAAGTCATGATTAAATCAACACTGGGAGGAAATTGCAGATTGAGAGTGCCTAATGAAATGCAGTTCACCGGGAACATAAAACTTGAAAAAGCACAAGGTACAAACCGAAATCCTTTTTTTGAAATCCCTGAAATTAAAAAACCGTTGATCTCAAAAGAGGCAAAACTCAATCCGACCGAAATTAAAAACGAATTCATCTACGATTTCCCAACGGAACCCGGAAAAATATATAAATTAAAAATGAAATAATAACACAAAAGGGTGATGCCATCCTGAGCTCGAGTTTATCCTGAGCTTGACGAAGGGAAGGAAGCCCGTTCACAAAAAATGGACGTATCAATTGGCTTTAGCAAAATTTAAATAATAGTCATCGAAATCCAGGAGGTACGGCTTAATATAGGATAGGATGAAAATCTTATTAACGGGATCATCAAAAAACTTGAAAAGGTTGAACAAAGGTAGCCACAGGTGAAACCCGTATGAATGAATAGGAAAAAATTGCGAATCCTGAAAAGGTTCAACGATCATAACCCCATTTTAAACCTGTGGGAATTTATAACAAAACAAGAAGTCCCGAAGGAACGGCTTAATGTAGAATAGGATGAAATCCTATTAACGGGATCGTCAGAAACCCTGAAAGGGTTGAATAAAAATAGCCACAGGTGCGACCTGTGGCAAAAAGAAAAATAAACTACGAACCCTGAAGGGGTTCAACAATTATAACAACAGGTTCGACCTTGGTAAAACAACGAACCCAATTCAATATTTAAAGCAAAAATTAAGAAATCTACATATGAAAAAGAGACCTATGAATCCGAATTTTTTAAAGAACAAATTCACCCTGCTGACGGCAGCAGCGTTCTTAAGTGTGAGCAACATTTCTGCCCAGACCTTTTCCGATTTCAACTACCGTGGAAACGATAAAATATACAATGACAATCCACTGAAGCCGGACGAGTTCTATTCGCCGATCCTTCAGGGCTGTTATCCGGACCCGAGCATCACCAAAAAAGGAGACGACTATTACCTGGTGAATTCTTCATTTTCGATGTTTCCGGGAGTTCCGATTTTTACGTCGAAAGATATGGTCAACTGGAAGCAGATCGGCCACGTATTGGATCGACCTTCTCAATTGAAAGTAGAAAAAGGAGGCGTTTCCCAGGGAATTTATGCACCGGACATCAAGTACAACAAATACAATAACACGTTCTACATGATCACCACGCAGATTGCGGGCGGAGTAGGAAACATGGTCGTGAAAACCAAAGACCCAGCCAAAGGGTGGAGCGAAGTACAGAAGCTGAATTTCGACGGGATCGATCCTGCGATCTTCTTTGACGACGATGGAAAAGCGTACATCGTTCACAACGACGCTCCACCAAAGGGAACCGAGCAGTATCAGGGCCACCGTGTCATCAAAATGTGGGATTATGATCTTGAAAAAGACCAGGTGGTAGCAGGCTCCGATAGAATTATTGTTAACGCCGGTGTCGATATTACCCAAAAACCGATCTGGATAGAAGGGCCGCATTTATATAAATACAAAGGAAAATATTACCTGATGTGCGCGGAAGGCGGAACCGGCGGATGGCACAGCGAAGTGATCTTCATGGCCGATTCTCCTAAAGGACCGTTTGTTCCGGCTAAAAACAACCCGATCCTGACACAGCGTTACTTCCCGAAAGACCGCAAGGAAAAAGTAGACTGGGCGGGCCACGCCGACTTGGTGGAAGGACCGAACGGGCAATGGTACGGCGTATTTCTGGCCATCCGCCCGAACGTCAATAACCGCGTGAACAAAGGCCGGGAAACCTTCCTGCTTCCGGTGGACTGGAGCGGAACCTATCCGGTATTCCAGAACGGATTGGTACCAATGAAGCCCAAATTGAAATTGCCGGCAGGAACCGAGAATAAGACCGGACAAAACGGATTTTTCCCGAACGGAAACTTTACCTACAACGACAAACTGACCGATAAAAACCTGGATTTCCGCTGGATCGCCATGCGCGGGCCGCGTGAAAACTTTATTACTTCCACGAAAAACGGGGTAAAAGTGAATCCGATGGATACGAATATCAAAGCTTTGGCTCCGGTTTCCGCTTTGTTCCACAGGCTGCAGCATGAAGATTTTGAAACTTCCGTAACCCTGGATTTCAAACCGAAATCTGAAAAGGAACTGGCCGGAATTACCTGCTACCAAAGCGAAAGGTTCAATTATGTCTTCGGAATTACCAAAAAAGGCAAAGATTATTATATTGTTCTCGAAAGAACCGAAAAAGGAGCCTCCAAACTGGTTGCCAGTGAGAAAATTTCATTGTCCAAAACCATTAAACTGCAAGTAGTAGGTGAGAATGATAACCTCAGCTTCAACTATACCGTGGACGGAAAGAGCTTTAAAAACCTGGGAGGACCGGTTTCCGGAGACATCTTATCCACCGATGTGGCCGGCGGTTTCACCGGAAGCTTAATCGGTTTGTACAGCACGTCGTCTAACGATATTGTACCGAATTAATAATGAGTAATTAAGCATAATCAATAGGAACGGGCAACGTCATCCTGAGCTTGTCGAAGGAAGCCCGTTCTCAAAAAAACAGCATCCATTTGGCTTTAGCCAAAATCTAAAGCAGGATTTGAAATAAAGCCAATGATAAACAGAAATTGGTTATCAGTACAAAGTGGATACAATAAATTGATACATTGCTTTGCTGAGTTGAAGTCTATATTGAGCCTGCCGAATTGCTTTTAAATCTAAAAAGCAGTGGGTAGTCAAAAAATCTTTGCGGGCATTGCGTTTAAATAAAAATTTCAAATCTTGAATATTAAAAAATCATTTTATATAGTTTCTTTTTTGGGATTTATCGGGCTGAATTCACTTTCGGCCCAGATAAACCCTTTTCAGAAAAAAGCGACAACAGAATTTAACAATCCCATCATCTGGGCTGACGCTCCGGACTTGTCCATCACCCGCAACGGCGACGATTTCTATCTGATCAGCACCACGATGCACCTCATGCCGGGCGCCCCGGTAATGCATTCCAGAGACTTGGTGCACTGGGAAATGTCGAGCTACGTTTTTCAAACTTTGAATGACAATTCCAAATACGATCTGCTGAACGGAACCGTTTACGGACGCGGGCAGTGGGCCTCTTCCATCCGTTATCACAAAGGAAAATATTATGTCTTGTTTTCCCCGAACGACGAACCGTTTAAATCCTATTTCTATGTCACCGACAATCCTGAAAAAGGGAACTGGAAGCTGTTGACCAGAACAAGACATTTTCACGATGCGTCTTTGTTGTTTGACGATGACGACCGGGTGTATGTCTTCACTTCCAACAAAGTTTTTGAGCTGAGCCCGGATTTTAAAACCATTATTGGGAATCAGGACGGTACAGAGATTTTCCAGAGAGATGCCTCTGAAACCGGGTTACTTGAAGGCAACCAGATCATTAAAAAAGACGGAAAATATTACATGATGATGATTTCCTGGCCAAGAGGCGGAAAACGTCGTCAGGAAGTGTACCGGGCGGATCAGGTAACCGGGCCTTTTGAGAAGAAAGTTGTTCTTGAAGATAACTTCCTAGGGTTTTCCTACGCCGGGCAAGGGGCGCTGATTGATGATAAAAACGGCAACTGGTATTCCCTGATCTTTCAGGACAGAAACGGCGTAGGGCGGGTTCCGATTTTACTTCCCGTGAAATGGGAAGACGGCTGGCCGGTGTTGGGTGACAACGGGAAAGTCCCTTTAAAAGGAGAGATTCCGCTTCCGCCGTTCAAGCCGAAAAACCATCTGGTAGAAAGCGATGAATTTTCAGATAATAAAATGAAAATTCAGTGGCAGTGGAACCATAATCCGGTGAATGAAGCCTGGTCCTTATCCGAAAGAAAAGGATTTTTAAGACTGAAAGCCAGCAGGATCGTGGACAACCTTTACCTTGCACCGAATACATTGACGCAGAGAATGGAAGGCCCGAAATCCAGCGGAGTAGTAGCCTTGGATGTAAAAGGAATGAAAGACGGTGATGTGGCCGGGTTCAGTGCATTCAACGGTGATTCCGGGATTCTGTCTGTCGTTATGGAAGGCGGTAAAAAATACATTGTATTTTCGACTGATGAAGTCAGCCTGGATAACAAAACCAAAGCAGTGACGGACGTTAAAAAAGAAGAGAAAAAACGGATTCCTCTGAATACTGACAAAGTGTATTTCAGAATTGATGCCGATTTTAACTTAGGTAAAGATCTGGCGGATTTTTACTACAGCACCGACCAGAAAAACTGGACCGAAATGGCGAAAGACTACAAAATGATCTTCGATTACCGGAGGTTTTTTATGGGATCTAAATTTGCGATCTTCAATTATGCCACCAAAGATCCGGGCGGTTTTGTGGATGTCGATTTCTTCAGGGTCAATACAGATGTAAAATAAAATTGAATAATCTGGAAAATTTTAGATATTAAAGTTACAGTGGCAAAAAATACCATAAGCCATGAAATGGCGAAATCAGCAGCATAGGGTGTAGCCCTGTGAAATCTATGGAAAAACAGATAAGATGAGTAACCAGGCAGAATTTCAAAGCCCTGAAAGGGCGAAATCAACAGCATAGGGTGCAGCCCTAATTATGCTCAAGATCCGAGCGGTTTTGTGGATGTTGATTTTTTTAGGGTTAAAACAGATGTAAATAAAAACTGAATAATCTGGAAAATTTAGATATTAAAGTTACATTGGCAAAAAACACCATAAGCCATAAAATGGCGAAATCAACACCGTAGCGTGCAACCTTATGAAATCTATAAAAAACAGGTAGGATAAGTAACCAGGCAGAATTTCAAAGCCCTGAAAGAGCGAAATCATCAGCATAGGGTGGTAGTCCTATGACAAAAAAGCACAACATAAAAACTCCTGAAAGGGCGGCATCATCAGGATAGGGTGTCAGCGTTGTGACAAAAAGCGAGAAATAACCAATCACTAAGACTCTCTAAAAACAGTGTGATAATATATTATGATAAGAATGCTCCGTTGGAGCATCCTGTTAGTAGCAGAATGTTGGCAATATCTGCCAAATCATAGCTCCGTAGGAGCGTCCTGTTAATAACGCATCCGTTAATAAACCAACGGTAAATCAATAATAAAAACAATAAAAAATAAACCCTTCGCGGTATTATTTTTTTGTCTAAATTAATAAGTGTAAAAATTACAAATAAAAAATTTATGAAAATTACCTCTCTACTCATCATAGGCGCATCACTGATCGTGGTACCGATCACCGCCCAGAATACACAGCGTCAGGCTCCTGCAGGATTTGATGTGGCCAATACCGGAATTCCTCATGGTAAAATCGACTCCATTCAATATCCCTCAAAGACTGTAGGCGTAACCCGAAAAGCACTGATTTATACGCCGCCGGGCTTCAAAAAAGGGAATAAATATCCGGTACTGTACCTGCTTCACGGGATAGGCGGGGACGAAAAAGAATGGTACAAGAACGGGACGCCGCAGATTATTCTTGACAACCTGTATGCACAGGGAAAACTTACCCCGATGATTGTGGTACTGCCAAACGGAAGAGCGATGAAAGACGACCGCGCAACCGGCAACATCATGGCCAAAGACAAAGTGGAAGCCTTTGCGACTTTTGAAAAGGATTTACTGAATGATCTCATTCCGTATGTAGAAAAGAAATTCCCGGTTAAAAAAGACCGCGAGAACCGCGCCATTGCCGGACTGTCCATGGGAGGCGGACAAACCCTGAATTTCGGGCTTGGAAATATCGACAAATTTGCCTGGGTGGGCGGTTTTTCATCCGCTCCTAATACTAAAGAGCCTCAGCTTTTATTGCCGAATCCTCAAAAGGCAAAAGAATTAAAACTGCTCTGGATTTCCTGCGGTGATGCAGACGGGCTCATGCCGTTCAGCAAAAGGACCCACGATTACCTGGTCCAGAATAAAGTCCCGCACATCTTTTATATCGAACCGGGTGGCCACGATTTCAAAGTCTGGAAAAACGATTTGTACATCTTTTCACAATTGATCTTCAAGCCGGTTGACAAAACCTCGTTCTCCGATTTTACGGTCCTTGGGCTGCCTGCTGAAACCAATATCAGAAACGCACAGTACCCGCAGATCATGCCCAATGGAAAAGCGATTTTCAGGGTGAAAGCTCCGGAAGCACAGAAAGTTCAGATCGATCTTGGGAAAAAATACGATCTGACTAAAGATTCGGACGGCGTTTGGAAAACCACCACCGATTCTTTAAGCGAAGGATTCCATTATTATTCGATGGTCATTGACAATGTACCGGTGGCAGACCCTTCCAGCAAAACCTTTTATGGGATGGGAAGATATGCCAGCGGAATCGAAATGCCGTTTGCGGGCGATGGCTATTACGCCATGAAAGACGTTCCGCACGGCGATATCAGAATTCAGAATTTCTTCTCGAAAGTAACCAATTCGTGGAGAAGGGTATTTATTTACACGCCGCCGGGCTACGACAAAAATACTGCTGATTCTTATCCGGTGCTTTACATCCTGCACGGAGGTGGTGAGGACGAAAGCGGATGGGCCATGCAGGGAAAAACCAACCTGATTATGGACAATCTGATTGCCGAAGGCAAAGCCAAACCCATGATCGTTGTAATGCCGGATGCCAATATCGGACCTGCCGGATTCGGAAGCTTTGGAGCGAGAAACCTGCAGATGTTTGACAGAGAACTCAAAGAATCCGTGATCCCATTTGCCGAAGCGAATTTCAGAATTAAGAAAGATGCAGCGAACAGGGCGTTGGCCGGACTGTCCATGGGCGGGATTTATACCCTGCATACGGGCGTTCAGAACTCAGAGATGTTTTCTTCCTTGGGCGTATTCAGTTCGGGCTGGATCCTGCCGTCGCTTCAGGAAGTAGCCGATAGCGAATATAAATTTATGACGGATAACAAAGCAAAAATCAATTCCAACCTGAAGAATTTCTGGATTTCCATGGGCGGAAAAGAGGACATCGCCTACAAAAACTGTCAGATCATGATGAAAAAACTCGATGATGCAGGCATTAAATATACTTACTCCGAATATCCGGGCGGTCACACCTGGCCGGTTTGGAGAAATAACCTGTACAACTTTGCCCAGCTACTTTTTAAATAAACATTAAAAAAAAGAATGAGAATTTGTCTTATTTAACTTAATAAAAACAAATTTTTTTGTTCTTAAAAAAGCATCAAAGCATTAAGTGTTTTTTTATAGTTATTTAAAATGAAGAAAATTGATAAATCAATTTGATTTGAGAAGCTTAATTTCTTAATGTTTTAAACAAAATCACCACCATGAATTTCAACCATATTAAAAATACAGCAGTAATCGGTACAATGGTCGTACTGTCGGTAAATTTCAGTGCGCAATCATATCAGAAAACAGATTCAGGATTGAAATTTTCTGCCGATAATTTGAATGTTGAATTGAAATTGTATGGCGAAAATACGGTTAGAATTATTAAATATCCTGAAGGAAAATCATTTGAGAAAAACAGTTTGTCGGTTATTAAAAAAGAACAAAAAACTAAGTTTTCAGTTTCAGAAAGCAAGAATATTATTTCATTAAAAACGAATGATTTAAATATTCTGATTAATGCTGAAAATGGAATGATTACCTATACCTCAGCCTCGGGAAAAGAATTGTTGAAGGAAACCGGAAGCGATTTTAAACCGTTTAATGATGCCGGAAATCAAACCTATTCTCTTTCCCAATCTTTTCAATTGGAAAAAGATGAACCGATCTACGGTTTGGGAATTCTTCAAAACGGGAAAATGTCCCAGCGGAATACGGATATTAAGATGATCCAGAACAACACCTGGGATTTTGTACCATTTTTCCAGTCGGTAAAAGGTTACGGTATCTTCTGGGATAACTATTCTCCTACGCAGTTTACCGATACACCACAAAAAACCTCTTTCTCTTCGGAAGTTGGCGAAGGCGTGGATTATTATTTTATTTATGGAAAAAATGCCGACGGCGTCGTGGCAGGAATGCGGAATCTGACCGGTAAAGTACCGATGATTCCGCTTTGGACCTACGGCTACTGGCAAAGCAAAGAACGCTACAAAAGTCAGGAGGAACTGGTGGATGTCGTGAAAAAATACAGGGAATTGAAAGTTCCCCTAGACGGGATTATCCAGGATTGGCAGTATTGGGGAAACAATTACCAGTGGAACGCGATGGATTTCATCAGCCCCGATTTTTCCGATGCCCAAAAAATGATGAAGGATATTCATGACAGGAATGCACATCTTTCTGTTTCCATCTGGTCGTCATTCGGGCCGATGACCAATCCGTACCGGGAAATGGATCAGAAAGGAATGCTCTTCAATTTCAAAACATGGCCGGAATCGGGAAGGGAAGTCTGGCCGCCGGATATGAATTATCCTTCCGGAGTACGTGTCTATGATGCCTACGATCCCGAAGCCCGGAACGTGTACTGGAAATATTTAAACAAAGGCCTATTCAGTTTCGGCGTAGATTCCTGGTGGATGGATTCTACCGAGCCCGACCATCTCAGCCAGAAACCGGAAGATTTAGATACCAAAACTTACCTTGGTTCATTCCGGAAAGTGAGAAATGCCTATCCGCTGATGACGGTAGGCGGAGTCTATGATCACCAACGCGAAACAACGAGTGACAAAAGGGTTTTTATTTTAACAAGATCAGCTTTTGCCGGTCAGCAGCGATACGGGGCCAATACCTGGTCGGGCGATGTCAACTCTTCCTGGGATATGTTGCGCAATCATGTTCCTGCGGGTTTGAATTTCAGCCTTACCGGAAATCCGAATTTCAATTCCGATATCGGCGGCTTCTTTGCCGGAGTCTATAAAAGAAACGGAGGTGCCAAAAACCTGCTGTTTCAGGAATTGTACGTGCGTTGGCTTCAGTACGGCACTTTCACCACGATGATGCGTTCCCACGGAACCGATGTGCCGAGAGAAATCTATCAGTTCGGGCAGAAAGGGGATGTGGCGTATGATGCCATAGAAAAATTTATCAGGTTGAGGTACAGCATGCTCCCGTACATTTATTCGACCTCGTGGGAGGTTTCTGAAAATAATTCAAGTTTCCTGCGGGCTTTATCAATGGATTTTTCTTCAGATAAAAAAACATGGGACATCAATAATGAATACCTTTTCGGGAAATCATTTTTAGTGGCTCCGGTTCTCAATGCTCAGTATACTCCCGAAAAGCTCATAACAACCGATGAAAACGAAGGATGGAACAAAAAACAGGAAAGCGGAGAAAATGCTCTTTCCAAAGTAGATTTCACACAAAATAAAACCGTAAAGGTCTATCTTCCAGCCAGAGCAGACTGGTTTGATTTCTGGACGAATGAAAAACACAAGGGAGGTCAGGAAATTCAGAAAAACGTTAATATTCAAAGTATTCCGTTATATGTGAAAGCGGGAAGCATTATTCCGTTCGGTCCTGATGTGCAATATGCAACGGAGAAAAAATGGGATTACCTTACCGTAAAAATCTATCCCGGAGCCGATGCCGATTTTGTTTTGTACGAAGACGAGTTCGATAATTACAACTATGAAAAAGGAGCCTTTACTGAAATTCCTTTTCACTGGAACGAAAAATCAAAAACACTTACCATTGAAGCCAGGAAGGGTAAATTTAGTGGGATGATGGAAAAAAGAAATTTCAGTTTACTTTTTCCGGACGGTCAGCAGAAAACCGTGAGTTATTCCGGGAAAAATATAAGTATAAGTTTTAAATAATTTTAAAGGTATGACGATGAAATTTTTAAGTTTAACCATGATATTCGGATGCTTCCAGGCTGCATTTGCCCAGAATCCCATCATCCAGACCAAGTTCACTGCCGACCCTGCACCGATGGTGTACAAAGACACGGTTTTTCTTTACACCAGCCATGATGAGGATGATGCTTTCGGGTTTAAAATGAAAAACTGGCTGCTCTACACCTCCACCGATATGGTGAACTGGACCGACCACGGCATCGTAGCTTCCCTGAAAGATTTCAAATGGACCGATCCGGAAAACGGAGCCTGGGCACCACAGGTTATCGAGAGAAATGGCAAATTCTATATGTACTGTCCGATGCCTGGGCAGCGCGGAATCGGCGTTCTGGTAGCAGACAGTCCGTACGGCCCTTTCAAAGATCCGATCGGGAAACCTTTGGTTAAAAATTCATCCGATGACATCGACCCGACCGTTCTGATTGACGACGACGGACAGGCGTACCTCTATTGGGGAAATCCGAATCTTTGGTATGTAAAGCTGAACGAAGATATGATTTCGTTGAAAGGCGAAGTCGTAAAAGACCCTTCCATCGCCAAAGTGAAAGGGGCTCCGGATTCGTTCCATTATCAGGAAGGACCGTGGATTTGGAAGAAAAATGGACATTATTATCTGGCTTATGCGTCCACTTGCTGCCCGGAAGGAATCGGTTATGCGATAGGAAAATCGGCGACCGGACCCTGGGAATTCAAAGGAATGATCATGGACAGCGATAAACGTTCCAACGGAAACCATCCGGGAATCATCGATTACAAAGGCAAAACCTATGTTTTCGGATTCAATTATAACATCGGAAAGCAGACCATGAGCAAACATTATGAACGCCGTTCGGTTTGCGTAAGTGAAATGAAATACAATGCCGACGGCACCATCCAAAAGCTGCCGTTCTGGAATCCTGAAGGCGTAAAAAGAACAGGAACCCTGAATCCGTACAACCGGGTAGAGGCTGAAACCATTGCCTTCAGCGAAGGCCTGAAAACAGAGCAGATGACCGAGTGGGAAAGGAATAATCCTTACGACACCGGGAAAAAAATCACCGACCGGATCGTCGTTTCTTCTATCAACAACAGCGATTATCTCAAATTTCAGGGCGTGGATTTTTCTAAGGGAACCCAATCGATTGAAGTTTCCGTAGCGCCTCTGTACGGCGGAATGATCGAAATCCATACTGATGCGGTGGACGGACCGATTTTAGGAACCGTAAAAGTAACCGGTAAAGCGGAAGGCGATGTTTTCAGAACGATTAAAACACCGGTAAAAAATACCAGAGGCATCCACGACCTCTATTTTGTTTTTAAAGGAGACAAAGACCTTTTCTATTTCGATTGGTGGAAGTTTAATGAAAATTAATGTTGAATTCAGGAATATCTATAGAAATGGGCAATGTCATCCTGAGATTGTCGAAGGAAGCCCATTTAACACAGAGAATAACGTGTAGGGCTTTAGCCAAAACATATTGTTATGAGTTGTATTAATCATTGGTTAAAATTGTAAAAATGTTCAGATTTAAAACTTTTGTTGTTAGCTTTCTTGTTGCCGGATACTTTTTAAATGCCCAATCAACCGTTTGGCTGGATAAACTGGACCTCAGTGTTGCCACGCAAGGAAACGGAAAACCGGGCGTCAGTACTTCGGTGGACGGAAAAAAACTGATGATTGCCAGCAAAACGTTTGACCGGGGTTTCGGGACCCACGCCGAAAGCTCTTTACTGATTAAACTCAATGGAAAAGCTACAAGATTCTCAGCGTTGGTCGGACTCGATGATGAAATGAAAGGCCACGAGCCCGCGGTGGAATTTGAAATTTACGGCGACAATAAAAAACTCTGGTCAAGCGGCGTTATGCATCTCGGAGACCAAGCCAAACCCGTTTCGGTATCCTTAAAAGGAATCAAACAACTGGAACTGGTCGTTTCAGACGGCGGAAACGGTCCGTATTACGATCATGCCGATTGGGTGAATGCCAGATTTGAAACCACAGGTGTTTCCACTTTGCAGACCTTCAACCCGATTGCTTCGGAACCTTATATTTTAACTCCAAAACCGGCAGCCACCCCAAAAATCAACTCGGCAACAGTTTACGGCGTGCGCCCGGGTTCACCTTTTCTGTTCAGGATCGCAGCCACAGGCGACCGGCCGATGACTTTTGCCGCAAAAAATCTTCCGGAAGGATTAAAAATAGATCCGCAAACCGGAATCATTACCGGAATCATTCCCTTAAAAGGAATGTATGAAGTTGAACTGACAGCAAAAAATGCCAAAGGTTCAGCCTCAAAAAAATTAAAAATAGAATCCGGCGATCGTATTGCCCTGACGCCGACGATGGGATGGAACAGCTGGAACTGTTTCGGGCATGAAGTTTCTGCCGACAAAGTAAAACGAGCTGCCGATGCTTTGGTTAAAACAGGATTGGTAAATCACGGCTGGAATTACATCAATGTTGATGATTCCTGGCAATACAACCGTGACGGGAAAGACCCGTCTTTCAAAGGGCAGTTCCGGGATAAGGACGGATATATTTTAACCAACTCCAAATTTCCGGATATGAAAAACCTCGGCGACTACATTCACGGGAACGGCCTTAAAATGGGCATTTATTCCTCTCCCGGACCGTGGACCTGCGGCGGATGTGCCGGAAGTTACGGTTACGAAAAGCAGGATGCCGAAAGCTACGCCCAATGGGGAGTCGATTACCTGAAATACGACTGGTGCAGCTACGGCGGCGTGATCGACGGTCTGCCCAATAACGACCTTGGCAAAGTTCCTTCACTGGCATTCAACGGCGGCGGCGATCTGGATAAAGGGGTAAGGCCATTTAAACTGATGGGCGACCTGCTCTACGGACAGCCGAGGGATATTGTCTACAACCTCTGCCAGTACGGGATGGGCGATGTCTGGAAATGGGGCGATGAAACCCATGCCCAGTCCTGGCGTACCACCAACGATATTACCGATACCTGGGCCAGCGTGAAAAGTATTGCGCTTGCGCAGGACAAAGCCGCTCCGTACGCAAAACCCGGCAACCGGAATGATCCGGATATGCTGGTCGTAGGCGTGGTCGGCTGGGGAAATCCGCACCAGAGCAAGCTGAAACCCGATGAGCAGTATCTCCACATCAGCCTTTGGAGCATTTTCTCCGCACCGTTGCTCATCGGCTGCGACCTTGAAAAGCTGGACGATTTTACCTTAAACCTTTTAACCAACGATGAGGTAATTGCCGTCAATCAGGACGCTTTGGGAAAACAGGGTGTATGCCTGAATACGATCGGTGAATTGAGAATTTATGTCAAAGACCTTGAAGACGGCGGAAAAGCGGTGGCCTTTGCCAATTTCGGAAGGGAAAAAGCGAAACTTTCCTATAAAGACTTCAAAAAACTGGGGATCTCCGGCCGACAGACCGTAAGGGATCTCTGGAGACAGAAAGACCTTGCCGGAATTGATGTTTCCGCCCAAAGCCTGCCGCTGGATATTCCGGCGCATGGCGTTGCTTACTATAAACTGAGTCCATTAAAATAATGACAGATTATGATTCAACTACGATTAAAATATATCACCTTATCTTTTCTTTTGGCAGGCTTTGCGCTCTCAGCACAGAATCCTGTCATCCAGACGCATTTCACACCCGATCCCGCACCAATGATTTACAAAGGCAAGATGTACCTGTACACGGGAGACGACCAGCCCGGATTCGATTTTTATACGATGACCAAATGGCATGTTTATTCATCGGATGATATGGTGAACTGGACCGACCATGGGTCTCCGATTTCGCTCGAATCGTTCACTTGGGCAAGAGACCGGGCGTGGGCGGCACAATGTGTAGAGCGCAACGGCAAATTCTACTGGTACATCTGCGCGCAGACGGTAGACAACAATATGGCGATTGGGGTAGCCGTTTCAGACAGCCCGACCGGTCCTTTCAAAGATGCGCTGGGGAAGCCGTTGGTAACCACCGGAACCTGGGACAATATCGATCCGACGGCTTTTGTGGATGACGATGAACAGGCCTATCTCTATTGGGGAAACAGCAAATTGTTTTACGTTAAACTGAACAAAGACATGACGACCTATAACGGACCCATTACGGAAGTTCCGCAGTCGGCGAAAGCTTTCGGCGGACTCAGGCGGCCCGGAAAAAGCGATGAAGTTTTGCAGAAACAGGAAAAATTCGACGATGTTTATGTGGAAGGTCCGTGGTTTTACAAACGGAACAAACAGTATTATATGATGTACGCGGGAATGACCAACAGAACGGAATGCCTGTCGTACGCAACCAGTGCTTCACCCACCGGACCATGGAAATACCGTGGAAAGATCATGACCGATCAGCCGACCAACAGCTTTACCAACCATGGCGGAATCATCGATTACAAAGGGAAATCCTACCTGTTCTATCACAACGCTTTATTGCCGAACGGAGGCAGCTACGGTCGTTCAACGGCCATTGAAGAATTTAAATATAATCCTGACGGCAGCATTCCAAAAATCACCATCACCAAAGAAGGCGTACATCCTGTCGGAACGTTGAACCCATACCAGAGAAACGAAGCCGAAACCATGGCGTGGGCAGAGAAATGCACCACTTCAGAAAATAAGAAAACCGGCGTTTATGTTTCTGATGCCAGAACGGGAGGCTACATCAAAGTCCGTGCAGTGGATTTTGGAAAAGGCGCATCTGAATTTTCCGCATCCGTAGCCGCAGGCATCGACGGCGGCATCCTGGAAGTCCGTCTGGATGATGTAAAGGGAACCAAAATCGCCCATATCGACATCCCGAGAACCGGCGGCTGGGAAGACTTCAAAACCTTAACTACAACGATAGCAGAACCTGTTTCCGGTATCCATGATGTCTATTTTGTCTTCCAGGGAAAAAACATCACCGCCGGAAGAAAGCTGTTCAATTTCGATTCCTGGAGTTTCAAGAAAAAAATAAGATAAAAATTCCCCTCCTCTGGAGGGGTGTCGAAAATTCAAAGAATTTTTGACGGGGTGGTTTATACAAAACCAAAACAAGAACATTTAACCACAAAAGCCACAAAAGATATTGATGCTGCATAGTAAAGTTGAATGTGATATGTTAAGTAAGTACACAAAACCTTTTAAAAATTTTTGATTTTTTAATCTCATGTGATCTAAAATATGCGCAATAATTAAAACTAAAAAATCTAATGTGCCTCATGTGTTAAAAGCTTTAAGCATTTTCAAACATCAGATTATGGTAATGCTCTTACAAGCTTCAGCGGCTTTGTGAAACTAAATACATGCAATTTTTAAAATAAAACTTAGTGCGCATAGTGTTCAAATATCCCAAACAAAAAAAATGAAATAGAAAATATGAAAAAGACCCTACAATCCATACTCGGTCTTCTCCTGATCGGATGTTCAGCGAACCTGTTCGCCCAGAATCCCATCATTCAGACCAACTATACCGCCGATCCGGCACCGATGGTCTACAACGGCAGGCTGTACGTCTATACAACCCACGATGAAGACGATTCCACGTGGTTTACGATGAATGACTGGAAAGTATATTCCACCGATGATATGGTGAACTGGACCGATCATGGAACCATTCTTTCCTATAACGATTTCGATTGGGCCAAGCGGGATGCCTGGGCGGCACAATGTGTGGAAAGAAACGGCAAATTTTTTATGTACGTG
Source organism: Chryseobacterium sp. sg2396 (assembly GCF_042610505.1). Classification (NCBI taxonomy): domain Bacteria; kingdom Pseudomonadati; phylum Bacteroidota; class Flavobacteriia; order Flavobacteriales; family Weeksellaceae; genus Chryseobacterium; species Chryseobacterium sp. sg2396. The sequence continues at coordinate 7,809 of NZ_JBHGAQ010000005.1, read as the reverse complement.
CCGATGTGGTCCAAAACCAATAACAAAGGCGCGATCGGCGTAGCAGTGGGCGACAGTCCGTTCGGGCCGTTTCATGATCCGCTGGGAAAACCGTTGGTACAGAGCGAGTGGGGCGACATCGATCCGACCATTTTTGTGGACGATAACGGTCAGGCCCACATGTACTGGGGGAACCCGAAGCTGAAATATGTAAAACTCAACCAGGATATGATTTCCTATTCCGGCGATATTGTGGAGGTTCCGATGACCGCTGAATCCTTTGGGAAGAGGGACGGAAAAGAAAACCCGGAAAGACCGACCAAATACGAGGAAGGACCGTGGCTTTACAAAAGGAAAGACCTGTACTATCTCTTCTGGCCGGGCGGTCCGCTCCCTGAATTCATTGGTTATTCCACCAGCAAAAGCGCGCAGGGACCGTGGAAATACGGCGGAATCGTGATGCCCACCGAAGGGAAATCCTTTACCAACCATCCGGGAGTGATTGATTTCAAAGGCAAAACCTACTTTTTCTACCACAACGGCGCGTTGCCAGGCGGAAGCGGATTTACCCGTTCCGTCAGCGTTCAGGAGCTGGAATTTAACAAAGACGGTTCCATTCGGCCCACCAAAATGACCAATGGAATCACCAAAGCCATTGCAACCGTCAATCCGTACAGTTTCAACCAGGCCGAAACCATCGCCTGGTCGGAAAACGTGAAATCCTATCAGAACAAAGAAGCCGGTGTTTTTATCAAGGCTAAAAAAAGCGGTGCTTACACTAGTGTGAGAAATGTAGATTTCGGCAAAAAAGGAGCAGCCGGTTTTACCGCAAGGGTAGGAACCACGCATAACAGCGATGTGACGATGGATGTCCGCCTGGACAGCCTTACCGGGCCGGTGATTGCTACGGTAAAAGTACCGCTCACCGGAGGTGACGACCGTTGGGAAACCGTGAAAACCCAATTGAAAGAAAAAATCACCGGGGTTCACGACCTGTATTTTATATGTAATGGGAAAGCAGCAAAGGATGTGATGTTTTTCGATTACTGGACCTTTCTTGAAAATAAATGATTATGAATAAACTATTTTTAAAACTATCAATCATCCTGGGTATTCTCTTCATGAATACCGTTTTTGCCCAGGTCGCCGAAGTCTCGAGCCCTGACGGAAAGCTGAAGCTGAATGTCTTTTCAGAAGACGGAAAAGCGCTGTACAATGTGACTTTTCAGGGGAAAACCATGCTGGGGAAATCACCGTTGGGCCTTGTTACCAATGAATCTGATTTTTCCCAAAACCTGAAATTTGCCGACAGCAAAACAGACCGGGTTTCAAAAACCTACACCAACGAAAAAATCAAAAAATCTCAGGTGGCTTACAACGCCAATACCCTGGCCGTTCATTTTATCAATGCCGACCAGTACCAGCTTGGTATAGATTTTCAGGTGAGCGACAACAACATCGCTTTCCGGTATGATCTTCAGCCGATGAAAAACCGTTTAAGCGCTGTGGTACAGTCGGAAATAACGGGATACCGTTTTCCTTCGCAAACCACAACGTTCCTTTCTCCGATGATGAAGCCGATGACCGGTTTCGCGAGAACCGCCCCAAGCTATGAAAGCGGCTATAAAGCGGATGCGGAATTGGGAACAAAAGCGGATTACGGTTACGTTTTCCCGGGCCTGTTCCATATCGGGAACGATGGCTGGATTTTACTGTCTGAAACCGGTGTGAACAGCCTGTACTGCGCTTCCCACCTGGATACCACACCGGAAAAGAATCTTTATAAAGTCGCGTACCCGGATATGGCGGAAAACAATGGGTTCGGAAGCACCGGAGCGGCCATTTCACTGCCGGGAACAACACCGTGGAGAACCATTACCGTTGGGGAATCGTTGAAACCGATTGTAGAAACCACCGTTCCTTTCGATGTTGTGGAGCCGATGTATGCGCCTACGCAAAAATATGGCTTCGGAAAATCGACCTGGAGCTGGATCCTGTGGCAGGACAACAGCATGAATTACGACGACCAGAAGAAATTCATCGACCTGGCCGCGGCCATGAACTACCAGTTCATCCTGATGGATGCGCTTTGGGATAAAAATATCGGTAAAGAACGGATGAGGGAATTGGTTCAGTATGCCCGATCTAAAAACGTAGGCGTTATGCTTTGGTACAACTCCAACGGAGCGGCGAATGATGCACCGATGGGTCCGAGGAATAAAATGAGCTCTGCCATCGAACGTAAAAAAGAAATGAAGTGGCTGAAAGAAATCGGCATCAAAGGGCTGAAAGTGGATTTCTTCGGTGGTGATAAACAGGAAACGATGCGCCTGTATGAAGATATTCTTTCCGATGCCAACGATTTCGGTATTACCATCATTTTCCACGGGGCCACTTTACCGAGAGGCTGGGAAGTCATGTACCCGAATTACGCCGGAAGTGAAGCCGTTCTGGCTTCCGAAATGCTGTATTTTTCAGAAGATGTCCGTAAGCAGGAAGCCTTTTTTGCGGCGTTGCATACGTTTATCCGAAATACGGTCGGAAGTATGGAATTCGGCGGAACTTTCCTGAACAAGTATTTAACCAAATCCAATAAAGAAAAAAACAAACGTTACACGACAGACGGCTTCCAATTGGCAACGGCGGTATTATTCCAGAACCCGGTTCAGATGTTTGCCGTAATGCCGAACAACCTGGAGGACGCTCCGAAATTCGAGCTTGATTTTATGAAGGAAATCCCGACCTTGTGGGACGAAACGGTTTTCATCGACGGCTACCCCGGAAAATATTCCGTTATTGCCAGAAGACATCAGGACCAATGGTATGTTGCCGGCGTAAATGCTGAAAACAACGCTCAGAAATTAACGCTGAAACTTTCGATGTTGGCCGGAAAGACGGTAAAACTCATCAATGATGACTCAAAAGGAATGACTTCAGAGAAATCCGTGACCATTAATAAAAACGGGGAATTAAAAATAGAAATCCAGTCCAAAGGCGGATTTGTTATTCATTAATCCTGATTTACAACTTAAAATAAATCTAAAATGAAAACCGGATATTTCAGGCCGTCGCTGATTTTTAAGATACTCTTTCTGATGGCTTTTTTCAGTCATCAGCTCTCGTTCGGAAAAATAAAACTCCCGGATCTGGTCAGTGATAAAATGGTTCTGCAGCGTGATGTAGAGCTAAAAATCTGGGGCTGGGCGGATCAGGGCGAAAACATTACCATTAGGTTCCGCAATGAAACCTACAATACTTCGCCGGATAAGAACGGGAAATGGTCTGTACAGTTGAAACCGCAAAAAGCAGGTGGTCCGTTCGTAATGGAAATCAATGAAATTACGATCCGGGATATCCTGGTGGGCGATGTCTGGCTGGCATCAGGACAATCCAATATGGAAACGCCTATTGCCCGGCTAACCGACCGTTTCCCGGAAATCAATGTTTCGGATTTCAATAAAATCAGATACTTCAAAGTACCTACCCAGAACAATGTTGAATCCGTTCAGGAGAATATTGCAACTGGCGGAAAATGGTTCACCGGAACGGCTTCGGAAGTGATGAACTGGACCGCTTTTGCTTATTTTTACGCGCTGGAAGCGTATGAACATACCAAAATTCCGCAGGGAATGCTGGTTTCCAGTCTGGGCGGTTCGGCCATTCAGAGTTGGATCAGCCAGGAGCATCTGAAGGATTTTCCCAATGACCTGATTGACAAGCAGGCATTGGCTGCACTCAATTCCTCAAAACTCGACAAAGGAAGGAATCTTTGGAATCAGAAGGATTTTAACGACGCAGACTGGAAAAAAGCAAAAGTTCCCGGAAGGTGGAAAGACAACGGCATCCAGGCCAAAGGTACCGTTTGGTTCAGGAAAAATTTTGAACTTCCGGCTTCTATGGACGGGAAGTTTGCCCGGCTCTATCTGGGCGTCATGGTCGACAGCGACTCGGTTTTCGTCAACGGAAAATTCGTAGGCGCCACCTCATACACGTATCCGCCAAGGAAATATGATATTCCCGGCGGAATATTGAAACAGGGGAAAAATACCATTGCCATCCAGCTGACGTCCAACTTCGGGAACGGTGAATTCGTCGCCGATAAGCCTTATAAGATCGTAGGAGACGGTGTTGTCATTGATCTGACGGGCGAGTGGAAATACAACATCGGCCGGGATATGAGTAAGGATGAAGACTATAAATCAAAGCTGAAAAACCTGCGGAATACGCCTTCCGGATTGTATAACGGGATGATTTACCCGATCCGTGACTACAAAGTTAGGGGAGCCATCTGGTACCAGGGGGAAAGCAACGCCGGTCAGCCTGAAAACTATGCCGGTTTACTGAAAAATCTGATTGAAAACTGGCGGGAAGTATTTCAATGGGAGCAGATGCCGTTTTTACTCGTTCAGCTTCCCAACTTTATGGAAAAAACTAACGATCCCAACGCATCTAGCGGATGGGCTGGAATCCGGGAAGCTCAGTTTAAAACCTCACAAACCGTTCCGTACACAGCAATGAGCGTCAATTATGATCTCGGGGAATGGAATGACATTCATCCGCTCAATAAAAAAGATATGGCAAAACGCCTGTTCCTGGCTGCCCGGAAACTGATATACGGTGAAAAGCTGGTCAGCAGCGGCCCCGTTTTCAGGTCGATGAAAGTAGAAAATTCAGCGATTATCCTTTCATTTGACAACATAGGAAAAGGATTGAAAAGCATAAACGGAGCATTGAAACATTTTGCTATTGCCGGAAGCGATAAAAAATTTGTCTGGGCAGAAGCAAAAATCAAAGGCAATACCGTTCTGGTCAGCAGTAAGGACATCAAAAATCCGGTGGCGGTACGGTATGCATGGAGCAACAATCCCGAAGAGGCGAATCTGGAAAATGCAGAAGGCCTGCTGGCATCGCCCTTCAGAACCGATGACTGGTAAGTTTTGATTTATCCTAAATATTAAATAAATACGTAGAAAATAAAGATTATGAAGACGATATTTAACTATTTTTCTCTTTTAATACCGCTGGTTTTTACAGCCCTTGTAAAAGCGGCCGATCCTTTTATTGCTTTTGTGAAGGCAGAGAATTCGGTGGTATTGAAAGAAGGCAATTCTGGGCTGACGCTGTTTTCAGACAGTGATTCAGATAAGGGAATTCTTCGCGCAGTGGCGAACCTACAGGCCGATTTTCAGAAAGTGACCGGTATTCAGCCTAACCTTATTTCCCAAAATTCAGGCGTAAACGGAATGCTCATTATTATTGGTGAAGCTGGAAAAAGCAAAACCATTGATGCATTAATTAAAGCTAAAAAAATCGATGGAAATTTGCTCAAGAACAAGAATGAGAAATTTATCATCCAAAATGTAAGCAATCCGTTTCCCGGTGTTTCCGAAGCGGTTGTCATTGCCGGAAGCGACAAACGGGGAACGATTTACGGAATCTACGAAATGTCGCAGCAGATCGGCGTTTCACCCTGGTATTACTGGGCAGATGTTCCGGTTGAGAAAAAGGAAAATATTTACTTTAAAAAAGGAATCTATACCGACGGAGAACCTGCCGTGGAATACCGCGGAATTTTCCTGAATGATGAAGAACCTTCCCTGGGAAGCTGGGCAAGAGCAACTTTCGGCGGTATCAATTCCAAATTTTACGAGAAAGTTTTTGAACTGATCCTGCGGATGAAAGGAAACTACATCTGGCCGGCGATGTGGGGGAAAGCGTTTTATGACGACGATGCACTGAGCGGTCCTTTGGCTGATGAAATGGGAATCGTCATGGGAACTTCGCATCACGAACCGATGGCACTGGCACAGACCGACTGGCACCGGTACATCAAGAGAAACAACCTCCCGAATGTCTGGGATTATGCTAAAAATGCCGATGTCCTGAAGAAATTCTGGAGATCCGGGATGGAAAGAAGCAAAAACTGGGAAAAGCTGGTCACCGTCGGAATGCGCGGCGACGGTGATGAGGCGATGGGAGAGGGTACCAATATTGCCCTGCTGGAAAAAATCGTGAAAGACCAGCGGAAGATCATTGCCGATGTCACCGGGAAAAAACCGGAGAGAACACCGCAGGTCTGGGCTCTGTATAAAGAAGTTCAGGATTATTACGACAAAGGAATGCGTGTTCCTGATGATGTGATTCTGCTGTTCTGCGACGACAACTGGGGCAACGTGAGAAAACTTCCGGACCTGTCAAAACCACTACACAAAGGCGGTTACGGAATGTATTACCACTTCGATTATGTGGGCGGACCGAGAAATTCCAAATGGATCAACATCAGTCCGATCCAGCGTGTCTGGGAGCAGATGAACCTTTCTTACGAGCATAAAGTGGATAAGGTCTGGGTTGTGAATGTCGGTGACTTGAAACCGATGGAATTCCCAATCAGCTTTTTCCTGGACATGGCCTGGAACCCAAAACAGTTCAATGCCAATAACCTGTTCCAGTATACCGAAAAATGGTCGGCTCAGCAGTTCGGTGAAAAACACGCGAAAGAAATTGCGGAAATGATCAATACTTACGCAAAATACAACCGCCGCGTAACACCTGAAACCCTGAACTGGAAAACCTATAGCCTCGAGAATTACAACGAGTTTGAAACGGTTCTCAATGATTACCGGGCTTTGGCATTGAAAGCCTTGCGTTTGAAAGAAGACATTCCGGCGGAATATCAGGATGCCTATTACCAGCTGGTATTGTATCCGATTGACGCTTGCAGTAACCTCTATGAAATGTATTACGCCGTTGCCAAAAACAGGGAACTGGCTGCTAAAAAAGATCCCGAAGCCAATCAATATGCCGATCAGGTGAAACAATGTTTTGAAAGAAATGCTGAGCTGGACAACTATTATAACAATGTGGTGGCCGGCGGAAAATGGCAGCATATGATGGACCAGATGCGGATCGGTTACAAAACCTGGGCCGACGGAAAGGAAAACATCATGCCTGAAGTAACTTATGTTTCCGAGGCGGATATTCCAAAAGAGAAGATTTTCCAGGAGAAGAACGGCTATGTTTCGATAGAAGCGGAACACTTTGCCCGGATGCATAATTCGGATCGTATCCATTGGGAAGTCATTCCCGATTTCGGAAAAACCAAATCCGGCGTAACGACTTTTCCGCAAAATGCTTATCCGAAAGCTGACGAAAATGTGTATCTGGAATACGATATGAATTTCGAGTCCAAAGGTGAATTTGAAGTACAACTCTTGCTGGCTCCAACCTTGAATTTCAATCACAATAAAGGATTACGCTACGAAATCTCATTCGATGGGCAAGCTCCGCAGGTGGTGAATTTCAACGGCCATTATAAAGGAGAATTGGGAAGATGGCAGTCGGAACACATCATCCGATCGATAACCAAACACCAGATTGCACAGCCCGGAAAGCATACGCTGCGGTTCAGGGTGCTGGAACCGGGAATCGTACTGGAGAAAATCCTGATCGATACCGGCGGACTGAAACCGAGTTATCTCGGTGCGCCGGAAAGTGATTACACTGGAAAATAATTTTTTTACCTTTTAAACCATCGGATTTTTCCGGTGGTTTTTCTTTTGGTAATTTCTAAATTGTCTAAACTTCCTCTTCAATTACAAGCAGAAGTTTAATGAAGTCAAAGACACAAAAGTTTGTTGATAATTAAAATTTTAATAGTCAGCGGTATAATAATTTCCCTCCGGCACGAAGGGGTGGCGAAAATTCAAAGAATTTTTGACAGGGTGGTTTCATGTTGTTGCCTTGATTTAACCTATATTCTTGCTCAATAACCACCCCGTCTCCGGCCTTTGGCCGTATCCACCCCTCCGACGAGGGGAATTGTGGTTAAGA
>NZ_JBHGAQ010000049.1:0-2110 GCF_042610505.1 Chryseobacterium sp. sg2396 | reverse complement strand
GGTGTAGTGGATCCGCTGGCGGAGAAATATCGCAGACATTCTACGTATGCTTATGCTGTAAATAACCCAATTAGATTTATCGATCCTGATGGAATGCAAGTTATGGATCCAGGAGATAGATTTAAAACTTTAAGGTCAGCAGCAAATGATTTTGGAAAGCAATATAATGGTCTATCAATCAATTATAATGTAGAGCTTCGTACAACATTTTACCAAGCAACAGATAAGAATGGAGAAACTTACTATAGTTATTCAGTTCCTGAAGTTGGATCTGCGGGTATGGCAGGAAATATTACTCCGGAACAAGTTGCTGAAGTTTCAAAGTTAGGGGAAATTGTGGGCGACGGTCATACGCACTCAGGCGATACAGACGTTATTAAAATTGATGGGAAAGATTATAGTAGTGCAAATAAATTTTCAGATCAAGATATTTCTATTTATAACAATACCCTAACAGAAACAGATGGTAAAAAAGTAGACAATGGTTATGGAAAACCTATGGTTGGATTTGTAGCTACTCCAGACGGAGGATTAAGAGAATATAGTCCGGGCGTTAGTAATAAATCTAATTCTGGTAAAATGGATTCTGGTGGTGTCCCAATTAAAAATTACGATGTTCCAGTTGCTAAGGATTTACCTTCTGATCCCGCATCGAAAGGATTACGACTTAATAATATTTCTCCTACCACTATGCCAAATGTATTACCTAAAGGATTTGATCCTGAACAACCTAAAAGATATTAAAATATGCTAAATAAAGTTTTAATGATTTTATTCTTTCTTCCTTTATGTGTTTTAGGACAACAAACCAAAGAAGTGAAGTGTAAAGATAAAAATAGAGGAATAGACCAACTTCCTTGTAAAATTGCAAATCGTTATGGTACAGATATTATACCGGACGAAGAAACTTTAATAAAATATATTGATATTCTTATAAATAAAAGAGAGTTATTAACTCCAGAAAAAGTTAAGCCATATCAAATAAACTTAATTGCTAATGATAAAGTTTGGCATATAGTGGTAAAAAGTTATAACTGTAAATATTGCAAGATATATATCAATATTAATAAAAACACAGGAGAGGTATTAAATTTTTATAAATCAGAAGATTAACAATTCCCCCGCTCTGCGAAGTTTGTAACTTCGTAGCAGATAAATAAAAAACCCACCGCAAAGCGGTGGGTTTTTTATTTATAGAGCGACATTTTGCGATACAAAATCTTTAAAACGTTTTTTAGAAATAAAAGATTCAATAATAGTATAGACAACATTTTTTTCTTTTTCTTCCAGTTGCGAGATAAGTTCAACTTGTTCTAAAATCGCTTTGTCTTGTATTACTACTTCTTTAGGCGGAAGTTTTTTATCATTAAAATTTACAATCTCATCAATGGTAATACCGTAGAATTTGGCTAATTTATCCCCCTGCTACCGCACGATTGCATCGTGTGGCAGATAATAAAAAGCCCATCGTATTCACGATGGGTTTGTGAGTTATGAACGTTTTTAGACTTATATTAAAGTATATTATAAAGAACTTTATTCTAATCTGAAGAAAGTGGCCCAGGAGCGGCTTCTGGTCCACTGGCATATATACGAGATGCTGGCGCAGAATACCTACAATGAACTTTCCCAGCTTTCCAACAAGAAAGTAGGAAACAACCTTCAGAGCATCGATTACAATTATAATATCCGGGGCTGGATGACCGAAATCAACAGGGATCAGATGCAGGTTCCTGATCTGGGCGGCAAGCTTTTTTCCTACAAAATCAAGTATACTGAAAAGGAGGGAATCACAACTCCTAATCCGNTAATATCCGGGGCTGGATGACCGAAATCAACAGGGATCAGATGCAGGTTCCTGATCTGGGCGGCAAGCTTTTTTCCTACAAAATCAAGTATACTGAAAAGGAGGGAATCACAACTCCTAATCCGTTGCAGTTTCCGGGTAAAGAAGTCGCAGCAAAATACAATGGGAACATTGCCGAGGTAGACTGGAGAAGCGTGGAAAATATAGGAATAATCCTTCTACGACTCCAAAAAGGTACGGCTATGTCTATGACAGGCTAAACAGGCTAACGGCAGGCTTTTACCAGACCCCGAACAATCCGAA
>NZ_JBHGAQ010000048.1:0-2237 GCF_042610505.1 Chryseobacterium sp. sg2396 | reverse complement strand
CGGGACGGTATGGTCTTTCTGGAAACCTTTGTAATTCAAATAATTTTTCTGGAGGCCTTCTCTGCAGGGCCTTCTTTATTTTAGATATCAAATACAAGTTAGTGCTTTCCCTTAAAGCACATATATAATTAATTACTTTATGAATTTAACACAAATAAAAAACACAGCCTTATTCCTGATCCTTCTTATAAGCAGCGCAGGCTTTGGCCAGACCTGTCCGGCTACGGCGGAAGGTACTCCCGTATTCAGGAATGATTTCGGGACAGGAAACAGCAATAGCAATAGTACTTCCGCAGATTCCTATGTATTAGGACATACTTATCAAGCCACCAACCCTGGAGATGGATTTTATTCCGTTACCACTTCATCCGCACAAACGGCATCTTTTGTGATGACAGACCTTACCGGAGGTAAAGATGCAGGCTATACCGATATCACAGCCGGTTCTACGACCGGAAGATATCTTGCGATCAATATCAATTCAGGCGGAACAGTTAATACGGTCATTTACCGGGTCGACAATCTAAATGTCGTACAGGGACAGCTCTATCGATTCAGAATTGATATGGCCGGATTATGCAACGGTTGTGGAGATATTCCCAACCTGCAGTTAAGCATTAAGGACAGTAACAATAATACTTTGGCAACTGCCAATTCAAGCAATCTGGGAATGGCTAATGACGATGTATGGAGAAGACTTAATCTGTCTTTTACGCCGTCAACTTCTATAGTGAAGCTTGAAATTGTTAATTTACAGCAGAACGGTGGAAATGGAAACGATGTAGGAATCGACAATATTGTTTTCACCCCTGTTGAGTGCGATTCCGATGGTGACGGGATTCCCAATTCCCTGGATCTTGATGATGATAACGACGGTATTGAAGATTGTATCGAAAAAGGATTGGATCCCAATTCAACAGTGAGTACTATTTTTAAGCTAAACGGTAATGCTACACAGATTAATTCCAAACAGGTTAGATTGACCCCGGCATTAAACGACCAGGCTGGTCAAATGTGGTCTTACGGAAAAGTGGATTTCAACAAAAGCTTTAGCCTAAGCTACGAAGCCAATTTCGGGAGCAGTGACGGAGGAGCCGACGGCGTTGCCACCGTATTCCATAATTCCCCGGCAGGAGTTGATGCAGTGGGAGGTGCAGGTGGCGGTATCGGAGCAGTTGGTATCCAGAACGGAATTGTACTTGAAGTAGATACCTATGATAACGGGCCAGGTGTAGGAGATATTCCCAACGACCACGGTCAGATCTGGGCTTCTGCAAGCCAGAGTGGTGCTAACCTTCTTACAACTGCCGTTGATTTAGGGAATGTAGAAGATAATGTATGGAGACCGGTTGTCATCACATGGGATTTCCCGACAAAGAAATTGTCTTATACAGTAGGCGGAGTTCTGGCTGGAGCCTATACGTTTCCATCTTCCAATCCGATTACCAATTATTTTGGCGGCGTAAGCAATGTTTATTTCGGATATACGGCTTCTACAGGAGGAGCGGTTAACGAACAGAGCGTAAGGTATACCGATTTCTGTTCCCAACTTCCGTTGGAATTAGATACGGATGGCGACGGTATTCCGAACCAGCTTGACCTGGATTCCGATAATNCGGATATACGGCTTCTACAGGAGGAGCGGTTAACGAACAGAGCGTAAGGTATACCGATTTCTGTTCCCAACTTCCGTTGGAATTAGATACGGATGGCGACGGTATTCCGAACCAGCTTGACCTGGATTCCGATAATGACGGATGTCCTGATGCGATCGAAGGAGATGAGAATGTAACATTGAACCAGCTCGTTCTTGCAGGTGGTAATGTGACCTCCGGAACAGGATCTACCGCTCCGAACAAAAACCTTTGTGCTTCTGCTTCATGTGTAAATGCTTCAGGGGTACCGAATCTGGTAAATTCTGGAGGGGCTGCCGACATCGGTGGTGACGAAGGACAAGGTATCGGAACTTCTCAGAATAATGCTGTTCAGCCTCCTGGATGTTCCACTTGCTATAAGCCTTCGATAACTTCAGGAACAACACTGAACACAAATGTAGGAATTTCAGCGTTAGGCAGAGCTGGTGTAAATGCAGACAACTGGCCGATGGTAAGAAAAGGAGCATGGACAGCCCTTGAATCCAAAACAAAAGGAATGGTAATCAACAGAGTAGCTTTTAACAATACGGGAAATCCGACGGGCATCTCTTCATCCAATTTCGTGGAAGGAATGATGTTGTA
>NZ_JBHGAQ010000047.1:0-2346 GCF_042610505.1 Chryseobacterium sp. sg2396 | reverse complement strand
GCGGGAATCAAATGGGTGATGGGCTTGCTGACTCCTATGGGAGCCTTCATAAAAGCAGCCATGGCGATTATCGATGTAGTAAAATTCTTCATCCAGCGGGCCGCAAAGATCATGGAACTGGTGAAAGCCTTTAGCGACAGTATCAAAGCCATTTCCAGCGGAAATGTAGGTGCGGTAGCCAAATCGATTGAAAATGCCTTGGGGAGAGCTGTTCCTGTTCTGATTGGCTTCCTAGCGTCATTATTAGGAATTGGTGGATTGGCAGACAAAGTCTTGGGTGTTATCCGAAAAATACGTCTGCGTATTGAGAATGCCATTGTGAAGTTTTGGAATTTTGTGAAGGGGAAAGCGAAAGGGTTGTTGAGGAAAATTGGGTTTGGTGATAAGAAAGGTAAAACAAAAGACATTGAAAAGGATAATACGAAAGATTGGGATGATGTTCGAGTACCTTTTGAAGGAGAAGATAAACATACACATACTTTATATTTTGATAGCAAAGATGGAAACACAGTATTGATGGTCGCGAGTACACCAAAAACATTTAGTGATTTTATTGCTGATATAAGAATAGAGGATAAAGACGAGCGAACTCAAAAAGCAAAAAATAATGCTATAAGAATAGCTAACGGTATAGATGCAAGAAAGAAAGATAGAACTAATGATGATAAAGATAAAGAAGAAAAGAAAAAGCATGACATTGCAAGCATGACAAAAGCCTTATCAAAATTTGTTGCCATATTATTTGGGATAGACAAGCAAGGTGGATTACCTGAGTCGGAAATAAAATATTCGTCAAAATCTACAAGTGGAGGTGTTTTAGGATCTTATATGGTTGCAAAAGTACTAACTCGAAAAGGAGTTGATGGATCAGAACCTAAAGAAACAAACAAGATATACGAAGATTTATCGTACAGAATGTATGGCAATGGAAGCTACTATGTAAGAGGACATTTGCTGAACGAACATATACATGGTGAAGGTATTTTAATAAACTTAACTCCGTTATCACAGCAGGGTAATAAAAACCATTTGCGTGTAGCGGAAGAACCTATAAAAATTGCGGTTTTGGGAGGAGCCATTGTTGAATATACTTTATTTGTAAAATATGGTCAGTCTATTCCAGAAGTAAGTGATACTGAATTAGAGCAAGCTGGTTTTGAAAGTGATGAAGATAAAGAAAAAGTTCGAAAAATCCGAAAGGCAGAGCAACATGTACCGAAAGGATTAACATTAAGATCTAATTATCTTAAAAAAGAGGGTGATAAATATGTAAAAGATAAATTATTGGTAGTTAATAATTCGATATTAAACCCTGTAGATTTTGATATTAAAAGCTATCAAATTAATAAGGTTAAAAAAGAAAAAGTTAGTATATTGCATTCATCTCCCGAGGAAATATCTAAAAATACACCTTTAAAAAATGAAAACAGTGTAAGAATAATTATTGATGCGGCTAGAAGAGTATCTGATTTATATAAATATGAACAGATATTAGAGCAAATTCCAAATGCAAGTAGACGAATAAAAGATGATTTGGAAATTCTTAAAAAAGCAAAAAATGTAACTTTAAAATAAGATAAATGTTTGAAAATTTTAATGACTTTTTATTTGATTATCTTCTGGAAGCTAGAGATGATTTTAAAACGATAAAGAAGGTGTTTGAAATTGGAGGAGATGGTACTGTTAAAAAAGATTTACCGGAATTAACTCGTTTAAACAAAATACATGATGGCATAGAAAAACTTTATAGAACAGTAAATGATGGCTATGGGATAGAATGGTGGGAAGATGAAGAAAAAGGGATAGGAGGTAAATTCAATTTTGCCCAAACCAAGTATTTATTTGCAGATGATAATGGCATATATGATGAGGGAGATGATGAAGATCTTAAATACTTTAGACCACTAGATTATCCAACGCCGGAAAGTTATGTAGGATTTATTATAATGCCCGATGAAATATATAAATCATTATATTATATGAGTATTAGTGATTATGAACTAAACAATTTGGACTTGGATTATTATGGTTATACTCAAATGGCACTTGAAGCGCGTGTATTCAATCATTGGCAACGAGTTTTATTGTATTATATGAACGGAGAAGGTATTGGTTCAGTAGAAACAGAAACCTTTAAAACTGAGATGCCAAAAATATTCCCGGATTGGACATGGGAAAATTTTATTGCCAAGTTTGAGAGTGTTAGACTTTCTAATAAAGAATAAATAAAATTATTAAGAATTTTAAAGCGGAGCTTCTAATGAGGAGTTCCGTTTTTTTATTAAAATAACTAGGATTTTATGATAAAGTGACATCTGGACCCACCTGAAGACCGGCTTCTTCGGT
>NZ_JBHGAQ010000046.1:0-2394 GCF_042610505.1 Chryseobacterium sp. sg2396 | reverse complement strand
AACGGGAAGGAGCTTCAGGAAACCGGGATGTATGACTATGGGGCGAGGATGTATATGAGTGATATTGGACGATGGGGTGTCGTAGATCCGCTCGCGGAGAAATCAACAAGGTTTAGTCCTTATAACTATGCTGTCAATAATCCCATCCGTTTTATAGATCCTGATGGTAGATCAGAATCAGATTGGATCAGGAAAGATGGAAAGTGGCAGTATGATCCCAAAGTTACAACGGTTGAGCAGGCTAAGGAAATGGGAGATGTAGACGGTTTTGCTAAGAACGGGACAGTTCTTGCAAATGTAAGTGTAGATGGGGGAGCCGAATCCGCTTATGCACAATTAAACGAGGGAGGTTCAATCACAAAGCTTGCTGCAGATGATCTTGCTTCTATGAATGCGATTGTAGATATGTTGCCAATGTCTTTAGGAGGATCTTGGACAACATGGACACACGAGACATTCCCAATTCTTACAGGAGGAGCTGGCGAAACAGATCCTGAAACTATGAAAAAAACTATACATGGAGATAATATTGAAACTAACGATATGTTTAAGATTATATTTAGTTTTTACGGTAGAAATACAAAACTTAGCGGTGGCACCATAGGTTTTCAAGAAGCTCTTGTTCAATTTGGTCTTGATGCAGAAAGTATTGGAAATCCTTTTGGAAATCCTTCAAAAAAACCTAGCGATACAATTGTTCCCTTATCAGTCCCCCTTGATGGTAAAGATAGTGTGATAAATGTTAAAATTCCAAAAGCTTCTGAAAAAGCAATGTATTATGATCCTCGTAATGGATCTTTTTACAATCAAAATTTTAATCCGAGTATGATCGAAAAGAGAGATAGTATCATGAAATCTAAAAAAATAAAATGAGAATATCAATATTAATAATTTTAATAGCTTTTATGAATTCTTGTAATAAAGAAAACTATACTACAGAAAAGAAAAAAGGAAATACTTTGCAAAAAATAATGTATGAGCATGGAAAAATAACTAATTCAAAAACATATAAATCTGGAATATTGAATGCAGAATTTATTTATGATAATAGTGGTGTAATTATTAAAATGTATCAATATTATTCCAACGGAAAAATACAGTCATATTCTTATTTGATAAAAAAGCCTAACCATTATGTAACAAAAATTTATCATAAAAATAAACAGATTGCAAGTGAAGGAGAAGGTGACTATTTTAAAGATAAAAATTTATATTTAAGGAGAGGAACATGGATTTTTTATAATAATACAGGAGTTCCCTATTCGATATATACATTTGGTCATGATGAAAAAAATGAATACATACAAGATGAAGTTATTTTTGATACAGTTAAAAATAAAATTATAAAAGAAGCAAGGTATGATCCAGCGGTTTTGTATAAAAAATAAATTTTAAAGCGAATAGACCGATCTCACGGATTAATAAACCTGATCTCGCGGNTACAGTTAAAAATAAAATTATAAAAGAAGCAAGGTATGATCCAGCGGTTTTGTATAAAAAATAAATTTTAAAGCGAATAGACCGATCTCACGGATTAATAAACCTGATCTCGCGGATTTATAATCCGTGAGCAATAATAAAGAACCCACCGCAAAGCGGTGGGTTTTGTGTTTTATAATGTAAGAGAATTTTCTAAGAATAGGCTTGTTTTGCTTTAAAATCCCTTATTAAAACATCTGCAATTTTAATAGCCACTTCGATTGATGGTTTTACTTCGTCCCTTTCGTATCGTCCGATAATATCTCCGGAAGTTCCAAACGCTTTCCCCAATCACCCCCCCCCGCTGGCGCGAGCGTCTCGCTCGTGCCGATTGATAATATGAGACCTGCTGCAATTGCAGCAGGTTTTGTGTTATTTAATTGAAATATAGATTACTGCAAAAACTAACTTCCACTTAGGCAGTTAGACCAACACGGAGACCGAGCTTGATTTTGCAGGGGTAGTAAAAAAAACTAATACATATCATCTAAGAAAGCAGGGTGAAGTCGGGATAACGCTGCAGGAAAGGTTCGTTTATGATGGCCAGAACAGGTTGCTGCAGCATTATCATAAAGTAGATGACAATACCGAAGTGCTTCTGACTGAAAATACCTATAATGAGCTTTCCCAGCTTACGAATAAAAAAGTAGGAAATAATCTTCAAAGCATCGATTATAGTTATAACATCCGTGGCTGGCTGACCTGGATCAACCGGGACCAGATGGCAGTTCCGGACCTTGGCGGAAAGCTGTTTTCCTACAAAATTAAATACAACGAAAGGGAAGGGATTACCAGCCCTAATGCTGCGCAGTTCCCGGGAAAGGAGGTAGCGGCAAAATACAATGGCAACATTGCTGAAGTGGACTGGCGAAGCGTGGAGAATATCGGGAATAATCCTTCCGTTACCCCAAAAAG
>NZ_JBHGAQ010000045.1:0-3802 GCF_042610505.1 Chryseobacterium sp. sg2396 | reverse complement strand
AGGGACAAAAAAAAGACTTCATTGCTGAAGTCTTTATAGTTAATTCTTAATTAAACTGATAACCTGATTCTCACTTTCGTTCATAATTTTCCATATTTGTTTAAAGAATGTATAATACTCTTTCGGATAATTTTGACTTAAAACGTCAACTTTTGAATTGACTAAAATCTTATTATTTAAAATTTCTACCTTATAAGTATAAGAAATTTCTTTATCATCTGTAACAATCTTCTTTGGCTTCGGAAGATCTGTTACTTTATACCCATCTGGAATGGTTAGTTCAACTTTCTTTTCTTTTGTAAAGGCGGAAATAAAATCTATTTGGTTTTTTCTTTCTTCTTTCTGATCAAAACTTTCATTACGGGTATTTAGAAATAATATAGGGTTTAAGATTATCTTATCACCTACAATGTCCATCAAATTACTACTAGAAAATTTCATTTTAGATTCAAAACCTCCATCAGGCAATAATTTTGATTCGATATCTTTTGCATTTACAGCAAAATCAGTTTTGAAGGCCTGATTATATTTATCATGATTATCATCAAAATTATCATAGGCTTCTATTGCATAAAGTCCGGTTTCTATTTGACTTATATTTCCTTTTATTTCTGAATTTTGCACATCTATATCCGCTTTAACAAATAATTCCTTTTTACTAATATTAGTATTTGAAAATGAAAAATCCGTAGCTTTATCGTCTTCAAGCAAAATACCGAAATCATTCCAATCTCTTTCTGGCAGAATATTTACTTTAGAAGCAAAAGAGGTGGCATCATAAAAATAAAGTTGATCTTTAATTTTTATAGATGCTAAAACCATATTTACATTATTAAGATTGGGGGTAAAAACATTTAAGACACCATTCTCTACTGTTGAAATCAACACTGGATTCGCCTCTAGCTTTACATCCTTTAATAAGGCAGTTAATAATAGGTTTATATCTGCAGAATTTCCCGATTTGCTTTTTACAAATTGTCTTAAAGACTGGCTTGCAATAATTCCGAAATTCTTGTTCCATTTGTAATTATTCTTTACAAAATCAAAAACCTTATTCGCTCTTTCTAACGGATCAATTGTTTTCTTAATATCTTCAGGCACAATATCCCTTACTCCAGTTTCTAAAAATCCACCAAAATTATCCGAATATTTAAGTTTCTCAGCCAGTTTATTCCATTTATCGGAAGACTCAAATAAAAAATATTTCGCGGCATATTTTTTTAATTCAGGTTTTATCTTTGCTCTGTCTCTATCACTACCTTTTACAAAGTTCTCTTTTTGTACAGAAGAAACATTTTCATAACCGAACTTATACATATTCATATTAACTCCTAAACGTGATAATGATTTACTCATATTATATTTAGGAGCGAGGCTATTTCCAGTACTATTAAAAGTGTAGGTGAGTGATTCTGGATATTCAAAAATATATTCTTGATAAATGACCGGAATATTATATTGAAGATAATATGTTAAATTAAAAACATTACTCGTTTCGATTCTATAATGATATTCTATTACAGATCCATCTAGAATATTTGGAATAGCGAGCTTGTAAAATTTTAGTCCTTTAACAAGATTTTCTTTTAGTTGATCCTGTTTATTAATAATAGTTCTTTCTACACTATTATTTTTATAATTATAAACAATTACCTCAAAATCATTGAGGCTTTCACCTGATGCGACAGGTATATTTAGATTAAGCCATTCTTCAGATCTATTTTTATCATAAATTTTTATCTTAGAAAAATATTTTTTTTGATAAAAGTATTGATTCGATGGTGAAAGATCTATACTTAGACTATTGTAAAGAATCTCTGCAGGTGCATTTTTCTCAATCTGTGAATTTGTTTTTTTTAAATCAGCTTCGTTAAATTTCGGATAGTCAAGAAACTTATGTTCTTGCGAAAAAATAAGATTTGCTACGAAAGTTAAAAGCAGTAATAATTTTTGTATCATATAGTTGTTTCTAAGCTTTTCTAGACACTAAAATTTTAGAGTTATCCGAATTTAAGACTCTCTTTTTGAAATTAATAAAATCACTAAATTTTTCTTTAGGATATACTCCCTTATTTACCTTGATCATACGCCTCACAATAAGCTTACGTTCATACTTTTCGAAAACTATATTGTAAGAACCAAATTCAGAATCAATATTTATATTTTTTGGAATTTCTTCTATAAAATAATCTTGCGGCAATTCATAAATAATTTCAGATTCATCCTTATAAGCTAATCTGCTTTCAAAAGGCAGATCACGTATAGAATCTTCAAAATGACTACCTTCTTTATAAATTGGTATTGCTCTGAAAATATAGCCATTTCCTATAGGTTTTGAATAGTTTAAAGCTTTAAAATTCAGCTCGAAATTTATTGTAGCAGAATTCTTGTCATTATTAAACTCTTTCATTTCTACATTTTCAAAATCTAATGTAGAATATGCTTTTTTCAATAGTTCCGTTTTATCTTTTTCAGGGATTAGTAAATACATTAAGTTATAATCATATTGAGCTCCTTGATAGGAAAAATTCCCTTTTCCAGTAATTGATCTATCTGAATTTAATTGGACATATAATGTTTGCTTTTCTTTATTATTTTCGGCTGAGGAGCTAGGAGTCTGCATAATATCGATTCCATCAGGTTTTACCAGTAGCACATTTCTATCTGTGGTATTAAAACTTAAATGGTTAAAAGCGATTTGTTGCGAGGTATTCTCCAGCCAGATATTTCCTTTTTCCGTTGGTACTGTCAAAATAACGTGATTCCCTGACATTTTTGGAAAATCTTTGTCAAAGCTTACTTCAGAGGAATTGGAATTAATAATGCAATAATATGATTTGATTCCAGCCTCATCTAAAAGTGTTTTCATATAGTTTGTAAGCCCTTTACAGTCTCCATATCCTTTTTTCTGTACTTCATCCGGCAACATTGGCTGCCATCCTCCAATTCCTAATGCAACAAAGATATACCTGGTTTTATTTTGCATGTACTGATATATGCTTTTAACTTTTTCCTCAGTAGTTCCTGATAAATTTAAAGAAGCAATTTCAGCTTTAATTTGTGGTGTAGAAACCGAAACCGGTATAAGTAGGCTCTGATAATACCAGGCTCCGAAATCTTTCCATGAAGCTATACTTCCCCGCTTTCCCTCGAGATTAAATTTGTCTAAAGAAAAACTAACTTTTGGGAGAACTTTCTGCGGAGACGGAACCAATTGCCCATTTTCTATTGCCTGAATATTTTTATATGTATACGTTTTGTTTTCTCCACTTGATGAAACAGCAACAGATGCATAGCTAAATGGTGATTCATAAACTTTCGATCGGAGGTTAATCCCGGATTTATTAATGATATTAAAATTACTTTCTTCCAAAGAAACATTATATTCATAGAAAGGTATAAAATCAGGAATGAAAACTGTATTTTCATCATTTAATTCATAACTGAATTCTACGGTATAGGGAAATGTCGAAGATGTAAACGGAAGAATAAGCATTCGGCTGTCTGAATAAAAAGTTCCTTGAGGATTTGCTGCAATATCCGTGAAATCACTCTTAGAATAACTTTTTATTTTATTTCCTTTTTCGTCGTAAACAATCACTTTAACATTTGATATATCATCACCTTTTTCATAAGAAATTCTAGGTATAGAATAAGAAATTGCATCTTTGTTGAGAACAGTAACAACAGATAATTTTCTATAAGTAATATCATCAATCTTATTGATCTCGACTGTATTATTTTCTTTCCTGATAACAATACTGGCGTTTTTCTTAAGATTTTCAGGAATTGCAGAAACGGG
>NZ_JBHGAQ010000044.1:0-4138 GCF_042610505.1 Chryseobacterium sp. sg2396 | reverse complement strand
CATTGTAGCCTTCATGCTTCAGCCCGAACGGATAATAATTATTTTCTTCAAGAACTTCTGCGCTGTTATTACAAGTTGTACAGCTGTAAATATAGCTACTATTTTAAAATAACTTTATTAACATAAATAAAAAAACAAGCAATTATTAAATCTCACTTATGACCATTGCAGAACGTATAAGATTATACAGACAACAAAAAGGACTTTCACAGGCGGAGCTTGCAGAAAAATCCCTGGTAAATAAANGTAAATATAGCTACTATTTTAAAATAACTTTATTAACATAAATAAAAAAACAAGCAATTATTAAATCTCACTTATGACCATTGCAGAACGTATAAGATTATACAGACAACAAAAAGGACTTTCACAGGCGGAGCTTGCAGAAAAATCCCTGGTAAATAAAAAAAGCCTTTCCCGATACGAGCTGGGAAGCAGCATCCCACCTGCCGATGCGCTTAAAAATATCGCCGATGCTTTAGGAGTTTCAAGTGATGCGTTACTGAACGATGAAACAGTTGCTATTAAAGATAAGGAACTTCTGAAAAAATTTGAAGCCATACAGGATATGAATGAAGAAGACAAAGCACTCGTAACCAGGTTTCTCGATCTCACCATCCGGGATTTTAATGCGAGAAAAGCTTATAAATAAATTATAACCGAACTATAAAAAAATAACCCCACCGCTTTGCGGTGGGGTTATTTTTATCTACCAATACAAGCGAGATGCTTGCGCCAGCAGGGATTAGTTACAACTCTTCCTCCACATCTTCAATATAAGCACCACTTTTATTTTCATTTAAATATTTTTCTAAAAATATTTTCCCTTCTTTTTCGGAACCTAATATAGCGATATATCTCATGCAAGCTATAGCAATAAACGAAGACATATCTTCAGTTTTTAATAATAATATTGGATAAGTAACTTCAAAAAAGACTATTAAGCTCTCTTTATTTTTAAAAAATAAAGGATCACAATAAAAAATATCAATAAATGAATATATCGCAAATTCTTCTCTATTTATTATTAAATTAGATATATTGAATAAATAAAAAGAAGTTAATTTTTCACGAATAAAAGTTGATATTTCATCTTCGTTATAACCAAATAACTGATAAATCTTAATGTAGTCTGAAACTATTAATGAAATATTTTTTTTGGAGGTATTAAAATAATCTTCATACTCAATTTTAAAGCTTTCAATATTAGAACTATAAAATTTTCTGTATTGTTCACCAATAGCAACTAACTCATCATCCGTTTTTCTTAATATTTCTTTTAACATGTTTATTATTTATATCTTATTGGTATGGGAGGCCCGACTAATCTAATATTAAAAATATTAACATTAGATCCATAAAATCCATAATTAGTGCCTCCAAGTTCAACTTTTCTAATAGGTAATCCGACTTTTTCAGAGTAAGCTCCAGTTATCCCTGGACCATGAGGTAATGAAATAGAATTAAGAAGATTTGTAGTACCTATTTGTGTGCTATATTGTACTATTAAATCATATTTATCTCTTTTACTAAAACCATTTAGAGCTCTTTCAGCATACTCTAAACGGTCTGTTACAAATGGACCTTCTCCTCTATAATTACCATTTTGATCTCTTTTTTGTTGTAAAAAACCACCGGTACTTAGATATTCTTTACTAGACATCGCTCTGTAGAAGAATTCAACTCCGCTTGGTTCACCAGTAGTGGTTATAGGTATATCAGTGGGTACATCGAACTGCCTTGTCCAATTAAATTCAGGTTCTCCAATCATTGTAGGCACAAATATGGCTCCTGCTGTAAGACCTGCCGTAGAAAACAAACCCGTTCCAACACCTTGTAAACTGCTAAAAATAGACCCTTCAGCTACTCCTTCCGGAATTAAAGTCATGCTTATTATCGTTGCTTTTACTGCATGTCCGGTAGCTGTACTTTTCTTTCCTCCAAAAAGATTACTAAAGAAATTACCTATTTTTTGTATTATTCCAGGTCCAGTACTGCTTTTCGGACCAGGTCCACTTCCCCCACCGCCGCCGGAACGAATTTTCATTTGTCCGAAGAAATCACCGATACCATCACCGCCACCCTGCATACCTGCGCCTACATGATTGCCACTGGCATAAATCCACCACAAGGATCCTTCAGGAGCAACCTTGGTCATGATGTTATTTTGCTCATCTTCCCACGACATTGGCTTTCTTCCATCTGGATCGGTAAAGCTTACCGGATTATTATAAGCATAATTGTATGGAGTAAACCTCCTCATCTGCTCCGCCAGAGGATCGATCACACCCCATCTTCCGATATCACTCATATACATCCTGGCCCCATAATCGCTCCAGCCGGTTTCCTTCTGCAATTCTTTTCCGTTGTACT
This sequence comes from Chryseobacterium sp. sg2396, assembly GCF_042610505.1. Taxonomy (NCBI): domain Bacteria; kingdom Pseudomonadati; phylum Bacteroidota; class Flavobacteriia; order Flavobacteriales; family Weeksellaceae; genus Chryseobacterium; species Chryseobacterium sp. sg2396. The sequence goes on along the minus strand of NZ_JBHGAQ010000044.1, from coordinate 1,765 downwards.
GGTAGTTATAGGCCGGATTTCCTGCCGCCTGGTTATAGCCCTGGTACTTTAATCCGAACGGATAATAATTGTTTTCTTCAAGAACTTCTGCGCTGCCACCGTTATTTTTAAAGTAACTTACCCTAATGCTGCCCAAATGGTCGGTATAGCTGTAAATATAGCTACTATTTTAAATAAACTTTATTAACATAAATAAAAAAAAGGTAAGTAAACATTAAAAACTAACTCTTTTTTAAGAAGCTCTTTATAATTATTCGTTAGAACTTGCAGAAAAATCCCAGGTGAATAACAAAAGCCTTTCCCGATACGAGCTGGGAAGCAGCATCCCGCCTGCCGATGCGCTTAAAAATATCGCCGATGCTTTAGGGGTTTCAAGTGATGCTTTACTCAACGATGATACCGTAGCTATTAAAGACAAAGACCTTCTGAAAAAATTTGAAGCCATACAGGATATGAATGAAGAAGACAAAGCACTCGTAACAAGGTTTCTTGATCTTACCATCAGGGATTTTAATGCAAGAAAAGCATATAACTAAATCATTACTGCTTTATAAAACACAAAACCCACCGCAATTGCGGTGGGTTATTATTATTACAAATCCGCAGGATCGGAATATTACCTACCTACTTTTTCTATATAAAATATTTTCATCCGCATTTACTTCAATAATAAGTTCATGATCGTTCTTGTAAACAGGAAAAGAACTGATCATTAAAAATTTTTCAGCATCTTTATCTGGTAAAAATTCCTCTAGTTTATTATCTTCATTATTATAGAATTTTAATAACGTAATTCTATCATTTTCTAAACTCCATTGATTTTCTCCTTGATACATTAATCGAGAATTTTTATCATAAATTTTATGTATATAAATATCGTTTTTAACAATTAGTGTATCAATTACATTTTCTCCTTTAAAATAATAATTCCCTAATAAACTTTTCTTGCTAATACTACAACTCACCATAATGAATGAGCTGAATATATAAAATATTATAATCTTTTTCATTTCATTTTATTTTTATTTATCCACAATAAATATGTTTGTCTTGTTGTGCTTTCAGGGACACCTACACCATTTACTCTAGGAATATTAACTGATTCACTTTTATTAAATGGATTAAGAGAGTAAGATGACGCTGATTTAGAATCAAAAGCCATTATAACGACTCTATTTCCAACAGGATAAAAACTAAAATTAGTTTTACCCATAAATTGACCTTGCATGTTCGTATTTTCCAGAATTATACCAAGGGGACCAAACATTCCTGAAAAGGAAGCTTTTTCATTCATAGATGTTCCTTGGAAATAATCTATAGCGGTCTTGTACATATTTGTTTTCATGAGTTGTTTCACCGCAGCATTTTCTTGTCCAACGAGTAAACTATTTTCAGGACCTCCACCACTTAAAAACTCATCATATAAATTTGCCCAATTTGTAGTGTTACTTCTACGAGTATAACCTTTCAGGTTTTTTGATGAATTCATCCATTGATCTTCTCCTGTCTCTCTATCTACTATTCTTGTTTTGCCATTAAAACTAGCTCCGCCACCCACATAATGATAAAAATCTATTTCATCACCTCCTAAGTCACTAACTTGAGTTACTTGACCAGTATTTATATCTACTACATATTCATTTGGTGGAGTACTAAAATTAATATTAGGAAAGTAAATAGCAGCCATAATATCCCTGTAGGCTTGGGTTTCCCCGAAAGGAGTACTTCCCCCACCGCCTCCGCCGCCGGATAACCTCATCTGGGC
>NZ_JBHGAQ010000043.1:0-4181 GCF_042610505.1 Chryseobacterium sp. sg2396 | reverse complement strand
CCGTTGGCTGAGAAAATGAGAAAACATAGTCCTTACAACTATGCGTTTAATAATCCTACAGGCTTTATAGACCCTGATGGAAGAGAGGCGATGAAGCCTACGCCGAGAGAAGCTGCAGCGATGGCGGCTCACGTGTATGGCGATAAAAAAGACAATATCTTAATTGGCGGATGGCGAGTTTCTAATAGAAATTTTAGTAGGATTCAGCTAAATGATGAGTCATCTGGTTTTAAATCGCGGGTTTATGAACGTGTTGTAAATGGTAAAGTTACAGAATATTCTTATGTTACAGCTGGAACAGAACCTGGAGATGGAGGAGATATTAAAGAAGATGTTGTACAGGCAATGGTTCCTTATGCTCCTCAATACAAGTTAGCTGCAGAAAATTCAAAAGAACTGTCTAAACAATTAGGTAACATAGAACTGACCTTTGTAGGACATTCTCTAAGAGGCGGATTGGCATCAATGGGGGCATTGGTTACAGATCGGCCGGCAATTACTTTTAATGCCGCGGGACTATCCGACGAAACCCAATGGATGTATGGGGGTAAAAGCACGATGACGCGATCAGAATCTAAAATCGATGCTTATATTATGAAAACAGATCCTTTGAATAAAATTCAGAATAATTTTATTCTTCCCCGCGTTAACGGAAACAGGCATTATCTTCCGCAGACGCAAACACCTAAAAGCTTTTGGGGTCTTGAAGGACATTCTATGGACACTGTATTAAGAGAATTCAAAATAAATCCTAATGCAGGAAAAGGTTTTTTACGGCCAGGCAAACTAAGGCCTTCAGATTTTTAAACTTTTAAAGTAAAAAAAATATACATATGCTTAATAACAAGAATTTAATAAATATTGTTTTAATACTAAGTCTTTTATTGACATTTTCGTGCAATAAGATTAATCGGGACAAAGCAGTTGATAAAAGTAAATTGCTGGGAGCTGATTATCGATTATTTCAAGATACTCCTGCTTGGGAATTGGCAAAAGCAGTTTGGGATAATGATGTTGCTAAAATAGATGAAGAAGTAAATAAAAATCCACAAATTCTAAATTATCAAGATCCAAAATATGGAAAAACTTTATTGCATTTAAGTTCATACAATGATAACTATGAAGCGTTTAAAGAATTATTAAAGTTAGGGGCAAATCCTGATATCGCTGATTCATCTCATTGTACAACCCCATTAATTGAAATTGCTCAATCTTTCGATAATAAACTTAAATATGCAGAAGAATTGATTAAGTACAAGTCTGATATTAATTATATGGAATGTAATAATGGAAAGGAAGAACAAAAAACAAACGACACTGCTTTAATGGCCGCATCAGAACGTGGAAATTTAGAGTTAGTAAAATTACTTTTAAAAAATGGAGCTAAAATAAATTTTACTAATTCTAATGAAGAATATGCTTTGTCTGCTGCCGTGTTAGCAGATAAATATAATGTTATATTATATCTTTTACAACAAGGAGCAGATTGCAATAAGGTTTTGTATAAAAAGGGCGGAGCAGAAGATTTGAAAAATATTTACTTTAAAGACTGGATAAATGATGATGCCGACCATTCTGCAAAAGAATATTCTGCTATAGAAGAACTATTAAGGAAAAAAGGATGTTTATGATATTCTTGATCTATATAACGAAAGTATTATGTGAAATGATAGTAGAGTAATTCCAAATGCATGAACAGTTGTTAAAATCTACTCAGAATTAAACTTTAGATTTTATAAAGTTTAAATTGATATAAAAACTTAATAATAAAAATGTGAAAAGTGTCATATTGTTACTGGGTCTCCTAATTGTAATTTCTTGTAGTAAAATTATCCAAGATCAAAAAGTTGATAAAAGTAAATTGCTGGGAGCTGATTATCTATTATTTCAGGACACTCCTGCTTGGGAACTGGCAAAAGCAGTTTGGGATAATGACATTACCAAAATAGATGAAGAAATAGAGAAAAATCCACAAATCATAAATTATCAGGATCCAAAATATGGAAATACATTACTGCATATGAGCATTTATAATGACGATTATGCAGGGTTTAAAGAGTTATTAAGGTTAGGGGCAAATCCTAATGTTGCGGATTCTTTTCATTGTAGTACTCCTCTAATTGAAGCGTGTGAAAGTTTTGAAGATAGGACTAAATATGTTGCAGAGCTTATCAAATATAAAGCAAATGTAAATTATGTTGAATGTAATTCAGGAAAGGAGGAACAGAAAACAAATAATACACCTTTGATGCGAGCTTCTTTCACTGGAAACTTAGATGTTGTTAAGCTTTTAGTTAATAATGGGGCTAATATAAATTATAATGATAATACACAAGGTGGTGTAGCGATCGGATCAGCTGTATTGGCAAGTAATTATAATATAGTTTTATATCTTTTACAGAAAGGAGCAGATTGCAACGTTATTTTATATAAAAGGTATAACCCTGATGAAACCGAAACTCCTGTTTATTTAAAAGATTTATTGCAAGAAGATGAATTAAAATCTTCTAAAGAATATACTGAAATTATAAATATTTTGAAGGAGAAAAACTGCCTTTAATAATTATAAGCAATAATTTTTTAGTACACGTTGTACTTTGTTGGTACGAGCGTTTTGCTCGTGCCTGTAGATAAAATAAAACCCCATCGCAATTGCGGTGGGGTTTGTGTTATTAATTTTAATGAAAATATAGATTGCTACTAAAAACAATCAACCACTTAGGTGGTTACACCTATACGGAAACCGAGCTTGATTTTGCTGGCATATCAAAGCTTTCCAAAGCCTATTATTAAGAGTTGAATGGCTTCCAATATGAAAGCACGGCAACAGGAAAAAAAGGATCAATGGCTCTGGCTTTAAAATTTGTTCCAACAGCAGAGGGCTACTTTAATTTTGAAAATAATAAGTATATTTATAACTATACGGATCATTTGGGAAATGTAAGATTGAGTTATTTTAACAACGGGAGCAGCATAGAAGTTCTTGAAGAAAATAATTATTATCCCTTTGGGATGAAACATGAATGATACAATGGATTAGCCGGTAATTCTTCATACCAATACAAATACAATGGCAAGGAACTGCAGACGGAATCTGGAATGTATGATTACGGCGCAAGATTCTATATGGCGGATATCGGAAGATGGGGAGTTATAGATCCACTGGCGGAGAAAATGAGAAGGCACAGTCCGTATAACTACGCTTTCAATAATCCTCTGAAATTTATTGATCCTGATGGACTTGGTCCAAAAGATATTATTATTTTGACGGCAAATGGTTCTTTCAAAGCTTCAAAAGACATACTGTACAAAACAGAAATGGGAAAAGCTATTTGGGATAAATATGGAACAAGTAAAACTGACGACATTTATATTAACTCTAAAAACTTTGGTGCTAGTTCATCAGTAGCAGAAACACTTACTAATATCAAATCTTTAGGGTTTGCGAAAGATGGTAAAGTATCAATTCCTAAAGGATATTCTAATTCATCAGAATTTAACAATCTAGACATTTCTCAATCAGGCAATAAAAATGTACATTTAATTTCTTTAAATGAAAATTTTTTTAAAGAAAAGAGTAGTAATTCGAGAAATAGCGCAATAGTTGAAGATGGTACCGGTAATAAAATTAAAATTGGANTGTACATTTAATTTCTTTAAATGAAAATTTTTTTAAAGAAAAGAGTAGTAATTCGAGAAATAGCGCAATAGTTGAAGATGGTACCGGTAATAAAATTAAAATTGGATATAATAATTATGATTTAGCAGAAGCTGTATATCATGAAATGGACTCTCGTATAGAAAATACAACTGGAGATGCAGATAAGGATCATAAAATATATGGATCAGAAGACTTTAAATTAATATCCAAAAGAGAAGCCGGATCTAATTCAGAGAAAATAGTTAATCAACTTGTTCAAGTAAGAGAAGAAGAAAAGAAAAAAAGTAATGGAAAAAATTAAAAAGGGAATATTGATACATATATTAATATTATGTTTTGTAGGAACAATCAAAGGACAGATATTAGAAGTATACAGACCAATCATAGTGACTTATAAATCAGAAATTCTTAATAACAAAAAAATTGATATAGGGATATTTGATTATTTTAAGCAGGATACTTCCAAAATGAAGTATGAATATTTGAAATATGATTCTGATAAAGGGGTCTTATTAAAATA
>NZ_JBHGAQ010000042.1:0-4271 GCF_042610505.1 Chryseobacterium sp. sg2396 | reverse complement strand
CAGCCACGGATGTTATAAGCATAATCGATGCTCTGCAGGTTGTTTCCTACTTTTTTATTGGAAAGTTGAGAAAGTTCGTTATAGGTATTTTGCGCCAGGATCTCTTCCTGGTTATTGTCCACTTTGTGCTTATGCACCAGAAGCCGGTTCTGATTGTCATATTCAAAAGTTTCGGTAATGACTCTTTCCGTATCAGCGTTCAATATTTTATGGTAGGTTTTGGAAAGCTTGGCCACGCTTGCAAAATCCAGCTCGGTTTCCGTGTTGGTGTATCCGCCCAGGTGGTTGGTAGTTTTGACAGCGATCTATAAAACCCACCGCAATTGCGGTGGGTTCTTTTTTATTGCTCACGGATTATAAATCCGAGAGATAGGGATTTCCACTCAATTATAACCTAAGGGATACCACACGCCTCTAAAATTAGGAGGTAAAATGTTAGGCAAAATATGATTAGAATCTAAATTTGTCAAATTAATATTTTCCACACAGTCTTTAATTACTATTTCTTCATTTCCTTTGAATACTTTTTGTTTTAAAAGTATTAATGCATCCTCATAGTTATATCCTGTAATTCCACAGCCTAATTTAAGAGTTGGTGGTAACGTGGTAGAGTGCTCAAACGTGAACCAAAAACGAATTAATTTAGTCATTAATAATATCTTATTTTAATAATTATTGTTTTTTATCATTTACAAAAGGTACCAATAATGGTGTAGGATTTACTGTTTGAGGAGCCAATGTCACTTCTACTGGTTCAAATCTTACAACAGGACCTATGTGTTCATTTCCATAACCAGGTATTATACCTGTATTAGGATCTATAGACGGTAACTTATTTTGTTCAAAATATTGAATAGAACTAGGAGGAGCTATGTAATCAATATCACTACGTGTGCCTGGTCCTTTACCTAAAGGTAAATCTGAACCTACATTTCTTCTGGTTCCTTCTGCTGCGCTTCCAACTACTTCAAGAGGTCTTCCTGCCTTATTTACTTCAGTTTGTATTTGTCCTACTTCGCTCTTTGTCAGATCTCCCATTGCGGAAACATTACTATTACTTCCGCCTTTCGTTCCGCCTGCTTTATGCGTAATTACAGCAGCTGAAGCTATTACTGCCAAAGACCCCATAGCTTCAGCATCTCCTTTTACAGCTTTTTTAGTCGTTTCTACAATCGATTTAGCCCCGCTGGTTTCATAAACCGATTTTCCGTATTGTTTTACTGCTGCTTTAACCCCTCCAGTTTGGTAGGCATTGTAAACTTTTCCTGCTTCCCTAACTCCTCCTGCAACACTGGTATATGTACTGGTAACTGCGCCTTTAATCATGCTACCACCTGTAGACCAAGCTCCTTTAGCATAGCTTTTAACCTGACTCCAAGTTGGCCAAGGCCACATTCCATCAGGATCAACAAACATGATTGGATTATCAAAGGCATAATTGTAAGGTGAAAATCTTCTACCTAATTCAGCAGCAGGATCTACGACACCCCACCGTCCAACATCCGGCATATAAAACCTTGCGCCGTAATCATACATCCCGCTTTCCGTCTGCAACTCCTTTCCGTTGTATTTGTACTGATACGAAGGATTACCTACTGATCCGTTATATCCGGAATGCTTCATCCCAAAAGGATAGTAATTGTTTTCCTCAAGAACTGCTACGCTGCCGCCATTATTATAGTAGCTTAACCTTACATTTTCCAGATGGTCTGTGTAATTGTAAATATACTTATTATTTTCAAAATTATAATAGCCTTCAGAAGTTGGGACGAACTTTAAAGTCCGTGTTATTCTTAAAGAAGAACCCTGGCCTTCATACTGGAAGCCATCCAAATATTCGGTTATCTTGTAAGCCTTAGACTGGTTCTTGCCTAGCCCGTACATATAAATTTTATTCAGTTTCGCTCCGTCTGCCCTGAAAAGGTAGGTTGTCGTAATATTATGTGTTTCCGTAACTCCGCTGAAGATATTCCTGATCTGATACGTCTGGTCAAAAGTAAGACGGTTGGGAAGATTCAGGAAGTTATAAGCCATGTTCAGNGAAAAGGTAGGTTGTCGTAATATTATGTGTTTCCGTAACTCCGCTGAAGATATTCCTGATCTGATACGTCTGGTCAAAAGTAAGACGGTTGGGAAGATTCAGGAAGTTATAAGCCATGTTCAGAATCCCTTTATCCTTATGGGAAATCATATTCCCGTTAACATCATAGGGAATAGCAATCCCCGATACCTCAGGGTAACCCCGGTAATCCGTGGAAGAATCCATGACTGAACTAAGCCTGTTGCTCTGGTTATTATTGGCATAAGCGTAAGTAAGGTCATCAATATTGAATGCTGCGGATCCCTGTTGTGATTCTGCGGATCTTTTTAAATGGGTAATATTCCCGTTCAGGTCATAATCCATCTTCTCAAAGTATTCCTTAGCCGACGGATTGGAATCTTTCTGGTAAAAACCGGCCAGTAATCTGTTCACTCCATCATAAACATAGCCGTATCTTCTCAGGTTGTCTACTGTAGTTGTTCCTGTTCTCCAGTCTACTTCCGCAATATTGCCGTTGTATTTCGGTTTTACTTTCAGAGTAGAAAAGTCTGTATTGGGCGTTTCAAACCCTTCCACTTCACTGTATTTTACTTTATACCCGAACAGTTTTCCGTTAAGGTTTGCCGGATCATTGATCTTGGTCATCCATCCGCGGATGTTGTAGGTGTAATCGATGCTTTGAAGATTATTTCCTACTTTCTTATTCACAAGCTGAGACAGATCGTTATAGGTGTTTTCAGCAAGCAGTTCCTGCGGGTTATTATCCACCTGATGATAATGCTTTTTCAGCCTGTTTTGGGAATCGTACTCAAATCTTTTCTGTACCGTTACCCCAATTCGCCATGTTTTTTGAGGTTAAAAATGAAAAGCATCTTATTTTATGCTACTCTTTATAACATAAAACCCAACGCAATTGCGGTGGGTTCTTTATTATTGCTCACGGATTATAAATTCGCGAGATCGGGGGGTTATTTATAATCCTGTAAATTTTGAACGAATAGCTTTATAGAAAAAAATAAATAATATAAATATGCCTATTACAATATTATAAACCCCTAAAATCTTATTGGATGGGGCGTATAAAAATGTATAAAAATAATATTCCACTGTAAAATATAGTATTATAGAAATTAAAAAAAATATGTTTTTCTTTATTTTTAATATAAAGTATATTGGAAAACTAAAGATTAATACTAACGGAATCATATATATTGATACCTGTAGAATATAATTTAAAGTAAGACTAAATATTTTGGAAGATGTTGCCGCATTATCTAGTACAATATGCTTAAATCGATTTCCAACAAAAGCAAGCACAACAAAGAAGATAATATATTTTATTGTTGTGTATAAAAAACTGTTAATAAGATTGGTTTTGAACATATTAGTTTCTTTTATAAAATCTTGATGGGTAATATGAAAAATCATTTATTGATTTAGGTCTGATTACGGTATTTTCTGAAGGACGAATATAATTTCCTTTACTGTCTTTAAATGGATTCATGCCAGAAACTCCTTTTAATGCACTATGAGTTCCTTGAAAAGATGGCTGATTATACTGCATTAATTTAGAAGTATTGCCACTACCAGAAACTGTTAGTTTAGCCGAAGGAAAAACATTCGTGTAAGCATCTACCGAAAGACTGCCATTAGCACTGTTATAATTAATATTTAATTTTTGAGCAACATCTACTATTTTAAAACCTATCTGATTTAATCCCCATTCTTCAATTGGAGATACACTTGCATGCTGTTCAAAATTTGTATTAATTCCCGTTGATGTAGGAGTCATTCCAAAAACATTATTACTTCCTCCTTGTCCTGGATAAAACATTCTTGGTGCACCAATTGGAGTATCACCAGGTTTGGATTCAAAACTTCCTGACAAACTTGTTAATTCTCCTGCTTCATTTTCTCCTGCTGTTAGCTTTAAAGTACTTGTTAATTTAACACCAGAAGCATCTACTATACCATTTAAGGGTCCATCCCAAAGATTTCCGTCAATATAACTGGTAAAGTTAAATGTTAATTCCTTTCCTAAATAGGTTTCTCCAGCTTTAGTTGTGGATTGAGAGTTTGCATTTTTATCCCAATAGATCGAGCCATCTTTTCTTTCCACAAAATCATTAACTCCTCTACCATCAGGATCAATAAAACGGATTGGATTATTCATAGCATAGTTATAAGTGGAATGCCTGCGATATTTCTCCGCCAGCGGATCCACTACACC
>NZ_JBHGAQ010000041.1:0-4409 GCF_042610505.1 Chryseobacterium sp. sg2396 | reverse complement strand
TACGATTATAAAAAAGATCAGTATATTTACCAGTACAAAGACCATTTGGGAAATGCCCGGGTAAGCTTTGGAAGAAACAGCGCAGGTAATCTGGAACTGGTAGATGTAAATGATTATTATCCTTTCGGGATGAACCATCTGAAGAGTGGCAATGCTTTCTTTGGAGCGGGATCTTATAAGAATTACAAGTACAACGGGAAAGAGTTGCAAGAGACCGGAATGTATGATTATGGTGCGAGATTTTATATGCCTGACATCGGAAGATGGGGGGTGATAGACCCAAGAAGCCAGTACACCCACGAAGCTTACAGTTATGTTTGGAACAATCCAATTAATTTTTGGGATCCTACAGGAATGCAGGGAGAAAAACTATCTGATTGGATTACCAATGGAAACGGAGGATATAGATGGGATCCTAACGTTACAGGACCTGAAAATACTCCTAATGGTTGGAGCTATGTAGGAAAAACAGGAAGTTATAGAGTTGAAGGAGCTACGGTACAACTTTTAGAGGGAGGAAATAAATTTACTGATATTGATGAAGTAGCAACAAGAGGTAATTCAGGCATTAATGCTGCAGCGATTACAGTAGGAGCAGGATCATCTGAATCTGGTGTAGGATTATTTATTTTATTAGCTGTATTTTCAAAGTTAATTATTGATGATATTTTTAATACTCCTTTGCCAATCCAGCATGGAATACAAATAGATCCGATGATGCATTCTCCTCAAACGATGAATACAGAATCTGATGAAGATAAAGATGTGAATGGTCAGGATGTACCGAAGGAGAAAAAAGTACCTGTTAGTGGAAAAACAGGAAAAGAGGCTGCAAAGGACGTTCCGTCTTGGGCTAAAGAACAAGGAGAAGCTCCTTATGTAGATGAAGACGGAAAAACTTTTGCGGAAAGGTTGTTAAATGGACAGTATGGTAAAGGGGAATGGAATAAAGGCAAAGCAAGTAAAGGACCTGGTTCTGAATTTAACAAAATTAAGAAATGGGGAGATAGGGGATTTGAAGTAAAGAAAAAATAATGATTATGCAATATTTTATATATATCCTTGATCATACTTATTCAGATGATTCACTGAAGGATACTAAAATTTTGGGATTTTGTGATACCATAGAAAATGTTGAAAAATTAAAATCAGAAGCTCTAAAACTACCTGGATTTGATCTCTATCCCAATAATTTTATCATTAATAAATTTATCATTAATAAAATACATTGGGAAAATGGATTTGAAAGTTCTATTGGGGAGATTGGAAGAGATTATCTTTTAGAAAGTGATTTAATAGATGATAGTGATTTATCTGTAAAAGAGTTGAATTTGGATTCAATTTTTAGTGTTAATCATAGCTACACTATTAATAGATATTTAGATGATGAAAGATTTATAGGTGTTTTTTCTTCAGAAGAGATGGCTGAAAAAGCAATAGAAAAATTGAAAAAACAAAATGGATTTATTCTGCATCCCGATGATTTTTATATAAGTGAAATAGCTATCAATGATTTTCTTTGGAAATCAGGCTTTTAAACCCCGATGGAATGCAGAATGAGGATTGGGTATATAATAGACAAACAAATAGTGTTTATTGGAATCCAAATGCTACAAGTCAGGCAACAGCAGGAGAAAATGAAACTTATCTTGGGAAATCAGGAACTTACACAGCTTACGATGGTACTACAACGCAGTTAAATTCAAATGGTAGTTACCCGATCTCGCGGATTTGTAATCCGTGAGCAACAATAAATAACCCACCGCAAAGCGGTGGGTTATGTGTTTTATAAAGTTGTTTCGTTTTGTGTTACAAAACAAAACTATAGCGTAGCAATATTTTTCTGTAAATAATCTTTAAATCGTTTTTTAGAAACGAAAGTTTCGATTAGTTTTAGAAGAATGTTTTTTTCTTCGGCATCAAGTTCATTGATAAGTTTTAACTGTTCCAGAACTGCGGTATCTTCCATAGAAACCTCATTGGGAACATTGTTTTTTTCATTGAAGAAAATAATATCATCTACGGCAATCCCGAAATGTTTAGCGACAAAAACCAATTTATCGACAGGAATATCCTGTTGGTTGTTTTCCATTTTAGAGTATCCTGTTCTGTGTGTATGCATCAGATCAGCCATCTCCTGCTGTGTTAAACCTTTGCTCTCACGGAGTTTTTTTAAGTTGTCGCCTATCTTCATAGTGAAAGAATTATACAGCGAATTTACTAAATAAGAACANTGGGGCGGGTTCGTATAAGAATTACAAGTACAACGGTAAGGAGCTTCAGGAAACCGGGATGTATGATTATGGGGCGAGATTTTATATGGCGGATATCGGAAGATGGGGTGTGGTAGATCCGTTGGCGGAGAAGATGACAAGATTCAGCCCATATAACTACGCTTTCAATAATCCTATACGATTTATTGATCCGGATGGAAGAGAAGGAAAAGGATGGATACATCAAATGTTTGAGGATGGACACCAAACCTTAACATNTAGATCCGTTGGCGGAGAAGATGACAAGATTCAGCCCATATAACTACGCTTTCAATAATCCTATACGATTTATTGATCCGGATGGAAGAGAAGGAAAAGGATGGATACATCAAATGTTTGAGGATGGACACCAAACCTTAACATATAGATCCGATATTAATACAATCCAGGAAGCATTGGATGCAGATTATACAAATGTCTATGGTGTAGCACAAACAGGTCAAGTAAAGGATGGATCTGCATCTTATTCTTTAAATGCTGATGGGACATATACAGATAATTCTACACAAGAAGTTTTTTCAGGAGCAACAACGACTGATGGTGGAATATATGTAAAAGGAAGAGGATCCTTTGACTTTAATAAATGGCTATCACATTTAGGTAATGAAGGTGGTGATTTTTATTCAAATCTTGGTGGGGCTGCTCCTATTGAACCATATAGCAATCCTTTTTTTAGAGGAGATATAGATAAAATGGTTAATGTTGATGGATATTTCGGAGGAATTATCAACGGTTTAAGTAGAGGAGACAAAAGTGATCCAAACTTAAAGAGTATCTTGATGAATACTATGGTAGATGTAATGTCATTAGTTGACTTGGCTGTTTCAGAATTTAAAGGAAAGAATAAAACTCTTAATAAAGATACAATTATTAGTGCCAACCGTACCATTTGATGATAAAGATACCATAATGCAGTTTAAAGTACCAAAAACTGGAAATATATATCAAAACTGGCACACAGGAAATAATTATGATGAGATTTCAAATCCATATGTAAAATCAAAAGTTGATAGTGTGCTAAAATCTAAAAGAAGATAATATGAAGAACTTAATTTTTATGGTCGGGATAATCATTCTTTTTTTACAATCTTGTAAGAAAGAAAACTATACTGAGTGGATTAGAGCTGAAGATACTGATACAAAAGCGATATACAGTAAAGGAAGATTAGTAAGTTCTGAAGTATATGATAAAAATGGGAAATTGGATAGTAAGTATATTTATAACAACGGTATGGTAATTAAAATTTATCATTACTATCCGAATCAAAAAATAAATAGCTACTCATATTTGCATAAAGCACCCAATCACTTTACTACAAAAATTTATTTTAATAATGGAAAAATTGCAAGTGAGGGAGAAATAGATTTTTATAAAGATAAAAATCTATTTCTAAAAAGAGGACCATGGATTTTTTATAGTAAAACTGGTGAAGCATACTCAATATATACTTTTTCTCATGACAACAAAAATGTATATGTGGAAGGAGAAACCTTATTTGATACAATTAAAAATAAAACTATTAGAGATGTGATCTATGATCCTCCTGTATTATGGAAAAAAAATGATTTTTAGTATTTTTGCCCCGCTCGCGTACGATTATATCGTGTGGCAGGCAATAAGAATCCGTTTCACAACCAAAAAAAGAAACGGATTCTTTTTTGTTATTCAATTCGATTGGAAGATAGATCGATACTAAAACAACCAACCATCTGGGCGGATATACCAAGACCGAAACCGAGCTTGATTTTGCAGGGGTAGTAAAAAAAACTAATACATATCATTTAAGAAAGCAGGGCGAAATCGGGGTAACACTCGAGGAAAGATTTGTCTATGACAGCCAGAACAGGCTGCTTCAGCATTACCATAAAGTAGATAATCAGCCTGAAGTACTTCTGGCTGAAAATACGTATAATGAACTCTCACAGCTAAAGAATAAAACCGTTGGCAACAGCCTGCAGAGTATTGATTATACTTACAACATCCGCGGCTGGATGACCTGGATAAACCGGGATCAGATGCCGGTTCCGGATCTGGGCGGGAAACTGTTTTCCTATAAAATTAAATACAACGAAAAGGAAGGAATAACGACACCTAATCCGGTGCAGTTTCCGGGTAAAGAAGTCGCAGCAAAATAC
>NZ_JBHGAQ010000040.1:0-4902 GCF_042610505.1 Chryseobacterium sp. sg2396 | reverse complement strand
TAATCACCTCATGGTTTTTACCCGAGTTCACGTTATATTACAGAATTAAATAAAGGTATAAAATTAAGTGATAAAGCAATTTTTGATAATGAAATTGAATTAAATACTTTAGGAAAAATATTGGGCGACAATTTTGAAAATGCAAAAAACGGAGAAACTGTAGCTTCTATTTATCTATTTGGAATAAAATATGGTAAATTAATTAAGACAAAGAATTATTCGATAAATGATATTATAAAAATTTCAGGAATTAATCATACGTATTTTGCTGAATTGAACAAAGGAATAAAATTATCTGAATATTTATCAATAAAATAAAAATCTAAAACAAAAAAATCCCTCTCAATCACGAGAGGGATTCATTTTATATATCAGATCGAATTACATATACGCTTCAATCGGCTCACAGGTACAAACTAAGTTTCGGTCTCCGTAGGCTTCGTCTACTCTGGAAACGGTAGCAAAGAATTTGTGGTCTCTTACCCACTCTAACGGATAAGCGGCTTTTTCTCTGCTGTATGGTTTATCCCAGGAATCGGAGATCACCACCTGCTCGGTGTGCGGCGCATTTTTCAATACGTTGTTGGCGGCATCAGCTTCACCGTTGGCGATTTCATCGATCTCGTGTTTGATGGCGATTAAGGCCTCTGCAAAACGGTCGATTTCTGCTTTGCTTTCCGATTCGGTCGGCTCGATCATTAGCGTTCCGGCTACCGGAAAAGAAACCGTCGGTGCGTGGAATCCGTAATCCATCAGTCGTTTCGCAACATCAGCCACTTCAATGCCTAAAGACTTGAACTGTCTGAAATCGACGATACATTCGTGGGCTACTTTTCCGTTTTCGTTGGAATATAAGATCGGGAAGTGTTCCGCTAAGATTTCTTTCAGATAGTTAGCGTTTAAGATGGCGTGTTCCGTTGCTTTTTTCAGGCCTGAAGTTCCCAGCATTTTAATGTAAGCGTAAGAAATATTCAGGATCAGTCCGGAACCGTAAGGTGCTGCCGAAATTCCGTCAATCGATTCATTTCCTCCTACTTTAATGTTGGCGTTGGAAGGTAAGAAAGGAACCAGGTGTTTTGCCACACAGATCGGGCCTACCCCAGGACCTCCTCCACCGTGAGGAATCGCGAAAGTCTTGTGAAGGTTCAGGTGACAAACGTCTGCCCCGATGTTCCCCGGACTGGTGTAACCTACCTGAGCATTCATGTTCGCTCCGTCCATATACACCTGACCGCCATGTTCGTGGATCAGAGACGTAATTTCTTTAATGTTGGCATCGAAGAATCCATAAGTAGACGGATACGTGATCATTACACACGAAAGGTTTTCAGAATGCTGTTCGGCTTTGGCTTTCAGGTCTTCAAAATCGATTTCCCCGTTTTCCATGTTCTTCACGACAACGATCTTCATCCCCGCCATCGCTGCGGAAGCCGGGTTGGTTCCGTGTGCCGACTGTGGAATCAATACCACGTTTCTGTGACCTTCGCCTCTTGCAATATGGTATTGTCTGATTACCATCAATCCAGCATATTCTCCCTGGGCTCCTGAATTCGGCTGTAGGGAAGTTCCTGCAAAACCGGTAATTTCCGCCAAGTCTTTTTCCAGCTCACGGATCATTTCCTGATAACCGCCGGCCTGGTCTACCGGTACAAACGGGTGGATCGCTCCCCAGTTGTCCCATGAAAGCGGAAGCATCTGAGTAGCCGCGTTCAGCTTCATTGTACACGATCCCAAAGAAATCATGGAATGTGTCAGCGATAAATCTTTTCTTTCCAGACGCTTGATGTAACGCATCAATTCCGTTTCCGTATGGTATTTGTTGAATACTTCTTCGGTAAGGATTTCATCTTTTCTTAAATTCTCTTCCGGAATGCTGTATCCTTCCTTAATTTCCAGTTTGAAAGTCTGCTTGTCTTTGAACTGGGCGAAAGAAGCCATCAGGACATTCAGTTTATCCAAAGTCGTACTTTCGTTGATCGCGATGCTCACCACCCCTTCCGTGAAATAGTTCAGGTTCAGCTTGTGGTCCAGCATCATTCGCATCAGCCTTTTCTTATCGTCTTCATTGATCGTGATTTTTACCGTATCAAAGATCGGTTCTTCCACAATGTCGTATCCTAATGCTTTCAGTCCGCCTTTCAAAGCGTTGGCTTTGAAGTGGATCTGGTCGGCGATATAATTTAAACCTTTCGGACCATGGTAAACGGCATACATTCCGGCCATTACTGCCAGAAGAACCTGAGCAGTACAGATATTGGAAGTCGCTCTTTCTCTTTTGATGTGCTGCTCTCTGGTCTGCAATGCCATTCTCAGGGCACGTTTTCCATAAGCATCTTGGGAAACCCCAATGATTCTTCCCGGAATATCTCTTTTGTAATCTTCCTTACAGGAGAAGAAGGCAGCGTGAGGACCACCGTAACCCAAAGGAATTCCGAATCGCTGTGTTGTTCCCACGGCACAGTCGGCACCCATCGAGGCAGGAGATTTCAGCTTTACCAAAGCCATCGGATCGCAGGCAACGACTACCTGAAGATCCAGTTTCTTATATTCGGTAACATCTTCCGTATAATCCAGAACAATCCCGTTTTTCCCCGGATACTGCAACAGCACCCCGAAGTACGAACCGTCAAGCTCATGCGTTTTGTGATCACCTTCCACAATCTCGATTTCAAGACCTTCCGCCTTTGTTTTCAAAACGGAAATCGTCTGAGGCAATACGAGATCCGAAACGAAGAACTTGTTCGCTCCTGATTTCTTCTGGTCTTTTGTCCGGTTGTTGAAGAACATGTGCATCGCTTCTGCTGCTGCCGTAGATTCATCAAGCAATGAAGCGTTGGCCAGCGCAAAACCGGTAAGGTCGCACACCACCGTCTGGAAATTAAGGAGTGCCTCCAGTCTTCCCTGGGCGATTTCCGCCTGGTAAGGCGTATAAGCCGTATACCAGCTCGGGTTCTCGAAAATATTTCTCTGAATAGCCGACGGCAACAGGGTATTGTGATATCCGAAACCGATGTAGCTGGTGTAATCCGTATTCTTAGAAGCCAATTCCTTGGAGTGGTTCATCATCTCATACTCGGAAAGCGGAGCTGAGATTTCGAGATCCTTTTCTAGACGGATAGAGGAAGGGATGGTTTGAGCGATAAGCTCTTCGACACTTGAAACGCCAATTTTTTCCAGCATGGCCTGTTTATCGGCTTCATTCATGGAAATGTGACGGCTCACAAACTGTTCTGTATTCATTTTTATTTATTAGATTTTGTTTGTAAAAAAAGATTCGTAAAATTACGATTTTTTGGAAAATTGCACAACTAAATCGGAATCATAAATAAATAACGCAAAGTATTCTATCTTATTCAAAATTAACTGCTTTTTATTGCCTTTTTATATGTAAATCAGATTAAAATGATTTTTATCAGCAAAAATAATTCACTTTAGACGTTTGAAAAATTCACAAAATCAGCGATCCCTATTTTCTATACAGGAAAATCTTAACATAATTGATCCTTTTCCGCTGGTCTTTATAAGTATCGCGAAGTTATGCCGTAAACAGCTAAGTGTTAAAAGAATAAATATTTTCAGATTTTACTATCTGTATTTATTCTAAATTAATATATTTGCATCATGAATATGATCGTTCCTTTCAAAGTACCGCCATTGGCTCCTGCTTTTACAATGAATACCGAAGAAATCTACTGTGGTGAAAAGAAATCCTGTTGTAAGAAATTCAAAAAAGGGAAGAGATGTAAAAAGTGTCCTGGGAATAAGAAATTGGCTTAATTGTAAGCTGAAAGAGGGAAGCTGGGGCTGGAAGTTTTTTGGTCCAAAAACAATCTATGACCATACATAAAAATCCTGCTTTTTATCTAAACATGGATTTATCCTAGTGTTTAATGTTATATTAACTTCTGGTTAATGCCCGAAATTTTTAATGAGAAAGTAAAGGGCCACAATCAGCATCACCATCCCGATGACAAGTCTCGCTATTTTCGGCTGTCCGGTCGGATTGGTTGTCGTCCGTGGCTGGGATTTAAATAATTCTTCCGCTTTGTCTTTGAATTTCTCCGTATTGCTTTCAAAAACTTCCGTAATGGTAATGCCCTGAACCGCCGTTTTGTGCAGCAGCGAATTCGTCGCATGAAGCAAAATCTGGAACTTTCCGCCCTTGAATTCCGTTATTTTAAATATCCTTTCGCCGTAAGCTTTTTCCAGTCCGAACGGCAAAACCTTCACTACATCCGCATTCTGGGTCTGCCAGGTAATGATGATCTCCTCCCCTTTCTTTGCATGAATCTTATTCGCTGAAAACGTTTTAATGGATGGCGGAACCGTATACCGGAAGCTTTTCTGATGGCCCTCCAGATTCTGATCGTAAGAATACCGGCTGTTTTTATCGCTCAATGTTTCATAAGCTTCCTGGATTTCCCGGAACCGGTCGGCAAAGAAGGCATCGTTTTCATTTTTATCCGGATGGTATTTTAAAGACAATTTGCGATATGCCTTTTTGATGTCCTCTTCCGAAGCATCATTTGAAATCCCGAGAAAATAGTAGTAGTCTTTCATTGAACCTTACAAAAATAGGGAAATTATTTTCTTTGCTGGTAATAGGATGTTGCATNTATCCGGATGGTATTTTAAAGACAATTTGCGATATGCCTTTTTGATGTCCTCTTCCGAAGCATCATTTGAAATCCCGAGAAAATAGTAGTAGTCTTTCATTGAACCTTACAAAAATAGGGAAATTATTTTCTTTGCTGGTAATAGGATGTTGCATTTTTAACGCGATGTCCGCTAAGATTTTTTTAAAGCGTTGAGAATATTTTTCGTTCGCAAAGGCATTGCATTCAGCAAATGATAGCAATGTTAAGTAATACGTTCCGTTCGATGAACACAAAGCACAGGAGG